>JACDHR010000123.1 GCA_013820915.1 Gemmatimonadota bacterium
GTCCCGCTCAACTGGGGCGCGGATCGTCTCAGCATCGGGCTGACGGGCCGCAACCTCTTCATGTGGACCCGGTACACTGGTGTTGATCCCGAAGTCGCCAACTTCGGAGCCTCAGCGGTCCGCAACAATCTGGACATCGGGCCGTATCCGCCGTCGCGCACCATTCTCTTCAACATTTCCGCGGGGTTCTGAGTATGACCAAGACAATGACCCCAATCAGGGGATGGTCGCCGGCGGCTCGGTTTGGCGTGGCCGTCGTCGTCGCCGTGGCGCTCGGCGGCTGTGGCGACTTCGACGTCGTCAACACCAATGCGCCCACGGTGGAAACGCTGACGGGCGCGCCGAGCCGGGCGATCCTGGGGAGGGCAGCCACGGGGATCTTCGCGCAAGCGTTCAACGACGTAGGCACGGAGATCCAGTTCTACGCGCTGTACGGCCGGGAGGGCTACAACCTGCTCGGCAACGACCCGCGCGAAACGGGTGAGCAGATTCGCGGACCACAGGACCCGACCGGCCGCAATTCCGGGATCTGGATCGGCCCGTATGCGGCGATCCGGACGATCAACACGTACCTCGTGGCGCTTCCCACCGCGTCGGGAATGACCGACGCGGAAGTCCGCGCCTCGGCCGGCATGGCCAAAACGATGAAAGCGTGGCACATCCACCGCCTCGCGGTACGCACCGGCCAGCTCGGCATCCCGCTCGACGTGGACCGGCCGATCACCGCCGAGCCGGCGCCGTTCGTCTCGTTCGCCGCCGCCATGGAAACCGCGTCGGCGCTGCTCGACGAGGCGCTCGCCGACCTGCAGGCGGGCGGCGCAACGTTTCCGTTCACGATGGCGCCGGGCTACACCGGCTTCGGCACGCCGGCGACGTTTGCGCAGTTCAACCGCGCGCTCGCCGCGAAGGTCCTGGTGCACCGCGCGACGTTCGCGAACTGCGGGGCGTGCTGGGCGCAGGCGAACACGGCGATCAACGCGTCGTTCGTGACCACCGCCGGGCTTCCGGGCTCGCTGGCGACCGGCGTGTACTACGCGTACTCGACCACAGCGGGCGAGCCGGCCAACCCCGTTTCCGAGCCGTTGACCAACAACCGCCTTTGGATGCACCCGTCGGTCATCACCGGCGCGCAGGCACGCGCGGACGGCACGCCGGACTTGCGGCTGACCCACAAGGTCATGGCGGCCGGACGTACGAGGAACCTCAACGATCTGGTCGGCACGCACAAGCCGATCCTGTATAACAGCGCCACGAATCCGGCCGCGGCCAATCTGGGCGCGCCCGTCCCGTGGATCACCAACGAGGAGCTGCTGCTTCTCCGAGCGGAGATCCAGTGGAATGGCGGGAATCCACAGGGCGCGATCGATGACCTGAATCTCGTCCGGCGGCACGCGGGCGGGCTCGACAACGCCGTGCTTACGCCGGCGAGCTCGACCGACGCGTTCCTCACCGAGCTGCTCTACAACCGCCTGTACTCGCTGATGTGGGCGCAGGGCACGCGCTGGATCGACGCACGCCGCTACGGCCGGCTCGAGACCCTGCCGGTCGACCGCCCCGGTGACTCCCGGTTCACGAACATGATCGTCCCGGCGGCCGAGTGCGATGCGCGCGGCCTGGCGTCACCGTGTGCACCGCTATGACTTGACCGCACACTTCACCACTGGAGGAACCGTTTCATTCAGGTGGCGGCCGGAACAGCTACCCGGCCGCCGCCTGCGTTTAGTCCGGGGTCGCACCCTTCCGTCTATGCTCACGTATTGGTTGTTTAGTGCACCCCGCTCATGAGTTTGCGGATCGGCTTCGCGAGCACGGCGAGCACGATGCCGGAGAGGATCACCGTGGCGGCCACGGCGCCGAAGAGCTGTGGGAGCGGCAGCCTCTCGAACTGGCCCGCCACCTGGCCCGCCATCAGGTTTCCAAGCGAGATCGACATGAACCACACGCCCATCATCTGCCCTACCATACGGTGCGGGGCCAGCTTGGTGACGGTGCTCAGCCCGACCGGGCTCAGGCAGAGCTCGCCGATGGTGTGGAACAGGTAGGTGAGGATCAGCCACGTCGGCAGCACCTGCGCGCCGGCCTCGGAGCGCACCGATGCGCCCACCATCACCAGGAAACCCAAGCCCAGGAAGACGAGGCCCAGCGCGAACTTCGCGGGGCTGGACGGCTCCGCCTTGCGGCGGCTCAGCCACACCCATAGCCACGCGAACACCGGTGCCAGCGCGATGATGAAGATCGAGTTGACCGACTGCAGCCAGCTCGCCGGCATCTCCCACCCGAGGATCACCCGCTCGGTCAGCCGCTCGGCGAACAGGTTGAGCGAGGAGCCTGCCTGCTCGAAACCGGACCAGAATAGCGCGGAGAAGACGAAAAGCACAGCGATTACGCCGAGACGCTTCTTCTCTACCGCGTCGAGCCCCCCGGCGACGAACATGTAGCCGAAGTAGAAGAGGGCCAGCGAGACGATGATGATCCCGCCCGCACCCGCGACGCCGACGGCGGTGGTCAGGTCCACTACGCCGAAGGCCTGTAGCATCAACATGAACAGTGCGAGCACGCTTACCAGCCCGACGCCGATCAGCGGGCTGCTCCGCGCCGTGGCGTCGCTGTACGCGGCATTGGGCTTCAGCCCCGCCTCGCCCAGGTGCCTGTCCCCGTGCATGTACTGAATGACGCCCAGCACCATGCCGACACCCGCCGCGCCGAAGCCGAGGTGCCAGTTGACCTTCTCCCCCAGGTACCCCGTGATCAGCGGCGCCGCGAACGCACCGATGTTGATCCCCATGTAGAAAATCGAGAAACCGGCATCGCGCCGCGCGCCGCCCTCGGGGTACAGCTCGCCGACCATGGTGGAGATGTTCGGCTTGAGCAGCCCCGTGCCGAGCACGATCAGCGAGAGCCCCATGTAGAACGGGGGGAGCTCGCCGAGGGCCAGCGTCAGCGCCGGGACGGCCATCGTGAAGTGCCCGAGCGCGATGATGATCCCGCCCCACAGCACTGCGCGACGCTGCCCGAACAGCCGGTCCGCGACCCAGCCGCCCGGCAGTGCGAAGAGGTATACGCCCGCGGTGTACAGGCCGTAGATGGCGCCCGCCGTCTGCGCGTCCATTCCGAGCCCGCCGTCCACTACGGCAGCCGTCATGAACAGGATGAGGATCGCGCGCATGCCGTAGTAGCTGAAGCGCTCCCACATCTCCGTGAAGAACAGCGTCGCCAGCCCGCGGGGGTGGCCGAAGAATGCGGTGTCCTGCGGGGCGCCGCCGCCTGACGGTGCGCCGGCCACAGTGGCAGCCGAGGCGCTCGCGAACTCGGAGGTCGGATCTTTAGTCATAATGGGGATACAGGAGAAGGACGATCGTTCCCGTCCGTGCGGCGAGAGGGCCTGGCCGCCGCGCACGGCTTGAACACGATCGCTGAATCCGTGATCCGCGCGGGGCACCGGCTCCCCGTCTCGATCTGTGCGAAGCAGGTGCCGCAAGGTACAAGCTTCCCTTGATATGCGCTATATCGGCGGGTCGCGGAGGTGCTTCTGTCTTCCCCGGCCGGGACCGCTCGGATCCGGGTACACCAGAGAGCCAAGCGACCCCGGCTGGCAAGACGCTTGCACGCCTCTCGTGCACGTCCTCCGAAATGCTCACCTCCACCCGCTGCTGCCCTTGCGATACACTATTCAGCCGATCACCCCGTACTTCATCGACGATGAAGGAATACGCGACCACGTTCACGTCTGCGGTGAGGAGCGGCCCGACGGGCTCCGGGAGGGCTCGCTCGCCCGTGCCCGGGATCCCCAGTGAGCACGCGCGCTCCAGGCAACCAGCCGTCCGGGCATCTGCGCGTGCTGATCGCAGGCTGCGGGTATGTGGGTTCGGCGCTCGCCGAGCGGCTCGTGGCTGCGGGGCACGAGGTCTGGGGACTTCGCCGTACGCCGGACGGCGTTCCCGGGGGTGTGCACCCCTTCGCTGCCGACCTCTCCCACCCGTCCACGTTGCAGGCGCTCCCGCCGCACCTCGACTACGTCGTCTACGCTGTCTCGCCGGGCGGGTCTTCGGATGAGGCGTACCGCGCTGCCTACGTGGAGGGTGTCGGAAACCTTCTCTCCGCGGTGGTGGAGCAGGAGCAGGCACCACGCCGCGTCCTCTTCACCTCCAGCACCGGTGTATACGCGCAGACGGAGGGGGAGTGGGTGGATGAGGATTCGCCGACGGAGCCGAGCAGCTATTCCGGGCAGCGGCTGCTGGAAGGCGAGCGCCTGCTGCTTGGCGGGCCCTTTCCCGCCACGGTTCTGCGGCTCGGCGGGATCTACGGACCGGGGCGCACACGGCTGATCGAGGAGGTCCGCGCGGGGAGCGCCGCCTGTCTGCCCGGCACTCCCGCCTGGTCCAACCGCATCCACCGGGACGACTGCGCCGGTGCGCTGCACCATCTCATGATGCTGGATGCGCCGGCGCCGGTGTATATCGGGGTGGACCGCGAGCCGGCGCCACTCTGCGACATCCTGCGGTGGCTGGCGGATCGGCTCGGGATGCCCGCTCCGCCTGTCGGTGACGCGGCGGAGGGCTCGCGGCGCGGCCGTGCGGGACGCCGCAGCAATAAGCGCTGCAGCAGTACACGCCTGGCGGAGTCGGGCTATGAGATGCGCTACCGCAGCTACCGGGAAGGGTTCGGGGCGCTGATCGAGGCTGCTGGCGGGTAACAGCCCCCGGGTGCGCAGCTACGCGGCTCGGCCCCGGGTGCCGGGGACCTCCGTATCAGCCATCGGGATCGGCAGGACCCGGCTCGCGCCTGTTGCCGTAAGCCCGAACAGCTGAAGGCCCCACTGCGTGGTGGGTCCGATCATCAACGTGAAGAGAACGGTGCCGACCCCGATCTTCCCGCCCATCAGCCAGCCCATCGTCAGCGCGCTCACCTCGATCAGGGTGCGCATCCGCCGTACCGGCCACCCGCTCCTCTGGCTCAGCGCGATCATCATCCCGTCTCTCGGCCCCTTCCCCAGCCCCGCGGCGATGTACATTCCGGTCGCGATCCCCAACATTCCGATCGCCGTGATGTAATAGGCCCCGCTCCAGGCCCAGTGAGTGCTTTGCGGGACGAGCGGCAGCAGCAGGTCCGTGAAGATGCCGATGAGCACCATGTTCGCGACCGTTCCCGGCCCCGGCCGTACCCCGATGAAGTAGGTGCCGAGCACGATGACCAGCCCGACGGCGATCGACGCGCCGCCGATGCTGATGCCCGTGAGCTGGTGCAGCCCCACATGGAACGCGTCCCACGGGCCGAGCCCCAGCTCGCTGCGCACCATGAGCGAAATCGCGAGCCCGAACAGGAGCAGGCCCAGCACGAGCTGCCCCCACCGTAAAAGCCGGGCACGATGGAGCCCGCGGCGAACTGAATTCTGAATTGCGGACGGAACGCTTCCCTGGTCTGCCACACGTCTCCCGCGGCGTATGCGCCGTGAATCGGCCGGCGGCTATGAACCCGGCCCGCCGCTCTTGCGAACGATTTACGCCTCCCGTGGTGATCCATGGGAGGCGTCGCAACTCTCTTGCAAATCTCGCGGTGCCCGCCCCGCACCGCAAGCGCCTCCCCCGTTGTGCCGCCCCTCTCCACCCGCCGCCCGGCGGACCTTCCTTGACCGGTAAGTTTGGTTACCTTTCCCGCGCGAACCTCCCTGTCCGTGGCGGAAGGAGAGACCGATCCCGCCAGGTGAGCGAAGCGCGGCGCCCGAAGAGCCGCGTAGAATGGCCGGGCCGGCCGGAGAGCGATGAGCCAGCCGCGGCCCTGTTTGTTGTCGGTCCCCCCGGCGGGGATCCGGTAAATGGCGTACGGCGCCTTCTGCTCAGCTACTGGCTGCTGCGGCGCGCCCGCGTCCCGATGTGGGGCACAAACCGCCGGCTACTGGTGCTGCGCGGGTTGCTCGGCTTCGGTGCGCTCGCCTGCTTCTACTATGCACGGGTTCACCTCCCGCTGGCGGAGGCGACAGTGATTCAGTACACAAAACGGCGGTCGGGTACCTGCACATCGTCTTCGCGGGCGTCTGGGGAATCGTGCTCTTCGCCGAGTACCTGGAGCTGGAGCCTGGTCGGCGCCGCGATGATCATCGGCGGTACGCTCGCGCGCCGGGTTCATTTCCGCCCGGCAGAGGACCTGCGCATCGTCCACCGCGGTGGCGCGCTCCAGCGCCTTCCGGAGCAGTGACTCGGTTTCCACGATTTGTCCGAGGTTGAAAAGGTCTTCTCGAACATCCGACGAAAGAGACATCAAGGTCTCGGCGGCCGGACGGGAGGACGAGTTCACCGGCGGTGGCTCGCAGCAGTCCGCAGTGTCAGTCCTTCGTCGCGGATGAAAGCTGCTCGACTCCGTTCAGTAACACATACAGCCGCTTGCGGCTGATCCCCAGCGCGTGTGCGGCCTGGCTCTTGTTCCCCCGGAAGCGCTTCACAGCGTCTCTCGCCGCTATCCGCTGAACCGCTTCCATCGTGCCAGGGGCGGCAAACACGTGGTGGGCTGCTCCGTTGCCCGCGGTGGAAGCTTCGCTGCTGACCGCGAGGTTGTCCTCACCGAGCAGCACCGCACGCTCGATTACGTTCTTCAACTCCCGAATGTTTCCAGGCCAGGAACAGGAGAGCAGCGCCCGCCGCCTCTGCGGAGTGAAAGGAGGCGGCGTCACACCGTACTCGCGGCCGAAGTGCGCCAGAAAGTGATCCGCCAGGAGCAGCACGTCATCGTCGCTTTCGCGGAGCGCGGGGAGGTGCAGTGGGATCGCGTTTAGCCGATAGAACAGGTCGCTCCGGAAGCGTCCCACTCTACCGCCGCGGCCAGGTCCGCGTGCGTCGCGGCGATCAGGCGCACGTCCATTGCCACGTCCGAAACACTCCCCAGCCGCCGCACCCTCCGCTCTTCCAGCACCCGCAGCAGCTTGGCTTGTAGGCCGAGGAGGAGGTCGCCCACTTCGTCCAGGAAGAGGGTCCCACCGTGCGCCACCTCGAACAGGCCCGGCTTGGCGAGGTGCGCGTCCGTGAACGCCCCCTTCTCATGTCCGAACTCATGTCCGAAAAGCTCGGACTCCACCAGGGACGTTGAAATTGCGGCGCAGTTGATCGCGACGAAGGGCTTCCGCGCTCGCGGACCATTGTAGTGGATTGCCTGCGCCAGCAGCTCCTTGCCCGTGCCTGTTTCGCCAGTGATCAGGAGGGTGCCGTTTCCATGCCGCACCACCTTGCCGGCGCGTTCCAGCACCGAACGGAGGCACTCACTCCGGCCGATCATCCTCCCGAATCCGTGCTGTTCCCGTGCGGCACCGGCAAGCGCCCGCGCGCGTGCCTCTTCACGGGCACGCGTGACCTGCTGCAGCAGCCACTCGCGCAGCCGGGAGAAGTCGCCCGGCAGCGCGAAGTAGTTGTCAGCCCCGGTACGAAGCAGTTCGCATGCGACCCGGTGATCCGCTGTGGCGCCAACCACTGCCACCGACATTGCGCCGGTGGCGAGCAGGGTGGGGAGCACATGTCCCATGCGGCCTGCCACGCCGCCCGCCGCCACGACTACGCAGCAGGCCTCGTCCAGTGCACCCAGCTCTGGAACCTTTTCGCCGAGGCGCAGCCGAGCCCCCGCGGCAGCAGCGAGCTTGGGCCAAACATCCGAAAACGATTCGCTCTGAAGGAGAACGGCAACAACAGGCATCATGAGGACTTCGGCGGGATGGGGAGGCGGGATTGGGTCCCGGAAACGTGTGGACAGGACCGCCGGCTAGTTACGTGTGAACTGGCGGCCCCGCTAGCGTCGTGTTGTATCCCTTGGCGCCAGGTGTAGCCAGGGGACACACACGTGCGAGCGGCAATGAAGGTTATTGAAAACTGTAAGCTACGGGCGAAATTCGATTTATGCCTAACCGTTCCGCTTGCGGGTTGGATGGAACATCTGTTGCCATGAAAACGGAGAAGCGGTGCGGCGAACGTCGTTCTTCGCTCACGGGCTACAATGCCGGGAAAATGTGCTGGCCTGCCGAACGTCCGTTCCCGAGAGCCGTTGTGTGGCGGCTCTCCGTTCTTCGCCTCCGTGGAGATTGATCATGACGGATCCCACCAGCGACGTTCCACCGCGAGATGCCGTGCCTGCCACCGCGTCTCACCTGCACATCAGCGCCGATCCGAGCGGTGCGATAGCGCAACGACGGCTCCGCACGCCCACAGTGCCGCCGGTGAATCGGGACGAGACCTCGATGCCCCGCCGGCTTTACGGGGTCGCGAGCCCGAAAGGCGGTGAAGCTCTGGATCCCTACGGGGGGATCATCCCTCCGGCCCCGAGGGTACGCACGATGATCGTGCTGCGTTGTCGTCACCCTCGTATCTTCGTGTCTCTGCTGCTACTGCTGCTGATACAGGGCTGCCGAGAAGCAATCCCGAACCCCGCCCCGGCTGCTCCGGCCGGAGGAGATCGCACCAGCACAGTGGATGAACCCGCTCTTGCCCCGGATACAGCGGGATTGCATGCTCGGATCGACGCCGAGTTTCCCGGCTACCGTCTCACCACGGAAGAGGAAATCGCACGCCGTTTTCCATTGATCTACGACGGCAGCACGCCGGAGATGTTCTGGGGCGAGCGCTGGGGTTCCGGGCAGGTGTGGTGGGTGTGGGATGGCGACTTCGACGCGGACGGGCAGCCGGATCGACTGGTGTTGCTGACGTCGCGAGCCGATGCTGCAGAGGACATGCTCGGGGTGCTCTTCGGCAACGGCTCCGCAGCCGAGGTGGTGTCCCCGGAGGGCTGGGGGGTGAGCGTGGGCGAGGCAAACGATGTTTATAGCGATATCGAGGGGCGGCAGGTTCGGGTGCCCGGCAACCCCATCGTGGTCGTGTACTGGGAGAAGGGTGCGGACCTGTACTACTGGAACAACGGCACGTTCGAGTCGCTCACGATCGGCGACTGACCAGCACCGCATCACGAGCGGCACAGTCCCTCCACTTTCAACGGAGTCACGACCATGGATTACGACATCAACTCGCCCCCTCCGTACGACGCGCCGCTGCCTCCGGTGGTCGCGCTGCCTGTCGGCACAGCCGAACGGCAGGATCCCGCTTCACTCGCCAAACTGGCCCTGGTGGACTCGTGGCAGACGCTGCGTATAGCGCTCCGGGAGCCGGTGGACGGCACCCAGCGTACGTGGGAGCACCTATCCGAGCCGCGCAAGGTTGCCGTCACCGCCACATATACGGGAGCGCTGATGCTGGCGTTCGCCATCGGGTTGGGGGGCCTAATCAACTCGCTTCTCGGCGCGATCCGGGACATGATGGTATCCGTGCTGGGGATGTTTGGGGCCGGGATCCCGGCCATGAAGCTCGGTATGGGGCACCGCGTCGGCCTCGCCTTCGCGGCCCTGCTGATCATCGCCGGGATTTTTGTGACGAGTACGGGCTTTCGGCGCGTGTACCGCGTGCCGGTAGCCGGCCGGGCGGATCTTTTCCTTGCCGCGCTTGCCACGGTTCCGATCACCCTTTTTTTACTTCCCGTCGGCATCCTGGGCATCAGTTCCCCGGTGCTCGTCGTGCCGCTGGCTACGCTGGCGCTCTGCTACTCCGTCCTGCTCCTCTACGGCGGGTTCCGCGGCGTTGCGGGGTTGAGCGAAGCCCGCGCGGCAATGGCGGTGCCGGCCGCGTATATCGTCACGAACATGCTGCTCTACATTTGTTTTTCGCTGTTGATCGCGATCTTCTGACAGTGCGCACCGGCCATGCCGATGATCTTAACCATGTGCGCACGTGATTCGTAGCGGCCGGCGAGCCCGCGCCAGACGGCCGAGGTCGCCCGTCTGGTTCACCAACACCTCACCTCATCACCACACAAACGAATTCACATGCAGCACCCAGTACTGTCCGGTTAACGTAAGTAGATGATGCTGCAATCTCCAGTTTGCCAAAGACTTATGGTGTTCTTGAGCTGTCACCGACTTGGACTTCGCCTCTCTGGGTGCGAGCCTGAGCTGATAATTCAGCCAGGAGCCTTGCATGTACGAGGGTCGAACGGTGCTCGCCCAACTCATCGATCACCTACCACGTCACACTTTTCGTCGGCTCGTGAAACGCTACGGTGGCGATCATCGCATCCGCAGTTTCACCTGTTGGGACCAGTTCCTTTCGATGATGTTCGCTCAGCTCACCTATCGGGAGAGCCTCCGCGACATCGAGGCCTGCCTTGGAGCGGTGCCAGATCGCCTGTACCACC
>JACDHR010000468.1 GCA_013820915.1 Gemmatimonadota bacterium
GCGAGGCCGCGGTCGTGCTGGCCGGCGGAAGCTGGGGCGCGCAGCCCGCCGTGGCTGTTCCCGTGGAGCGCATCGCTCGACCCACCGCTGGCGCATATCCCCTGCTCGCGCACGCCACCGAGGTGCGACGAAATGGAGGCACCATCGAGGCCATTCGGACGCTCGACCTCGCCTTCGACCGCTACCTGGACGATCATCGGCTCGACAACAAGCCTGTGCTCCCGCTGACAGCCGCGATGGAGCTGATGGCAGAGCTGGCGCAGCTCGGCTGGCCGGACCTCCAGGTGAGCGGGATGCGCGACATCCAGCTGCTCAAGGGCGTCATCCTCGAGTCCAGCACCCGGACGATCCGTGTGGCTGCCCGCGCGCTCGCCGATCCCCCCAGCGACCGCACCGGGGCAGACGTGCAGGTCGAGATTACGGGTGCTGACGACGCGAGTCGCGTCCACTACCGCGCCACAGTCGAGCTTTCGAGCCAGATTCCAGCTCCGGAGTCATATTCCGGCGACCTCGAGCAGCGCATTGCTCCCTTCCCGCTCAACGTTGCGGAGGCATACGCCCGGTGGCTCTTCCACGGTCCGGCCTTCCAGTGCGTGGACCGCATCGAAGGCTTCGCCGATGAGGGGATCGTCACCCTGCTCCGGCCTTCTCGGGCAGCGGCATGTCTGGGGGCCGCGGTGCAGGGGGAATGGCTGCTGGATCCGGTGCTCCTCGACGGAGCGCTGCAGTCGCTGCTGCTCTGGGCACGAGGCAGACACGGTCTCACCGCGCTGCCGACCCGCATCCGCCGCTACCGCCGATTCCCACGGCAGGGGAGCGGGCCGGTGCGAACGTACGTGCTCGCACGTCTGCTCCCCGATCAGCATACGATTCATGCCACTCTGCTGCTCATTGACGAGGATCAGCGGGTGCGACACATCATCGAAGGGGGCGAGTTCGTGGGTAGCACCGCTCTCAACCGTCTGGCCGGCCAGGCGGCGCCCGCCGCAGCTTCCGCGGCCGCGGTGAACGCGGCCTCCGTCGTCAGCCTGGCTCCGATCTCGGAGGAAGCATGAACACGGAGGGTGCCGACGCGATGCTGCCGCTCACTCCGGACGGGAGCATCGCCATCATCGGCATGGCTTGCCTCTTTCCCGGCGCGCCGGATCTGGACGCCTACTGGGAGAACATCGTCGCGGGCGTGGATGCCATCGGTGATCCTCCGGAGGATGCGTGGGACGCGAGAGCTCTGCACGACCCTGACGGGACGCTGGGGACGCGGATCTACTCGCGCCGCGGCGGATACCTCGGTGAGCATGCCCGCTTCGATCCGCTGGCGCACGGTGTCATGCCGAGCACCGCGCAGGGGGGCGATTCCGACCACTGGCTGGCGCTGCAGGTGGCGCGGCAGGCGCTGGCGGACGCCGGCTATCCCGGCGAGGTGCCCTGTGCCGAGCGCACCATGGTCGTGCTGGCGCGTGGCAGCTACCCGACCGCGGGGACGGCCAACGTGCTGCAGCACGGCGCCATCCTCGCGCAGACGATCGCGCTCCTGGAGAGCCTGCAGCTGGGACTCACGGACGAGGATCTCGGGCGCATCCGCGATCGCTTGCGGGATTCGCTTCCGCCATTCGAGCCGGACAGCGTACCGGGCCTGATCCCGAACATCGCGGCGAGCCGAATCGCCAACCGGCTGAACCTGATGGGGCCGAGCTACACCGTCGATGCGGCGTGCGCGTCGTCGCTGATCGCCGTCGATCTGGCGACGCGGGATCTCGCGTCGGGCCGGTGCGATCTGGCGCTGGTGGGAGGGGTTCATCTTCCGCTGCCGAGCAGCATCAGCCAGCCCTTCTGCACGGTGGGCGCCTTTTCCGGGTCTGGACGTCTCCGTCCCTTCGACCGGCAGGCCGATGGCACTCTGCCCGGCGAAGGAGTGGGCATGGTGGTGCTCAAGCCCCTCGCTGCGGCGCGGCGCGACGGCGACCGGATCTACGCGGTGATCCAGGGTGTGGGCACGTCCAGCGACGGGCGGGGGATGAGCGTGATGGCGCCGCGCCTGGAGGGCCAGATCCTGGCGCTCGAGCGTGCCTATCAGGCCGCGGGCGTCGCGCCGCACAGCGTTGGGCTGGTCGAGGCGCACGGTACGGGCACGCAGGTGGGCGACCTGACGGAGATCCGCGCCCTCACGCAGCTGTTCGGCCCGCGCGAGGGGAGGGTGCGGCGCTGTGCGGTGGGGAGCGTCAAATCCATGATCGGCCACCTGATGCCGGCGGCCGGCATCGCCGGGCTGATCAAGACCACGCTCGCCCTGTATCACCGGGTGCTGCCGCCGACGCTGCACGTCGAAGAACCGAACCCCGAGCTGGAGCTCGAGCGCACCCCCCTCTACCTGAATACCGCGACCCGTCCCTGGTTCCAGGGTCGCACCGAGGAGCCGCGGCGCGCCGGCGTCAGTGCCTTCGGGTTCGGCGGGATCAACGCGCACCTGGTGCTGGAGGAGCATCCCGTCCCGGACGAGAGCGCCCTCCCCAGCCACGCCCGCCGCTGGGAGGCCGAGGTCTTCATCGTCGCCGCGGCCTCACGGGAGCGGCTGATCGGGCGCGTCGAGGAGATCCGGCGCTTCCTGCAGCGCCCGCCGCAGCTCGAGCTGCGTGATCTTGCCTATACCCTGAACGTACCCGCTGACCCGGGGCCGGCGCGGCTGGCGATCGTCGCCTCGTCCGTGGAGGATCTCGAGAAGAAGCTCGAGCGCGCGCTGCAGCGCCTCTCCGATCCGGGACGGCGGCAGATCCGCGATGCGCGCGGGATCTACTACTTCGATGAGCCGCTCGGCCGTTCCGGTGAGCTGGCATTCCTCTTCCCGGGCGAGGGGAGCCAGTACCCCGACATGCTGGCCGACCTCTGCATGCATTTCCCCGAGCTACGCGCGCGCTTCGAGCTCACGGACCACGCCTTCGCGGAGCAAGGCTTCGACCTGCTGCCGACGGACTTCATCTTCCCGCACCCGACCGCCACCGCCGAGGAGCGCACTGGGGCCGAGACGCGCCTCTGGAGCATGGATGGCGCGGTCTCCTCGGTGCTGACGGCGGACTACGCACTGCTCACGCTGCTGCGCCGGCTGAAGATCGCTCCTGCCGCTGTGCTGGGGCACAGCACCGGCGAGTTCGCCGCGATGTTCGCATCGGGGATGATCGACCTCGCGGATGGCGCACTCGCCCGGCAGTTCTCCGTGGAGCTCTTCCAGATGTACCAGCGTTTCAC
>JACDHR010000124.1 GCA_013820915.1 Gemmatimonadota bacterium
GCTGCGGTCGTTGTCGTCGGCGAACCCGCTGAGCGCGGCGTCGAAGACATGGACGGCGAGGTCGTTGTCCATCTGGCGCAGCGTACCCTTGTACCCGGTCTCCAGGCGCGTTGATGCGCCGAGCGGGCGGGTGTAGTCGAGCTGCAGCGTCAGGTTGCTCGTCGCCGCGTTCAGCGCGTTGATCTGCGAGGATCCGGCGGCGTCCGCGTCCGCGGCCGAGCCGTCGAGCAGGAGCGGCTGGGTGGCGAAGCGGTTCGATGCGTCGTTGCTGTTCCGGTTGAACCGGAAATCCGCCGAGAGCTCGTGCGCCCGCGGCTGAATGGTGCGGCGGAAGCCGAGCCCGTAGTCGACGGTCGTGCCGTCATTCTCGTTCTCCGTGAGGCCGCGGCGCAGGCCGACCGTCTCGCGTCCGGAATCGAGGTCGCGGTAGAGGTTGGTGCCGAAGTTATCCGTGTCACGACTGCTGAAGAGCACCGATGAGGAGAGTACGTCGCGCGCGTTCAGCTTGTAGTCGCCACTCACGTTGAGCGTGTGCGAGGTCGGCGCGAACGTGCCGCCGACCTCCTGCTCCAGGAATGTGTGCGGCGTGACGAAGCGGTTCTCGCGAAAGTTGAACCCGGTGGACTCGCGCTGGTCAGTGAAGAATCCGTAGTTGGCGAAGACCGTTAGCGGCCCCTGCTGGTGCCCGAGGTTGCCCGATGCGTTGATGCGGTCGCCGGTGCCCGCCCCCAGCGTGAAGCCATAGCTGGTGCCGAGGTCGGCGTTCTGGCGCAGCACGATGTTCACGATACCGGCCATCCCCTCGGGGTCGAAGCGCGCCGAGGGATTCGGGACCACCTCCACGCGCTCCAGCATATTGGCCGGCAGCTGCTGCAGGAATTGGCCGAGCTGATCGCCGCGCATTGGTGCGGTGCGCCCGTTGATTTGGATCGCCACGTTCTGATTGCCGCGCAGGCTGACCTTGCCGTCGATGTCAACCTCCAGCGAAGGTACGTTGCGCAGCACGTCGGTCGCGGTCCCGCCGGCGACCGCCGGCATGTCGCGTACGGCGAAGGTGTTGCGGTCCGGCGCGAGCGAGACCTGCGAGCGCTCGCTCGTGGCCGTGACACCCTCGATCTCCACCGCGCTCTGCACCAGGTTTATGATGCCGAGGTCCGCCTGCAGCGCATTCGGCATGATCGCGAGATCGCCAACCGTCGCGGGCGCGTACCCGAGATAGCTGGCGCGCACGTAGTAGCGCCCCGGCCGCAGCCCCTCGATGCGGAAGCCGCCGTCGTTGCGTGTCATCGTACCCGTCACGAGCGACGAGTCACGCATGCTGTAGACGGCCACCGATGCCGAGCCGAGCGCCCGCAGCGTGGTGGCATCCTGTACACTCCCGCGCACCTCGCCCGAAGGCATCTGCGCGGCGCCCTGCCCCATCCGCGCACCCGGAGGCGGACCGCCCGGCTGCTGAGCGTGCGCTGCGCCGGCCACACCGGCGAACAGTAGCGCGAGCAGTACCCTGCCAAACCTCTTCATGTGGTTCTCTGGATCGTGTAGGCTGCATTCCGGGAGCGTACGCGCAACCGGGCGCCGGAGGGCCGGTAGGCGGAGCTGCGAGAACGCGGGATGCCGCGACGCGAACGGACGCGAAGCGGCTTACCCCGTAAATACAGCCGGATGTGGTGAAGTGTTGGAGCCGGCAGCTACGCGCCGAGCCGATCCTCCGGATCTTCATCGAAATAGTCCA
Organism: Gemmatimonadota bacterium; assembly: GCA_013820915.1. Classification (GTDB taxonomy): domain Bacteria; phylum Gemmatimonadota; class Gemmatimonadetes; order Longimicrobiales; family Longimicrobiaceae; genus JACDHR01. The sequence continues at coordinate 1,733 of JACDHR010000124.1, forward strand.
ACTTGTCCAGCGGCATGATGACCGCGGAGAGGAGGTTCATCAGGTGAGCCACCACGCGCTTTACGTACCGGTAGGCGAGGGCGCGCGGCACCGCCTGGCCATCCGGGTGCTCTTCGCGGATGAGGTCGGTGACCCGTTCATCAAAGAGGTCCAGGAGCGTGTCACCGTGGGTGCGAAGATTGCGGGCATTCTTCGCGTCGCGCGATTGGAAAGCCGCTCCGGCATCTGCGATGAACTGGGACAGCTCCGCGGAAAGGCGTCGCCACTCTTCGACATCGGGCACCTCGGCAAAGCTCGCCCCGTCGCGCGCGAGGTCCAGCAGGTTCTTGGCGTAGTCGCCCACCCGCTCGATGTCTTTTACAATCGACATGTAGACGAGCACGGCCGGGGTATCGATGCCACCGAACACGCTGGCATGAACCAGGAGCTCCCGACGGATTTCCCTCTCCAGGCTGTTGACCTTGCGGTCGGTAGCCCGCAGGTCGGCATTGACCTCCTCGGCCGCCACGTCGCCCAGCAGGGCGGACATGGCGAGATCGAACTCGTAGCGGTCGAGGCTGAGCATCGTCTGCACCTTTGCTTCGACGCTACCCAGACGCTCGTTGCCTTCGCCTCGCAGGAACTTGAATACCATGGTCTACCTCCTACCGGATCAGGAACACTCCCAGGAGCGGGAGCACGAGGAAGAGGCTGATGGAATATGCGAAAACCACCCTATGCCGCCGCGTAGCGACGTCGGCGAGTGCTTCCGCAAGGCGCACCGGGATCAGGCGCACCTGCGGCACCGGATAGAGGATCGCGAGCGCCACGAGATTGAACAGCAGGTGCACGAAGGCGATCGTAAGTCCCTCCGGCCGTAGCACGGCGAGGGAAGCGATCAGGGCGGTGATCGTCGTGCCCACATTTGCACCCAGGGTGATCGGGTAGGCGCTGGGCAGCGTCAGAACGCCGGCGGCGACGAGCGGAACCAGGATCGAGGTCGTGATCGAGGAGGATTGGACTGCAACGGTCACGCCAATCCCTACGAGGATGCCTACCGCGCCGCCTCCCCTGCCGATGAGCTGATTCATCACCCGCTCGACGCCGCCGGCCACCAGGCGCCGCATGTTGCGTGTGATCAGTGCGAGCGCCAGAAAGATCAACCCGAGCCCCACCGCCAGAAACGCGAACCCCGCCACTGTCCCCGGCTCGAGGAGCCCCTCGGCCCATGCTACCGGGAGCCTCACGGCGACGCGGATGGGGCTCCTCGGCGGTTGGGTGACGTCGATCTCGGTTCCCCGCACCATCTCCGTGAGCTCACCCGCCAGGAAGCTCAGCATGCCGGTCGCCAGCTCGATGGGCAGCAGAACCGCCACCGCCAGCAGGTTGAAGAAGTCGTGCACCGTGGCCGCGGCGAAGGCACGGCGGAACTCCTCGGCCCGGCGGATGCTGCCGAGAGAGGCCAGCGTGTTCGTGACCGTGGTGCCGATGTTGGCGCCCATGATCATCGGCACCGCCAGCCCCAGAGGCAGGGTTCCGGCACCCACCATCCCCACGATGGTGGAGGTGGAAACCGAGGACGACTGCACCAGCACGGTAGCCAGGATCCCGGCGCACAGGCCGGAGATCGGGTGCGAGACGGAGCGCAGGAGCCCTGCCTGGAACCCCGCCCCCATGGCGGCGATCCCCGCTTCCAGAAAGGCGACGCCGACGAGGAATAGATATAGAAACAAGACGACCAGCACGGCACGGAGCGCCGGAGGGAGCTTCGTGCCGCCGGCGCTGCGATTCGCGTCTAGGCTACTCGTCACTGGATCGGATCACACGCTGGCGGAAGTTCCGGAGCAGCGATCCGCTGCTGCCCGTCGAAGCGGCCATGTCATCCGCTGTAATGGTACGAGCGCCACAAGCTATCGCATCACCGCGTTCACGAAAACCCCGCCCGCACGATTGCTCCGGAACGTGCGTTACAGCCGCCGCGCGATGGTCATGTGGTATACCGGCTGCAGCCGCTCCAGAGTGACCATCACCTTGCCCTCCTGCTGCATCTCGATCAGCACACGGCCGAGAATCGCCTGGAGCTCACGCGAGCGCCGTGCCGCCACCGTCTCTGCCATTGCAGCCCCGAATCGCTGCAGGTGCGGCTCCAGCCAAGGCGCCTCGCCCGTATCCAGAGCGACGATCGGCTCTTGCGGGGCAGCGAAGGCACTGTATGCAATGTCGATCGTGGTGCCGAATTCGTGGGTACTCACACCGATCGCGGCGTTCGGGTTGACGCGCCGGAGCGCCGCCTGGTTCTCCGCCGAGCGGAGCACCGAGGTCACTTCCAGACGATACGGCGGAAGCCCGAACTCGCTGAGACGGGCGTGGAAACGGTCGCCGATCTCCGTGAGCAGCGCCTGTACCGACGGGACCACGAGCGGAACGGAGTAATCGAGCTCGCGGAGACGCCAGTAACGCGTAGCCTCCTCCAGCCGCACGAGCCGACCCTCGCGCTGCAGTGACTCCCGCTGCTCCGCCGTCGGACCCGGCTCGATCCCGAGTGCCCGCGCCCGCTCAAGCTGCGCCTGGTTCCCGTAGCGGCGAAACACCTCCTCCTCCGCCGGGCGCAGGAGGGGGAGCGGCTGAAAGATGGCGTCTACCGAATCCGCCCGTGCAGTGATGCGCTCCAGCTCCCGCTGCAGGACGCGCTCCGCGGCGGACTCCCGACTGTCCGCTGCCGTTTCGGCAACTACAGCCGTTTCCTGTGCGGGCGCGCAGCCCGGGAAGAGGGCGGCCGCGCACGACAGGAGGAGGAGAAAGCGGAGGGAGCGCGATGCTCCCGGATCAAGAACGACGGGATTGATCATGCAGTGGGTATGGTCGCTTGCAAAGTTTCAGTCAGGTCCAAATACCGTAATCCACCGCGGTCGAGCTAATGCGGTGCTCCGCCACCGGATGCTGCTCGAAAATATGGCCGCGGGCTCGTCCACTAAGAACCGCCGGTAGAGTGAATGAGGCGGTAATCTCCCCGCGCTACTCCGGGACGAGCGGCAGCGTGAAGGTGAAGACCGACCCCTGCCCGAGCTCGCTTTCGACGGACAGCTCGCCCCCCATCAGAAGCGCCAGGCGCTTGGAGATCGCGAGCCCCAGCCCCGAGCCATCATGCCTGCGGTTCAGTCCGCCAGCGACCTGGTAGAAGTCCTGGAATACGCGAGGCAGCTCGTCGGGGCCGATGCCGCTTCCCGTGTCGCGGACGATCACCGAAACCGTGTCGCCGCCGTTGAGCTCGAGCTGAATCGTCACCCCGCCCCGGTCGGTGAACTTGATCGCGTTGGACACCAGGTTGAGCAGCACCTGGCGCACCCGTAGTCGATCCCCCGACACCGGCGGCAGCGGCTCGGAAGGTGGCTGGACCGTAAGATGAAGGCCCTTTGCGCTCGCCTCCGGAGCCATCAGGGCAACCACGTCTCCAAGCTCCGCCCATAGGTCGAGCGGGCCAGATTCCACCTGGAGCTCACCCGCGTTCAACAGGGCGGCGTCCAAGACGTCGCCGATCAGCTCCAGCAGGTGCCGGGCGCTGGTGACAATCCGTTCAACGTATGCGCTTTGCTGTTCGTTGAGGGCACCATGAATTCCGAGATCGAGCAGGTCTGCGTAGCTGAGGACCGCGTTGAGAGGGGTTCGCAGCTCGTGCGACATGGTCGAGACGAAGCGGTCCTTGGCCTGCATCGCGTCCAGGAGCCCGAGATTACGCGATTCGAGTTCCTCCGTCATCAATCCGAGGCTGCGGTTCTGCTCTGCCAGCTTGCGGCGCTGTTCCTGGAGCTGCAACACGCGACGCCGCGTATCCAGCGCACCCCGTAGGATCGAGCCGAGGATACGCCGACGGGTCGGTTTCGCGGTAACGACGACGCCGGGGAAGCTGGTGAGCGGATGCACCAGCTTGGTGCTAGCAGTGAGCAGCACCAGCGGAAGGATGTCATCGCTGTCCGGGGTCCGGTCGCGCAGGACCGCGAGCAGGCGGTCGTCGCCCCCGCCGACGAACGCGTCGTCGCTGATGACCAACAAATCGGCCGACTCGGACCGCAGTTCAACGAGAAGCCCGTCGAGACCGCGGCAGACAACCGGTCGGGCGCCGCATTCCGTCAGCGCATCACTCAGCAGCTCCGCGTCGCGCCCGTAGGGCGCGAGCACGAGCCCGCGAAGCGTGACATTGTTCATTGTCGCGCGTTCCGCCTCCATTCAGCTCATCGACTCGTTGTGTTTCTCTTCGGGCGCGAGGAGAGAGCGATGCTCCCCCACGTATTCCGGCGTTCCGCTCAACACCCCGCGGAACTCAGCCAGCGGCGCGCCGATCTGAATGCCGCCCGCACCGAGCTGGAACTCCCGGATGGTGGACTCGTGCGGTCCGGTTCGTTTCTTCAAAATGTTGATCGCGCGGCGGACTCGGCCGCCGGCCTCGAAGAATCGCAGCAGGATGGCGTTGTCCGAAAGGTAGCTGACGCCGAAGGGGTCCGTCACCGCGAGGCTGGTCAGATCCGAGCTCGCGAGGGTGAGGAAGGTCGTGATCCCCTTGTGGGACAGATAATCCAGGAGCTGACTCAGGTGGTGTACCAGCTGGGCCTCGCCCGTGACCCCTGCCCGGTAGCCGGTAAGGCTGTCGATCAGGACCACCCGGACGCCGTCGTCGTCGATGGCGCGCTGCACGATCCGGGCGAACTCGGCGGGGTAGGTCTCCGTCGATCTCAGGCGCTCCACCCGCAGGCGGCCCTCGCGCACGACCTCCGAAACGCGCATTCCAAGCGCATTGCCGCGGTGCAGCATCGAAGCAGCGGACTCGTCCAGGCTGAAGACGCGGGCGATCTCTCCTCTTCGGGCTGCCTGTACGAGAAACTGGAGCGCGATCGTCGTCTTTCCCACTCCACTCTGCCCCGAGACCACGGTTGCGCTCCCGCGCAGGATCCCCCCGCCGAGCAGCCGGTCCAGACCTTCGACCCCGCTCGTGAGCAGCTCGTCGTGTGCCGCATCCAGGGGCGGGATACCGCTGAGCCGCGGAAAGACCGTGATCCCGCCGGTCTCGATACGGAAGGGATGATCTCCCGCCTGGTAGCTCCCGCCACGTAGCTTCTGGACCCTCAGAAATCGCTGGTTATCTCCGTATTCGCCAGTCTCCTGGCGCATCGAGAGCACGCCGTGGACGGCGGTCTCCAGGTAAGTGTGCATCTCGTCGTTCGCGGCGTCGCTCAGGATCAGCGCGGTGACCTCATGCTCACGGAGGAAATCTTTGAGGCCGAGCACCTGTTGACGGTACCGGGTGGCGTTGCCACTCAGCAGGCGGATACCGATGATCGGGTCCAGCACCAGGCGCTCGGGGTGGATCCGTTCCACGGCGCCCCGGATCCGCTCCATGACCTCGTTCAGCTCCACCTCGTCCCCGGAAAATACGCTGTACTCCGCGGCAGGGCTCGAGGCGGACTGCATGCCACTGAGGTCGACGATCTCGATGCCGTCCAGCGTCCAGCCGTGGGTACGGGCGTTCTGGCGAAGCTCCGCCTCGGACTCGGAGAGACTGACAAACGCGCACCGCTCGCCACCCGCCGCGCCCTGCATCAGGAAGTGCAGGGCCACCGTGGTCTTACCCGCCCCGGGGTCCCCCTGGACCAGGTAGCTTCCGCCCGCGGGCCATCCTCCTTCAAAGACGGTGTCGAGGCCGGCGATCCCGCTTTCGAGGCGCGCCTGCGGTTCTGGTATGGCGTTGCTCATTAAACTCCGATGGATGCCTGGGTGCTTCGCGCTCGGAAGGCGGATTTCCAAGCCGGATCGAATCGGCTGCCCCGGAGTTCTCCGGTTATAACCCGCTTCGCCAACTTTTAGAGGTCCAGGCACGCGTTATAACTGTACGCGAATTTCGATCCACTCATTCTTGAGTCAGGTACAGATACCGGAGTCCGTCGCGGTCAGACTATTGCGGCGAACGCTGAAACGCGGCACCCGCCGAGTGCACCGAACTCTCGGAAGACGCGCCGGATCCGCGCGGCGCCGGTCTTGCGCCAGGAGTCGACCGCCGTAGCGCGCCGATTCACAATCTCCGGGAGGACGCATGCTGCTCGACAGCCCCGAAGCCCTGCTCCGCACGCTGGTAGTGGGCGTCCTCGCCTACGTCATCCTCGTTCTCCTGCTGCGCGTGTCGGGCAAGCGGACGCTCTCGAAGTGGAATGCCTTTGACTTCGTGGTCACCGTCGCCTTCGGGTCCATTCTCAGCACCGCGTTGCTCTCCCCCGACACCACCGTGGCGCAGGGCGCGCTCGCCATTACCATCCTGGTGGTGCTGCAGTTCGCCATCACCTGGCTGTCCGTCCGATTCGGGCTCGTGCAACGGTGGATCAAATCGCAACCGGCGCTGTTGCTCCTGCGGGGGGAGCTTCAGCAGGATACCCTGAAGCGCGAGCGCGTCACCGAGGGCGAGGTCCGCGCCGCCCTGCGGGCGCGCGGCGTCGGTGCGCTGGAGGAGGTCGAAGCGGTGGTTTTGGAGACCGACGGCAGCTTCAGCGTGATCCAGACGCTGAAAAGTTCCAGCGCTTCGGCGCTGCTCGACGTTGAAGACTATCCGGCGGGCTGACGCGCACGGTGTCCGCTCGCGAGGAGGCGCCGGGGAAGGCGCGAGCTTGCGGGGTGGCTCCCGACATCCTCAAGCCGGCCCGCTGAAGACGATCACCGACGTGGACGGCGTGCTTGTCGGCCGGGCCACGCTGCGGGAGGGCGATTCGGTGCGCACCGATGTGATGCGCGCCGGCATCCCAGCCGCACGAGAGCGCGATACTCCCGGATCACCGACACCGGGACCCGGCATGCGGCAGAGAGTATCGCTCGTAGAGCTACGTGTACCGTTCGCTCGCATGCTGCACCTCAGTAGGATATAACGCTCATTCGGTGATCTCTTCGGGACCGCAGCGACCTTGCCCGTGCGCCGCGGCCGCACCAGAATGCTCCCTCATCGATCCATCGCCTCGAAGTCGGAGTTCATGCGCCATGCCCTTCGCTCAATCTTTTTGCTCGGCCATCCCCACGCTCAGACTCCGCGCCGTATTGGCCTTTGCCGCGGTTGCCGGCGCGTGCGCGGCTCAGGCGGTCGAGGACCCCGCCCGCGCGGCCGGCCGGGGAGCCGCGGTGACCGAGGTTGTGGCCGGGGACCCGCCGGGGCCCCTCGCCGCCAAGTCGTTCCGGCAGGCGCGGGAGGACGGGCGCGCCAGAATCATCTTTTTCTATGTCCCCTCCAGCGGGTTCGCGTATCGGGACCGGGAGGGGAATCTCACGGGCGTCACGGTCGAGCTGCTGCGCGACTTCGCCTCCTCCGTGGCCGATACTCACGGCATCCAGGTGGAGGTGGCGTGGGTGGAGGAGCCCCGGTGGGCCGACTTTTACGGGTATGTCCGCGACTCGGAGGGCGGCGTCTTCGGCATCGGTAACGTGACGATCACAGAGGCGCGGCGGGCGGAGCTCGATTTCTCGCCGCCGTACCTGAACAACATCGCCGTTCTGGTCACGAACGAGCAAGTCCCCGAGCTGGCGTCCATGGAGGAAATCGGAGAGGCCTTCGCCGGTCTCACCGCCCTACCCTACCCCGGCACTCTCCACGAGGCGCGGTTGAACGCGATTCGGGAACGCTGGCTTCCCGGCATACCCATCCGTCCAGTGGCGTCTAACGACGAGCTCGTCTCCCGCCTGGCATCGGAAGCGGGTTACTTCGGCTACATCGACGTTTACAATTACTGGCGGGCCCGGCAAGCGGGCCAGCCCCTGCGGCGCCATCCGGTGGGCGACGACAGCTCCGAAACCTTTGGCGTCATTCTCCCCCACGGGTCCGACTGGACGCCGGTACTGCGGGAGTTCTTCCAGGCGGAGGGCGGTTACGCCCGGAGCGCACGATTTCAGGAGCTACTGCGCCGCCACCTCGGCGACGAGCTGGCATCCCTGCTCTCCGGCGGGTGACCGCGATGTGGTGACGGGAAGAGTTGTAGCCGCACCCAATGCGGAGTGTCTTTTTTCGGGGAAGTGGAATGCTGTTGAAGTCTGTCGAGCGCACGGAGATCATGGATTGAGGGTCCGCCCGATGAGCGCGACCTCCGTGCGCTTCTTCTCAGACGTAGGCGGTACGTTCTTCAGCCATCACTCTCCGGTTAGATACGGGGTCCGACAAGAAGCCGACCGGTGCTTTCGGCCTCCTGTTCGGAATCTTAGGGCAGCCTCTGACCCAGCCTGCAGAGCCAAGCACAACCATCCAGCCCCGGGATGAGGATCGGGGTGCTACCACGCCTCTTCCCGTCCTTCGCTGGTGAAGAAGAGCACACGCTCGCGAACCGGCTCCCCGGTGATCCGCGACAAGCAGGCGGCGTACAGCTCTAACTGCTTCCGGTACTGGCCGGTGCGCTCAAGGCGAATCCGCATCGAGGGGAATACGTCCGACTTGTAGTCGGCGA
>JACDHR010000125.1 GCA_013820915.1 Gemmatimonadota bacterium
GAATCGGACGCCTGCTTCACGGGCCTTGCCGATGCGGTGGCGGCGGGTACCGACGAAGAAGCGGCCGCCGCCGCCGCCGCCGTGCTCGCGCACCTGCTGGGCTTGCTCATCATCCTGGTCGGCGAGGAGTTGGGCATGCAGCCCGTCCACAAGTTCTGGCCCCACGTGGCGTCCAGCGTCAGGGAGAACGACGAATGAGTCAGGGAAAAAAGGTCGTGATCAAGAAGCTGCCCACGGGCGTGCCGGGCCTCGACCTCGTCCTGGGCGGCGGAGTGCCGGAATATTCCTTCACCGTCGTCGCGGGCGAGCCGGGCACCGGGAAGACCACCCTGGCGCAGCAGTTCGTGTTCGAGAACGCCACGCCGGAGCGCAGCGCCCTCTTCTTCACGGTTCTGGGCGAGCCTGCGGTCAAGATGCTGCGGTACCAGCAGCAGTACTCCTTCTTCGACCCGAAGAAGGTGGGCGAGAGCATCCGCTTCGTGAGCCTGAGCGACGAGGCAATCGAGCGCGGGCTGGAAGGGGTACTGGAGCGGATCGTCCAGGAGGTGGAGAAGAGCGGCGCGGGGATCGTGGTGGTCGACTCCTTCCGTTCGCTGTCCGGAGCCTCGGCGACCGGCGCCGCCGGTCGCGCCGATCTTCACTCCTTCGTGCAACGCCTCGCGCTTCATCTCACCACCTGGCAGGTGACCTCGCTGCTGGTGGGCGAATACGAGGAGGCGGACAGGAGGGGCAATGCGGTGTTCACCATCGCCGATTCCATCCTGTGGCTCACACAGGCGCTGGACAACAACTCCGTCGTGCGCAAGTTCCAGGTGGTGAAGGTACGCGGACAGGCGCAGATGCCGGGACTTCACACCGTCCGCATCACCGACGGCGGGCTGCAGGTCTTTCCGCGGCTCTCCCTCGCGGTGGGCGAAGAGGAACGCCAGACGCCGAGCGGCCGGGCCTCCACCGGGGTCGCGGGGCTGGATGAGATGATGGGCGGCGGGATCCCCTCGGGGGATTCGGTCCTGGTCGCCGGGCCATCGGGCTCGGGCAAGTCGGTGCTCGCCACGCAGTTCATCGCCGAAGGGGGGAAGCAGGGCGAGCCGGGGGTGCTGGTCGTCTTCGAGGAGCACCCCAAGGAGTACATCCATCGCGCGGAGGGTCTCGGCTTCCCGCTGCGGGAGATGATCGACGACGGGAGGTTGGAAGCCATCTATCTGCGTCCGCTGGACCTATCGCCCGATGAGACCCTCCACGAGATCCGCGAAGCGGTGAAACGCGTCGGAGCCAAGCGCGTGGTCATCGACTCGATGTCGGGTTTCGAGCTCGCCCTCGCCCCCACCTTCCGGGCGGATTTCCGCGAGTCGCTCTACCGGCTGGTGGGAGCGCTCACCGGCGTCGGGATCACCGTGCTCACCACCATAGAGGTCACGCAGGGGCAGGACGAGCTTCGGCTCACCCCGAACGTCATCTCGTTCCTGGCGGATGATCTCATCTCGCTCCGCTACGTGGAGGTCGACCGACATCTCAAGAAGGTGGTGGCGGTGGTGAAGATGCGGGGGAGTCAGCACAGCAAGGCGTACCGCGAATACGAGATCACCGACCACGGCTTCGCGGTCGGCGGCGATCTGGCCGGTTATGCCGGGCGCATCAGTGGCGCCCCGCACCTCAGGAAGCACGATGAGTGATCGCCCGCAAGTGCTGCGGTGACGCAACAGGCGGTCTGGCCGTGGAGCTGTCCCCGTTCCTTGGACAGTTTACCGTTTTCGAGAGAACCGGTTGAGTTTCCACGCTGTTGCGGGGAACTGCACCAAGGTGCTCTCCTCGGGGCACATCGAAAACTCGCCACCGTCTTCACAAGCGTTCACCTGTCCACTGAATCGGGGTAAACCCACGCGCCGCACGCTGCTGTATTCGTGTACCACGACGTTGCGCATCCCGCGCATCTGCGCCCAGGGAACCCCTGAATGCCGCGCTACGATCTCCTCCGGCACATGGCGCGCGGCTTCACCGATGATCTGGAAGTTCCGCATTACCGCGTCGACCGGAACTTCGAGACCGCGCTGATCCGGCTGGTCTTCGAGTGGTCGCCGCAGCTGAGCGACTATCCCGTGGCCATCGACGCCCGGGAGGAGCGGCTCTTCCTGCAGGGAGGCGACGTCATTGTTGCTGACGGGAGCACCCTGTTCATCGGCGTCGGCAACCTCACCGAGGAGGTCGCCGCCCGCAGGCTCGCACGGGCGCTCGAGATGGATGTCATCGCGGTGCAGCTCCCCACGGGGGACGACCGCGCCGGGGTGGAGATGTACAAGTCCTAGCATGGGCTGCGCTCGCTCTTCCTCCACCTCGATTCCATCTTCAACATGGTGGACCGTCGGCGCGCCATCGCCGTCCCCCTGCTCCTGGAAGCGGAGCACTCGGGGCGCGACCCGCTGTCGCGGATCGCTGCCGGCCTCGCGCGCACCAGCCCCGTCGCTACCGAGGACGCCGACGAGCTGCGCGAGAACCTCGAGAAGGTCGGTCTCATCCGGCGGTTCCGTGCCGGCTCCGGCGAGGACGATCCGGTCCCCGATGGGATCAAGCTCGTGGACCACCTGCGCGATGAGGGCTGGGAGATCGTGCCTCTAGGAGGTGATAGAGAGGGCGACGAGTTCGCCTGGTTCGTGGAGAGGGTGCTGAGGGAGCTCTACTTCCAGGCCCCGAACGTCGTGGCCACGGCCCCCGGGCGAGTCATTGTCTGCGCGGAAAATGAGCACACGCTCGCGGCGCTCCGGGGTGCCGGTGTGGAACTGCGGCCGTTCGAGGCATCCGAGATCGTTCGCTGGGGCGGCGGCCCGCACTGCCTGTCCCTGCCGCTGGAGCGGGACCGGTGAAGGTGCTGGCTGCCGAGACATGTAAGGTTCCGCCGCTGCCAGACACTGTAAAGGCAGTGGCGGGTGCAGCAGCCGGCCGCGTTACCCACGACCAGGAGCAGCCCCATGTCCAGGTTCATCGGCTCCGCAGCCGGCCTGCTTGTCCTCATGACGACGGCGTGTGCACCGAGCATCCAGTCGGCCAGCTTTCAGGCGACGCTGTCGCCCACGCGCATGGAGGACGTGCGCGTCTTCACCACCCGCGTCCCCGCCTGCGAGTACGAGGAACTCGGCATTGTCACCAGCGAACCGCCCAACCTCTTCACCCATCTGCAGGCCGTTGTCGACGGCATGCGCCGCCGCGCCGCTCTCATGGGTGGCCACGCGCTCGTCGAGTTGCGACCCAGGTCGCAGGCGGCGGCCGGCTCGCCGTCAGCGGGCGATGGATCCTCCGGCGGGGCGGGGTATCTGGCTACGGTGGTACGGTTCTCGTCTCCGTGCTCTTCGCCGTGACGGGCGTCTCGCAGCCGAGGCGTAGAGGGAGAACGCGCTACTTTCTGCTTGAACCGGGTCTCCACTTCGCCTGAGACGGCTCCTTTCGCGGGGCAGCGCTGCAACACCCATGTCACACTCGCAGCCGATCCGGCTACTCCGTCTTCAGGAGCGCAACACCACGCTCGTTCACTGAACCGGAGACAGTCATGAAGCTCTGCCACATAGCCACGATCATCCTGGTCCTGACCGTCGCGCAGGCAGCCAGCGCCCCGCACACACCCGCGCAGCAGGAGGACACGCCGGCGGCCTTCCAGGTCGAGCGCACCGGCTCGGGCCGGCCGATGATCCTGATCCCCGGCCTGCTCTCCGGCGGCGACGTCTGGGACGCCACCGTCGAGGCGTTCTCCGGTGAGTACGACATGCACGTCCTGACCCTCGCGGGCTTCGCAGGAGCACCACCAACGGGTGCGGATCCCTTCCTGGTAACCACGCGGGATGCCATCATCGCCTACATCCGCGAACAGCAGCGGGAGGCGCCGGTGCTGGTCGGGCATTCGCTCGGCGCGTTCCTTTCTCTCTGGATCGCGGCGACGGCGCCGGAGCTGGTGGGCCCGGTTATCGCCGTCGATGGTGTGCCGTTCCTGACCGCGCTCGGCGATACGACGATGACCCCGGAGCAGGCAGCGCCGCAGGCGAACGGCATGCGTGCCAAATTTGCAGGCATGAGCAGCGAGGCGCTTGCAGCGCAGACCCGCATGGCCGTGACTCAGCAGGCGCGGGACACGGCGTGGCACACGCGCGCCGCGCAGTGGGGCGCGGCATCCGATCCGGCGGCGGCGGGACGCGCGGTGGCGGAGATGATGACGACGGACATTCGCAGCGACGTCGCACGAATCACGTCACCGGTGCTGCTCTTCCTGGCCGGCGGCGCCCTGACTCCGCAGCAGCGGGACACGATGATGCAGCGGTATCGCAGCCAGATCGCGGGTGTGAGAGACGGACATGTCGTAGCGGCGGAGAACGCACGACACTTCCTCATGCTGGACGAACCGGAATTCTTCCACGCCACGATGCGCGCGTTCCTCCGAGAGGGCCCATGAATGCCACGCTGGCACTTCGCTGCGCTCCGGATGTAGCCGCAGCAGCGCGGGGCGACCAGCACGCCTTCGCCCGTCTCGTGGACGAGACGCGCAGCACTGTGACATCGATCACGCTCGCCATCCTGCGCGATGTGGAGCTGAGTCGGGACGTGGCGCAGGAGGTCTACCTGATGGCGTGGCGCGACCTGCGCCGGCTGCGCGACCCGCACTCGTTCCTGCCGTGGCTGCGGCAGATCACGCGCAATCGCGCGCACACGCGACAGCACCGCCGCCTGGAACCCGTTACCGACACGATCCTCCCTGCCGCCGCCGATCCGCGACCTGACGCGGTGGACATGCTCGTGGCGGAGGAGGAGCGTGCCGCGCTGGAACGCGCGCTCGGCGAGTTGCCGCCGTCGGCGCGCGAGGTCGTGCTGCTCTACTACCGGGAAGGGCAGAGCACCGCGTAGGTCGCCGCTCTGCTGGACCTGTCCGAGCAGGCAGTGCGCCAGCGTCTGGCGCGAGCGCGGGGGAAGCTCCGCTCAGCGCTCGGCGACGTCGTCGAACGCAGCGCGCCAGGGACCGCGTTTACTGCCGCGGTCATGGCAGGCGTCGCGTCGCTCGCTGCACCCGCTGCTGCCAGCGCGGCGGTGGTCGGGTTGGGCAATACGGGCAAGGTCGGCGCCGCGCTGCCCGGACTCGCCGGCGTGGGCCTTGCCGGCGCACTGGCGGGGCTGGCCGGCGGCTCGGTGGCGTGATGTACGGCACCCGCGACCTGCTCCGTCTAGCACGGGACGACGAGGAGCGGCGAGGCGTAATTGCGGTCGGCGCTCTCTGCACGTCCGCGGTGCTGGCATTCCTCGCCGCCATCGCCATCCGGCCGACGGCGCTGGCCGCCACCATCGGATTCCTGTTCATGATCACGTGCTTCTACGTGGCCCACTTCGTCTGGCTGCCGCGCATCACCGCGCGACGGCACGCGGCGGAGCTCGAGGAGGACCCCATCGCCGCCGCGTGCATGCCCGCATCGGCTTCGCCGTGGGAGTGCTGCTGGGCGGCGGGACGATTCTGCTGGCCTGGCTGCTCGGACGCTAGACGCAGACGAGGCACCCCCGCTGTAAGAAATCCCGCGCATACCACACCAGTCAGTCAACAGAACGTTGTGAACGGAACCAGCGGAAACGACGATGCGCGAGAGCGAGCGACAACGGATCTTCGATGACTGGATGCGGCGCCATCGCGGGCTGATGCTGAAGGTGGTGCGCGCGTGGGCGTTCGCGCCGGACGACCAGGAAGACCTGTTCCAGGAGGTCGCGCTGCAGCTCTGGCAGTCGATCCCGAACTACCGTGCCGATGCGGCCGAGACGACATGGCTCTACCGCGTCGCGCTGTACACGGCCTTCGCGTGGAACCGCCGGGAGCGGAAGCACAGCAGCGGCCACCTGCCGCTCGACGGCATGGAGCACACGCTCCGCGCCACGCCTGCCGTGCGCGATGACCGTCTCGACTGGCTGTACCGCGAGATCGCGGAACTCGGCGAGGTCGATCGTTCCGTGATGCTGCTCATGCTCGACGGTCACTCCTACCGCGAGATGTCGGACATCCTCGGCATCTCCGAAAGCAACGTCGGCGTCCGGATCCACCGCATCAGGAAGCGTTTCGCCGCAAAGGCCATTGAAGGGGTATGACCATGGATTTCGAGCAGATGAAGGTAATCTGGGATACACAGGACGAACGGCCCATGTACGCGGTGGACGAGCGCGCGCTGCACGAGGCCGTCCGTCGTCGCTCGCGCAGCTTCCGCGGCATCATCACGGTCAGTCGCCTCGCGGTCGTGCTGACGTCATTCGTGCTCGGCGTGCTATTCCTGGTCGAGCCGCTGGCCACGGGCGCGTCGTATCACCGCCTGGCGTCGGGCGCGATCCTGCTGCTGCTCGGCGCGGCGCAGGGTGCGGCGCTGCTGCGCACACGGGGAGGTGAGTCGCGCTTCCCACAGTCCCTGCTCGGCGATCTCGATCGCGCGATCTGGCGCGTGAACGAGGCGATCGCATGGGCACGCGCACTCCGACGCTGGTACATCCCCCCATTCATTGCGGCGGTAACGATCGACGTGGCGTTCCGCACCAGCCTGCAGAGCGTGCTGCTCTGGCTGCTCGTCATCGCGATCCTCGCCTTGGCGAGCAGGTCCGTCGAGTGGGAACTGCGCTCGTGGCACCTGCCGCTGAAGCGCCGGCTGGAAGCCCTCAGGCAAACATTCATCGAACAGGAGAAATGAACATGCTCGCCTTCATTCTGAGCGTACTGCTCGCATCTCAGGTTGCACCCGCGGAGGCCGACGCCGCGCGTGCACTGGTCGGCAGCTGGACGGGCGGCATCGAACAGGGGGGTGCAGTGGTCCTCCGGCTCGCTGCCCGCTTTGAGATCGCGGCGCCGGGGGACGTAGTCGGCTGGCTCGACAGCCCTGATCAGGGCACGCGGGACATCGCAGTGACGGCGGTCACGATGGTCGGCGATTCGGTGCAGTTCGCCGTGCCGAGTCTCGGCGCACTTTTCCGCGGCACGGCAGATAGCGCACGCGCACGTATTACCGGAACGTGGACGCAGGGCGCGACATCCATCACCCTGTCACTCGCGCGCGGCAGCGAAGGCGAGACGTTCGTGCGGCCGCAGGACCCGTCACCACCCTTCCCGTATACGGAAAGCGAAATTGCCTACGAAGGCGCCGGTGGGCTCCGACTCGCCGGTACCCTGAGCGTGCCTGCCGGCGTGGGCCCCTTTCCGGCGGTGCTGCTGCTGTCCGGCTCCGGCGCGCAGGATCGCGACGCCACAATGATGGGGCACCGCCCGTTCCGTGTCATCGCCGACCACCTCGCCCGCCGCGGCATCGCCGTGCTGCGCGTCGATGACCGCGGCGTCGGCGGCTCCGCCGGCAATGTCATGGAACTGACGCTCGCCGATAATGCGCGGGACGCGGCCGCCGGCGTCCGCTTCCTGCGCACGCACGATCGCATTGACGCCGCGCGCGTAGGACTGATAGGCCATTCCGAAGGCGGCTGGGTCGCTCCGCTTCTGGCCGCGGAGTCGGACGACGTCGCCTTCGTCGTCATGCTGGCGGGCCCCGCCGTAGCGCCGGCCGAGCTGCTGGCCGCCCAGGCGCGCGCCATGCTGACGGCCGCCGGCGCTCCGCTGATCGAGGAGCGCATCGCGATGAACGCCGTCGTGTTCGACGCGATTCGGCGAGAGCCGGACAACGAGCGCGCGATCGCCGCCGCGACCGCCGCTACCCGTGACTGGCTTGATTCTCAGCCAGACGCCGTCGCCGCCGCGATCCGGGCCGGGATGCAGAGCGAGGAGGCGCGGGCGGAGTCGGCCCGCTCGCTGCAGCTCCAGACGACGCCGTGGTTCCGCGGACTGCTTTCATACGACCCCTCGCCCGCGCTGCGCTCAGTGCGTGTGCCGGTGCTTGCGCTGTTCGGGGAGCGTGACCTGCAGGTACCCGCCGCGCAGAGCGCGCCGCTGCTTCGTGAGATGTGGGCGGCGCATCCCGACGGGACAGTGCAGGTGATGGAGGGGCTCAACCACTTCTTCCAGCATGCGAGCACCGGGCTGCCGACCGAGTACGCGCAGATCGAAGAGACGTTCGCGGTGCAGGCGCTGGAGCTGATCGCGGACTGGATCGCAACGCGGTTCCCGGTCCACGTGCACGCCGCGCACTCCGCCTCGGAGCCGGCGGTCGCAACAAGTCAGGCGGGAGCACAGCGGGGCCGGTGGCCAGCGGAAAGGCGCTATTTCGTGGGAAGTTCGCTCTTCGTAGCCGCGAATTTGCTTCCCGACGACGAGCCGCCGGCGTTCTTTCAGGTCAATGCCGGCTATAGAGTTACTGCGAAGGACGTGGTGTCTCTCGAGGTGATCGCCTGGCATTACCACGCGCCTCTCGGTGTGCCATGGGGCTCGGGGAAGGGAGCAACGAAGGAGAGGTATCCCGGATCCGTAAGGGAGATCGGAGTCGGGGTCGCCTACCAGCGATTCGTCTGGAACGGGCTGTATATCGCCGCACTCGGTAAGTTCTGGGTTGATCCTTTACACTTTCTTACCGGCTGAGCGCCCTCGGCGCCTGATCCTTGGCGTTGGGCGACTTCCGTGCCACCGCAGCGTGCCTCTGGAGGAACCCTATTGATGGGGATGGCGCCATGGAATCATCGAACGAGGAGAGAGTCATGAAGCGCAAAGCTATTTGGTCAGCGCTCACTGCTTCTGCCCTCGTTTTGAGTGCATGCAATGCCCTGGGCATCACCTGCCCGGACGTTGGGAGACACGCGCTTGTAGTGGAAGTGCGCGAGGCTGGAACGGGTGCGAACGCGGTGCCCGACGCTATTCTTTTGGTTCGAGATGGCGAATATATGGATTCCGTGCAAGGCCAGGCGGACGGCCCCGCGATGCTGGCTGCGGCACCAGAATGGGCAGGAACATACTCCGTGATCGTACGCAAGGTGGGTTACGAAGAGTGGACCCGTAACGACCTCAGGGTGCGTCGAAGCGGCGCGTGCAATGCGCTTGGGACGGTCAATCTTGTAGCGGATTTGCAGCCCGTGCAGACGACTCCATAAGCATGGTGATAATGACACCAGCGATGGGCCGAGACGTGGATTGCCTCTGGAGTCAATGGGCTTTCCAGTGCGATTTCTCCGCGGTAGAACGGCTCCTAACTAGTAGATGAAGGCGACGCAGAGCGCGGCATTCTCTCGTGCATGCGGACAATCTGACGCATGCGCCCTCCGCACCTGAGCTTGTGTCGTTGGGCGGCGCGAGTTGGCGCCGTGGTTCGGCGGGGTAGATTGGGTGCATGTAGACGCTACGCATCTATCTCGACACTTCGGTCCTCGGCGGCTGGCTCGAGCCGGAGTTCGCGCCCTGGTCCCAACGGCCTCATGGACGACATCCGGGCAGGCGTCTTCCGGCCGGTCCTCTCTGATCTGCTCGCCACCGCGGTGCGGCCCGCACCCGAGCCGGTGCGAATCATCCACGCGGAGCTGTTGCATCGAGCCGACGTCCCCCTACGTGATCGGCTTCGACGGGGCGGGCACCGTCGCCGCCGCGGGGGAGGCCGTCACGCGATTCGGAAAGGCCGACCGTGTGTAGGCGGTCCGGTACGTGAATCCCAAGGGCGGCTTCTACGCCGGGCACGTCGTGGTGAACGCCGACTTCGTCTCGTGCATCCCCGGCGATCTGAGCGTCGAGCCGGCGGGTGTCATGCCGGTGGATGCGATCACCGCCCTGCAAGGCCTCGACGATACGCTCGGCGTAGAGGAGGGCGAGTCAGTGATGATCTTCGTCGCCGACGCCGGCATCGGGCACCTGGCCGTGCAGCTCGCAAAGCGGATGGGTGCCCGGGTGTTCGCGGTCGCCTCGGGCGAGGACGGGGTGTCGCTGGCCGTTCACCTGGGCGCCGACGCCGCCGTGAATTGGCGAAGGGAGGAAGTGGCAGTCGCCGCCCACGAGTTCGCGCCCGATGGCATTGATGCGGCGCTTCTCACCGCTGGCGGGCGGGTCGCTTACCCCACCGGGGTCCAGTTGAAGTCCGCAGCGCGACCCGCCCCGCCACCGATCGCTCCGCCGCCTACCGGGTGAAGCGGTACTGCGCCGTGTTCGCGCCGGCATCACCCGGGTCGAGCTGCGTGGGGTCCATAGCTCACGGGACCTCCGCCGCGCCCTCGCCTGCCATGACG
>JACDHR010000469.1 GCA_013820915.1 Gemmatimonadota bacterium
GTATAGGGCAACCGCCAGAGACCAAAGAACCGAACAGCGGTCCTTGTAGCCTATCGAGCGATCCAGAATTATCTGGGCAGGGATCCCCGTGCTGGCTGTGATTGCTTTTGTAGCGTCGTGCAGATCGAAGGTGTACCCCTCCCCGCGCACTGTAAAGACAGAATCCAAGAACTCCGGAAAGTAGAGGACGATGATGTCGAACTCCGCTCGCCGGAGCGTCAGCTGCCGGATCGCACCTTCCACCATCGCCAGGAAAAGCCGCTCCGGATCCGGGCCCTGCAATGCCTGTTGAATGTTCTTCAGGGGAAGGAGAACAACGGGGTCGGCCTTGCCTTGGGGGATTGCAAGATCCACCCCGAACACGCTCCGGAATCCTGGGAAATCGGGAAAGTACGAGCCGCCGCGCGGTGGCGCGTGTACTTCGTTCAGACACCGTAGGTAGTCGCGGAGCGGCGCCGCGTATGCCTCAGGCGTGATGAACGCCAGCCGAATCGTGGGAGGGACCAGTGCCGGGGACATCTGGCCGCTGAATGGCCCGTGCTCAATCAAACCCCGCAACGGGTGCACATCAATGCGGTCCTTCCGCACTGGGTCGAAAGCGAGCGGCGCCTCCTTAATCCGCTCATAGTCGGGCAGCCGAGTCGATTGCTTCGCCATGCTCACCTATGAACGACGGAATGAGGTCCCAAGTCCGTTGTGCAGCCGAAACGCGAATCCTGTCTCGTCGCCCAACGGGAACCGAATGGTGCCATCGTCCGTGAGATGGCGGATAGCTTTCATCCAGAACGAGAGCAAAGCGCTCGACTTGCTGTTACGCCGCTCGACAAGAGCCTCGCGTACAACGTCCGGTCGCGATGGATCATCCCAGCGCTCGTCCGCACCGTCGGCCGTCAAGAACACCGTCGGGCGGATCAAGAACCAAAGCCGACCCTCCCGATAGTCCAGGTGAAAATCAACAGCTTCGTGCATCCAGTAACCCGACCGACGGACATGTCGAACCACGTCACGGCCAGCAACAAGCTCTGCTGCGGCGAACATGTCGGTGATCTCCGGCGGGAGTCCGTGGTCCGTCACCAGATACAAAAGCCTGTTGCGCCTTGATCCCGCTAGCTTGAGCCCAGACCGCGCTGTCAGCCCGCCGGCCAGTGCATCGTAGAACAGGCCGATGATCCTTGAGTCCGCGGCCCGGAGGTCGGTTTCCGTGATGGGAGACGGTTGAAGATCCCGCATGTCGTGGGGTTCGAATAGTCGCTGGATCTCCATTCGGCCCCCCATAGCATAAACATTCCCCTTCCAGAGAGCAGCGACCACCTCCTTGCCGTCGATGACCTCCCTCAACTTGGTCCATGAATCCACGCCGGCAGCCTTGAACCGAAAGCATGAGTCCGGATAGCTGAGGACCGGGATCGCATTGAGCTTCAGGACGGGATCCGCCTTACCGCTGTGGTGGAGTGCATAGCCGGTCCGGTGCCTCTGTGCCTCCGCTAACTCCGAATCAACCTTCGGGTGCGAGAGCCCACACGACTTGTAGAGCGCCGAAGCGAAGTCGTCCCAATCGCCGATCCGGACGAAGGCTGCGCGGACTTTGGCGGCACGTGCCGCAGAGAGCAGGACGGCCGCGCGCTGCGGCCGGCGATCTCCCTCGCGCAAGCACCAGTACACGCCATCCGGGAACGCGCCGATTCCATTCCCTCGAAGACCCCGGTCCAGCGCGTCCATGACCGACGCGTCCCGCCCGGAGTACCCCACGACCACCAATCCATAGCTGCGGGCGAAGTCCACGAACTCGTCTCCCGGAACCTTATCGAGGGCCGAGAGCTCCTCTTCGGTGTTCTGCAGTGGATCGACGCGGAAATCGCCGTGCAGCTTGACGATCACCGGAAACCGGCGATCGCGCAGCAGCATACGTAGGTGCCGAGCGGTATCGCGCCCGATGACCGGAGGAATTTGGCCACCGGACACCAGGGCATACGCCTGCTCCGTCATCGTGTCGAAATTGGGCGTCCAGACGAGCTCGATCTTGCCACTTGCAAGGAGCGCCCCCAAACAGAGGTAGCCGTAGTGCGGCTGCTTGTCACGGACCATGCGTGCGACGTAGAGCCGCCGATCATCAGGGTCAGAAAGTGCGCGCTTGAAGTAGTAGGAATACTCGTTATCCGCATCCTGCACTGGCGTGCCGTCCTGGGAGTCGAAATAGCGCTGGATGGCATCTCGGATTGCCGGGTCTGCGAGGGGACCCGCACGTTCCGGGTGAAGCCTCTGTTCCGTGGCGTACACAGACCTCTTGAAATCCCAGATCATATCCCAGGCACTGGGGATGCCCGAGCTCACTGACGCCCCCGCCCCGATCAGAAGTCCGATCCGTGGGGAGCGAAGGGGAAAAAGCCGGGCAAACTCCGCGAGCGAAATCTCGGGCACATCTTCGCGGATACCGAGGGATCCCTCTCGAAGCGTCGTCACGATAGCAGACTCGGAGTTGTTTCTGAACACTCCTGCGGAACACCGCACATGAAACATATCGCCCAAACCGTGTTGCGCGCCAATCGTGCTATGCCTGGCACACTCACGACCCACGCTGGCTCGCGATGACCGCCGAGTTGGAGGACACGCTCTGCCGCCGCATCTGCGGATCTCTCATCAACCTCGGCACCGCCTCGCCGCTCCGCGCGCTGACGAATCTCTCGGTTCCTCCCCCTCCGAAACGCCTCAGGGGTTCGAGAACCTAGCCAAGGTGACCGGGAAGATGTTTAGGGCCGATTCCGTCACGAAGCCGGACCCGGGAAACGGTGAAGAGGTTGGCGACGTACCGTTGAGACTCGGAATATGGCTCCGGAGGCGCTGGTACTGGGTTCGGGTACGGTGGAGACAGGGGCTACCGGCACAACTGCCGGTCGCATGGTACTGGTGCCGGAAAAGAAAAACCCGCAAACCCCTGCGGGTTTGCGGGTTGGGGCAATGGGCGCTGAGGGATTCGAACCCCCGACCCCCTGCTTGTAAGGCAGGTGCTCTGAACCAGCTGAGCTAAGCGCCCGAAGATGCCTGCGCGGGGACTACCGGATGATCCCGAGCGGGATGAGGACCACGTAGCCCAGCACCAGCAGCAGCGGGGCGGCCACCGTCGAGCCGCGCGCCAGGGCCATGAATCCCACCACGATGGCCAGCAGGCCCGCGGCGAGCAGGATCCAGTTCTGGAGGGAGAAGTGCAGCTGACCTTCCC
>JACDHR010000470.1 GCA_013820915.1 Gemmatimonadota bacterium
TTGCCACCACGAGCGGCGTTTGCTTCGGCCGGCGCGACCGCGAGGTCGGCGGCAGCCGGCTGGTGGCCTGCCTCACTGCAGCCGGCCATCAAAGCGAATGTGGCGATCAGGCTGCCGTACAGCGTGAAGTGGCGCATCGTGGATCTCCTGGCACAACGTAAATGGATGCCCGAATGGGCCGAGTGGACGTAGTGCGAGCCGGCAGTTTTCGTACCGTGCTTCGGCCATGGTCCGGCCCGCTCTCGCGGCAAGCGTCCACGGATCGTACGTCGGGAGTGCCCGAAACGGATTGCAGCGCGCGCTCGATCGTTCCCACGGCGGTCACGGGCCGTTCTGAGGGAATCGGAGATCCAGGGTGCTTCGCGCGCCGCCGGCGCGGGTATCGCGGCGGGACCGGTTGAAAGCTGCCGTCGCTTACGGTAGATTTTCGGGATGGCAAACCAACATCACAGGCCCGCGGAGGCGCGCACAAAGCGCGACCGGGCGACCCCGCCGCTCCCGGAAGCGGCTCCGAGTGGCAACGGCGGCGGGGCGGAGCAGGAGTACCTGGTGGTTCGTGGCGCCCGCGAGCACAACCTGCAGAACATAAACGTCCGGATCCCGCGCGACCAGCTGACCGTGATCACGGGCCTGAGCGGCAGCGGGAAGAGCTCGCTCGCGTTCGATACGATCTACGCCGAGGGGCAGCGCCGCTACGTGGAGTCGCTCTCCGCGTACGCGCGCCAGTTCCTGGGGCTGATGGAGAAGCCGGACGTGGACGCGATCGAGGGGCTCTCACCCGCGATTTCGATCGAGCAGAGAACGGCCGGACGCAATCCGCGCTCCACGGTGGGCACGGTCACGGAGGTGTATGACTACCTCCGGCTCCTCTGGGCGCGGGTGGGCACGCCCCACTGCCCGGAGTGCAGCGAGCCGGTGCGCCGCCAGAGCGCATCGCAGATCGTGGATCAGATCCTCGGCTGGCCGGAGGGCACGCGCATCGAGGTGCTGGCCCCGCTGGTCCGCGGCCGCAAGGGCGAGTTCCGTGACCTGTTCGAGGAGATGCGCCGCAAGGGGTTCGTCCGCGCACGGGTGGACGGCTCGCTCATCGACCTGCACGACCCTCCGCAGCTTGCCCGCCGGCAGAACCATGACATCGCCGTGGTTGTGGACCGGCTGGTCGTGCGCGCGGACGACCGGCAGCGCCTCGCCGACTCGGTGGAGACCGCGCTCCGCTCCGCCGAAGGTGTGGTGGCGGTGGACGTTCACCGCGAAGCCGCGGACCCCGAGCCGCACATCTTCTCCGAGCACTTCGCGTGTCCGAGCTGTGGCGTGAGTATTCCCGAGCTCGAGCCGCGCCAGTTCTCGTTCAACTCCCCCTACGGCGCGTGTACGCCGTGCGGCGGCCTGGGCACGCGGCGGGAGCCGAGCTCGGAACTCGTGCTGGGCGACCCCTCGATCTCGATTCTCGAAGGGGTGGTGCTCCCCTGGGGGGTGCCGCGCGGCGATCTCCGCCACACCATTCTCGATGGTCTGGCGGCCGCGCTCGGTTTCGACCTGAATACCCCCTGGGCCGATCTGTCGGAGGATGTTCGCGAGATCCTGCTCTCC
Organism: Gemmatimonadota bacterium; assembly: GCA_013820915.1. GTDB lineage: Bacteria > Gemmatimonadota > Gemmatimonadetes > Longimicrobiales > Longimicrobiaceae > JACDHR01. The sequence continues at coordinate 1,591 of JACDHR010000470.1, forward strand.
GGTACCGGCCGCTCACGGGGCGCCGCACCGGGGAAGAAGGGCGGGGACGCGAAGGCGAAGAAGATCAGATGGGCGGGGATTCTGCGCGACGTGGAGCAGCGCTACAAGGATACCTCCAGCGACAGCCTCCGCACCCAGCTCGAAGAGTATATGACGACGCTCCCCTGCACGGTGTGCGGAGGAGCGCGTCTGCGGCCGGAGAGCCTCGCGGTGACGGTGGGTGCGCGCTCGATCGGTGAGGTGGTGGCGATGCCGATCGATGTCGCACTCGGCTTCATCCGCTCCCTCCATGCGCTGCCGCACCTGCCGATGGATATCGCGGGGCCCGTGCTGAAGGAGGTAGAGGAGCGGCTCTCCTTCCTGCTGAACGTGGGGCTGGAGTACCTCACGTTGGGCCGCTCGGCCGAGACGCTCTCGGGCGGTGAGGCGCAGCGCATCCGGCTCGCCACGCAGATCGGCTCACGGTTGGTCGGCGTGCTCTACATCCTGGACGAGCCCTCGATCGGGCTGCACCAGCGCGACAACGAGCGGCTTCTCGAGACGCTGCAGCAGCTCCGCGATCTGGGCAACACCGTGCTGGTCGTCGAGCATGACGAGGAGACGATCCGCGCTGCCGACCACATCCTCGACCTGGGCCCCCGCGCGGGCCGGCACGGCGGCCGCGTGGTGGCCGAGGGTACGATCGAGGACGTGATCCGGGCGCCCGAATCGCTCACCGGGCAGTATCTGCGCGGCGAGCGCGAGATCCCGATCCCCGCCGAGCGCCGGACGGCGAAGCCGTACCACGAGATCGTGATCCGCGGCGCGCGTGAGCACAACCTGCGCGACGTGACCGTCCATATCCCGCTCGGCACCTTCGTGAGCGTCACGGGTGTGTCCGGATCGGGTAAGTCTACGCTGATCAACGACATCCTCTGGAAGTCGCTGGCGCGCCAGTTCTACCGCGCCAAGATGATCCCCGGCGTGCACGAGCGGATCGAGGGCCTGGACCGGATCGACAAGGTGGTGGATATCGACCAGAGCCCGATCGGCCGCACGCCGCGCTCCAACCCGGCCACCTACACCGGGCTGTTCTCGGTGGTCCGGAACCTCTTCGCCGACCTGCCGGAGAGCAAGATGCGCGGCTACTCGCCGGGCCGCTTCTCGTTCAACGTGAAGGGTGGGCGCTGCGAGGCGTGCCAGGGTGACGGGCTGGTCAAGATCGAGATGCACTTCCTCCCGGATGTGTATGTCAATTGCGAGGTCTGCCGCGGCCGGCGCTACAACCGCGAGACGCTGGAAGTCTTCTACAAGGGCCACTCCATCGCGGACGTGCTCGATCTCACCGTCGACGAGGCGCTGGAGCTGTTCGAGGCCGTGCCCCGCCTGAAGCGGCACCTGCAGACCCTCTCCGACGTGGGGCTCGGCTACATTCACCTCGGGCAGGCGGCGACGACGCTCTCGGGCGGCGAGGCGCAGCGCGTGAAGCTCGCCACCGAACTTGCGCGCCAGGCGACTGGCAAAACGCTCTACATCCTGGACGAGCCCACCACCGGGCTGCATTTCGAGGATGTCCGCATGCTGCTGGAGGTGCTGCACCGTCTGGTCGAGAAGGGGAACACCGTGCTGGTCATCGAGCATAAC
>JACDHR010000126.1 GCA_013820915.1 Gemmatimonadota bacterium
CTCGGCCATCCTGCGGTTCTCCCTGTGCAAAACGGGGCGCGCGGCCCCGTTGTTCCGGTCGATGGATCTCAGAAAGGTAATTCGCGGAGGCGAAGAGGGTCAAGCGAGGAAAGGAAAAGTACGAAAGAACGAAAGTACGAGGGATGTTACGATGGTCCCGCACTTTCGTACCGTGGGCGCAGCCCACCCGTACTTTCGCACTTGTTGTTCCCCGTACTTTCGTACTTGTTGTTATTCGCCGGGTATGTTCACGCCGCCGGTGGGAGTTACGAACGGCTCGCGCGGGTACTGCTCGAGCGCGGCGAGCCGCCGCACCAGCTCGTGCATCCGCACGCTCTCCTGCTGGATCGCTTCGAGCGATTCCTGCAAGAGCGGATTCTCGGCTACGGCGTCCTCCTTCTGCAAGAGTTGGAGCTGCCCGATCACCACCGCAAGCGGGTTGTTGATCTCGTGGCGGAGAGCGCGGATGATCTCGGTCGCAGCGTCGGCACGCGACTGCTTGTCGCGGCTCGTGGCGAGGCGTTCACGCTCGGTGACGTCTTCGAGGATCCCGATCACCTGATCGACACCCACGGCCGGCGGCAATGTCGCACGAAGCACGATCTGGCGGGTAGCACCGCTGTTGTGGATCATCCGGCAATGCACGAGCAGCGCTACTCCCTCACGCGCGGCGCGAGAGAAGGCGTCGGCAACCTCCGCGCGATCATCCTCCTTCACATGCGGGAGCCACTGCTGCATCGTACTGCCGAATTCGGCAGGCGGGTAGCCGAGAAGGGAGGTGAGCGTATCTCCCCAATCGAAGGCCTCCGTTCTGATATTCCAAAGAAAGACTGCTCTGCCATCCATCCGCGCGGCAGCCTCGTAGACCGAGAACCACCGGGCTGTCTCGGTCTCTCGCCGGCGTGCCCGCAGTTCGGTGCGATCGCCGCGGGCGCGCTGAAAAAGTGTCGTGTTCTCCAGCGCCACCGCGAACAACTCGGCCGTGGCGCCCACCACCACGGTGTCGTCGGATGAGAACGCAGCCCCACCCGGCGCCCGCGCGATGAGGAGCACAGCGACGTTTTCGCTCGCTCCCCGGAGTGGTAGGGCGAGCGCCGGCCCTACCTCCCGGCCGGCCTCTCGGAGCGGGTACGCCCGTGCATCCACCGCGAGATCCGGTGAATGCTGCCCTTCTCCCGTTTGGATCGCACGGCCGACGAAGCTTCCATCCGTGGGGAGAAGCTCCCCTTCCCACCCCGAGAGCGAACCGGCACCGGCCAGGGCGCGGAGCACCCCGTCATCTTCCAGGTCCGGAACATAGAGGACGGCGCCGGTCGCCCCTACGAGGCAGGTGGCCTCTTCCACAACAGTCAGTGTGATCCGAGCCGCCTCCGCGGGCCGCATCAGCGCGCGGGTGACGCGCTGATAGAGTGCGAGCAATTCGGCAGCGGCGTGGGGCGGCAGGGGCGAGGCGCCGGAAGCGCCTGGCCCGGGCGGTGTGTCGAAGACGTCCGGAGACGTCCAGCTGGCTGGCATCAATGATAGAGGTTCAGGTTCACCTTCGGCGGCTGGCCGATCTCCCGTGGGAGACGCCCGGCTCTGCGGCCCCGGCTCACGCCGGGTGTGCTATTATCGAGTGAAACAGCGGGCTTCACGCCCGCCGGCCCTACATTCGGGTATGGCTCATGCGGCATTCCCCGAGCCCAACTCCCACACCGCCGTGCCCCGCGAGGGCAGCGTCGGCACCGAGGGATCCAGCGGAAAGCCCTTCCCCATCGCGCGTATGAACGCGGCTACAACGGCCGGGTCGAACTGCGTACCGGCGCAGCGCCGAAGCTCGGCGACCGCCTCCTCGGGCGAGCGCATCCCCCGGTACGGCCGGGCACTGATGATCGCATCGAAGGTATCCGCCACGGAGAGGATCCGCCCCTCGAGCGAGATCGCCTCCCCGCGGAGACCGGTCGGGTACCCGGTGCCATCCCACTTCTCCTGATGGTGCAGCACCCCACGCAGCGCCGGCCGCAGAAAGGAGCTGCGCTCCATGATCGCGGCGCCGATCTCGGGGTGCCGCTTCATCTCCTCGTACTCCTCTGCCGTCAGCTTCCCCGGCTTCTTCAGGATCTCGTCTGGGACCCCGATCTTGCCGGCGTCGTGGAGGAGCGCACCGACCCACAGGTTTCGCAGCTCTTCCGCGGAGAGGTCCAGCTCCGTGCCCGTAGCAACGGCGTACCGTGTCACACGCTCTACATGGCCGCCCGTATAGCCATCCCGCGCTTCAATCGCATTCGCGAGCGAGAGCAGCGCGCCCACGAACATCGTCTCCAGCTGTTCAGCCTGCTCCGCAACGCGCGCCTCGAGATGGCTCTGGTAGTAGCGATTCTCCACCACCAGCCGCCGGTGGCGCAGCGCCTTCTCCACCGAAAGCGAGACCTCGTCGAGATTGAACGGTTTGAGCAGGTATTCGTCCGCGCTGAGACGTAGGGCCTCGATCGTGTCCTGCATGGTGCCCGCGCCGGTGAGCATGATGAACCCGACCGTATCGTCGATCTCCTTCGCCCGGCGGAGCAGATCCAGTCCGGACATCCAGGGCATCTGCAGATCGGAGAGGATCACGTCCGCGCCGTCGCGCACGAAGATCTCCAGCGCGGCCTCGGCTGAGGCAGCTTCCGCCAGCTCGTATGCGGGATCCGCGAGAGCCCGGAGGAGAACCATGCGGATGTTGGGCTCGTCATCCACGATCAGCACGCGCGCCCGCGGCTTCGGTGCCGAGAAGGGGAACATCAGTGTGCTCATCCCGGGTCCCCTCCTGCAGCGTTGTGACTGGCGGTGAACCCCTGCACTTCCAACTCCACGTCGTGCGAAACTCGAACGCCGGGGAGACCGCGGGTACGCAGATGAGAGGTAGGAACTCTCTGCACTTCGCTACCGTTCACGCGGAACACCACCTCGTCGGTCCCCACCTCCACACGCAGCTCGTTCCGCCGCCCCTCCTCTTCCGTATCGCGCTGGATCGCCGGATGAGCCGTCCACCCGAACAGGAGCGGTACGGCGCCGCGCTCGCGCCGGCGAATCAGGAAGCTGCCGTCGCCGCGGACGAGGAAGTAGCTGTACGACTGTTCGCTCTCCGGCGCATCCAGAGCGTCCCCGCCAAACACGAGGCCGTACCCTTCGAAGATCCGCCCCCGCTTTTTGTGAACCGTGGCTGCGACGGTGTACGGGGGCTCCAGTACAACCGCGCCTGTAGGCCAGGCGACCATGTGAGGGCCCGTGGTGATCACAACTGCATGATTGACGTACCGAAACTCGATTCCGTCACCTGGCATGCTCGACCACCGCAACGCGGTGGAACCTGCGGTCGCCGCCATGGACCCGCCGGTCTCGGCGGCCGCCCGCGGCGCGAGGTCCGGGCCGCAGGCAGCGAGAAGCAGAAGCAACAGGCATGCAGATCGTATCATGGCAAGGGAGATGGAAATGTACGAAGGACGGGCGGCACTCGGCTTATCCGATCCAGAACCCGGTGAGTGCAAAAGAGACGATAGCGAGTCCACCTGCAGCGAGCGCGTAAGGGAGCTGAGTGCGGACATGGTCGATGTGATCGACCGCAGCTGCCAGCGAGGAGATGATGGTCGTATCGCTGATGGGCGATGCATGATCTCCGAAGATGCCGCCACTGAGAGCCGCGGCCAGGAATGGGGCGAGCGGCAGGCCGAGAGCGCCCGCCGCCGGCACCGCGATCGGGAGCACGATGGCAAAGGTGCCCCAGCTCGTTCCGGTGGAGAACGCGATCGCCGCCGCGGTGAGAAATACCAGCGGGAGCAGCACCGGTGGCGGGAAGACGCCCTGGATCACCCCGGCGACGTAGGTACCAGTGCCGAGCTCCTGCGTCACGTTCCCGAGCGCCAGCGCGAGCAGCAGGATGATCGCGAGCCCCACGAGCCCGCCCGCGCCACGGATCGCGACTCTCGTCAGGATCCCGATGCCCACCGCTCTTCCGCCGAGCAGAAGGAGCCACACGCTAGCGATCGCGGCGAGCACTGCCCACAGCACCGAGGTGGATCCGCTGCCGGCGGTGATATCGCCTTCGCCGGTCACGTACAGGCCGATCGGCATCGTGGCGATCAACACGAGGATCGGCAGGATCATGTTCCGGGCGGCGGGGCGTACGCCCTCCAGCGGCTCGGGCGCGATCACATCGGCATCCGCGGCGGGTACGGACCCCATCCTCAGCAGCTCACCTCCCTGCACGCGCTCCTCGGCGCGCCGCATCCCTCCCCAGTTCACCCCCCATACCGCGACGATGGCCGCGAGGATGACCGCGAAGATCGCGTAGAAATTGTAGGCGATCGAGGCGACGAAAACGGTGAGTGGCTGCTCCACGCCGATCGTGGCGAGGATCCCGAGGATGTACGCACCCCAGGCGTTCAGCGGGATCAGGATACAGATCGGCGCCGAGGTGGAGTCGATCAGGTACGCCAGCTTCTCGCGCGACACGCGGTACCGGTCGAACAGCGGGCGCGACACCGCGCCCGCGACCAGGACCGTGATGTTCGACTCGATGAAGATCCCCACCCCGAGCCCCCATGCAAGGAGGCGGGCGCGTCTGGGGGTGCCCACCCACCGCCGCTCCTCTACCCACTCGACGAAGCCGCGCACCCCTCCGGCTGCCTCGAGCGTCGCGATCAGCGCGCCGATGCCGAGCGTGAACAGGATCACGCGCGCGTTGCCCGCGTCGCCGAGCACGCCGACTACGCCCTCAATCGCGTCGGCGATCCCCCGCAAGGGGTTCCAACCGGCCAGCACGGTCCAACCCAGCCACACGCCTGCTGCGAGCGAAAGGTACACCTGGCGCGTCCAGATCGCCAAACCAATCGCCAGGAGCGGGGGGAGGAGCGATACGATGGATGGCTCGATACCGGCCTCCGAAGCGGGCGTGGACGAGGAGAAACGACGTTGACGGACGGAACTCGGAAGAGGCGGACGTGCGCCGGCAGCTCTCTTCCATGCGGGGCGCGCGCGGGCTCCACGCGTGCGGCTCAGCGGAGGTTGCGAACCTCTTCGGTCAACCGCGGCAGAATCTCGAACAGGTCCCCGACGATCCCGTAATCCGCGACCTTGAAGATCGGGGCGTCCGGATCCTTGTTGATCGCCACGATGAACTTCGATGTCCGCATCCCGGCCAGGTGCTGGATCGCGCCCGAGATGCCGATGGCGAAATACAGGGTGGGTGCAACCGTCTTCCCCGTCTGGCCGACCTGTTCGGCGTGCGAGCGCCAGCCGGCGTCTACCACCGCGCGCGAAGCTCCCACCGCCGCGTTGCCCAGAGCATCGGCCAGATCCTCGAGCAACTTGAAGTTCTCCGGGTCGCGCAGGCCACGTCCGCCCGATACGATGACGGGCGCCTCGGATACGTCGAGCTTTTCACCTGCCGATGCACGGATTTCGCGGACGATCGCGCCGAAGTCCGCGCTATCGAGAGAGACGTCCAACTTCCGGATCTCTCCCGCGCCAGCGGCGGCAGCGGCCGTGAAGACGTTCGGCCGGACGGAGATCACCGCGGGTTTCTCGGAGAAGCGCACCCGCGAGAACACCTTCCCGGCATACCTTGGACGGGTAGCGATGACGTCGCCGCTCTCGACTTCCAGATCGGTGCAGTCGGCGGCGTACTCGACCCCGAGACGCGCGGCGACGCGGGGCGCCAGGTCCCTGCCCATCGCGGAACCCGGGAAAACGACGACCTCGCCGCTCTGCTCGCCGATCAGGTTGACGAGCAGCGTGCGGTAGCCCTCGGGAGAGTAGATAGCCAGCGCATCGCTCTCCCCCACCCAGATGCGGTCCGCACCGGAGGCGGCGAGCTCACCGGCCCGTTCGCCCACGCCGGTTCCGCCAAGCACCACCGCATGGACCTCGGCACCCAACTCGTCGGCAAGCCGGCGAGCGGCCGCCACCGCTTCGTGAGCCCCCTTGCGTAGCTCTCCGTCGCGGGCCTCCGCGAACGCAACAATCGCTGCCATATGTATCAGCTCTTTCGCTAGATTAGAGTTTCATATCAGGGTTGCCAGCAGCCGGCGGTCGGTTCACGGTGTTCCGCTTCCGCACCACCCGTAGCAGCCGGAGACTGGCAACAGGATAACGGCAACTAGAGGACCTTGGCCTCTTCACGGAGCACGCGAAGCAGCTCCGGAACGGCGTCCGGGCCCTCACCGATGATGCGGCCCGCCTGGCGCTCGGCCGGGTACGTCAGCGCCTCGACGCTAAGGCTGCCACCGCCAGCGCCGACCTGCGCCTCCTTCTCCTCGAGCGGCTTCTTCTTGGCCGCCATGATCCCCTTCAGAGAGGCGTAGCGCGGCTCGTACGCGCCCTTCGTGATCGAGAGCGCGCAGGGGAGCGAGAGCTCCACGATTTCGGTGCCGCCTTCGATCTCGCGCTGCGCGACGACTTTGCCGCCCTCCACGCTGAACTCCGTCACCACCGTGGCGACCGGAACGTCGAGCAGCTCGGCGACCATGGGGCCGACGGCCTGGAGATCGTCGTCGATCGCCTTCATTCCGAAGAGAAGGAGATCGAATTCCTGCCCGCGAATCGCCTCCGCGAGTGCGCGGGCGGCTGCGAGCCCTTCGGGCGCGTCGGCAGTCTTGAGCAGCACAGCGCGATCCGCGCCCATAGCCAGCGCGGTGCGGAGCGTTTCGGCGCTGTCGCCGGTCCCCACCGTCATCACGACGACCTCACCCGCGCCCGCTCCCTCTTTCTGCTTGAGCGCGGCCTCGATGGCGAACTCGTCGTACGGGTTGAGAACGAACTTTACACCGGCGGGGTCGATCGAAGTACCATCTCCGGCAATGCGAATGCGCGCCTCGGTGTCCGGGACGCGCTTCACGCAGACAATGCTCTTCACGCGGTCTCCTTACGTTCGAATCAGACATGCGTGAGCCACAGCGGGCTCCATAGCCGATGGATAATAGCGGGCAGCGGGAGCCGGCGAAAGTCTGCGACTGGAGCCGGGAGCCGATCGGGTGCGCGCGGCGGATATCAGGGCTCTTCACTCACCTTGATCGTTGTGTCCACCACGCCGAGCTCGCGGGCCCGTTCCGGCGTCATCGGTACCGCACGCTGCTCGATCTCACCCGGCGAGCGTGGCCGAACGTCCGCGACCGTATCGCCGCGTCCCGCGTCTGCCTGATCGCGCGGGTCACCACGGCCGCAGGCGAGGAGCGGCACCAAAAAGGCGAAGACGAAAACACGCATGAGGGGATGGCTCATCAACACTCCCGAGGATGCAGGTCGTTGGGCGCCGGCTGCGACATCAGCCGGCAGGCGTCGGGACTTCGGCGGGCGAACCCACCACGCTGTCGAGAAACTCCGTGACTCGATCAACCACTTCGCCGGCACGCTCCCAGTGAGGAAGCGCCCCGGTGGGAAGCGCGACTACCCGAACGTTCGGGCGCGATTCCAACGCCGGCAGATGGGTATAGGACTCCATCCGCCGATCCTGCACGGTTCCGTGCACGATAAGAAGCGGCTGCCGCAGATGCAGGAACGAATCCTCGGCGTAATCGGGGAAGAGCCGGCCGCTCAGGAAATCGTCCAGCGGGGCCGAGGCGCCGTCCATGCGCGCCGTTTCCGCACCATACTCGACGAACTCGTCCGGCACCCCGAACTCGGCGGTGAAGAGGTTCTCGCGCGCGAATTCGTACAACGCATCCGGTGTGGTCAGGCGGTCGTAGAAAGCGCGCTGCACTCCGGGGACGGAGAAGAGCAGCTTCGCCCACATCTGCCCGATCTCGGAGGGCTCATCGCCCAGGCCGGTCGGCTCGATCGCTACCACGGAGCGGATGAGGTCCGGCCGCCGGCGTGCGACCTCCACCGCATAGGTTGCACCCAGCGACAACCCGACGACGTCGACTCCACCCGGAGCACGAACGGAGCGCTCGAGCCAGTGCTCCAGCTGGTCCTCCAGCAGATCCGGCGTATACGCCGTATCGGGCCGGTCGCTGTGGCCGAAACCGAGCCACTCCAGCGCGTAGAGCGGGCGCGCCGTCTCGCGCTGGAAGCGCTGCACCAGCGGGCGCATCTCGTGCGCGGAGGCGACGGCGTTGATGCTGTGCAGGAAGACGAGCGGGGTGCCAGTGCCGCGGCGGTGATAATAGGCGTAGTGGACCTGGCGCCACGGCACGTAGTGCAGGCGCAGGTTCAGCATGTTGGAGAGCTCCGTTACGGGGCGTCGGCGCGCGCGCTGCGCACCGACGAGGTACACCCCGTACGCAGCCGCGGCCGCGGCTGTGAGCCCTGCCGCAGCTTTGCCCGCCCGGCCGAGGAGCGACTTGTGCCCCTGCTCGTCTTCCCAGCCGCGCTTCACCCGCGCCCGATCCCGCCTGCGTCCGAACATAGCATCCTCTTGGAGAGTTACCGGGAAACATACAGTGATGCAAGGGCTGTGCAAGAGCGCGGGTGCACAGCGCCCGGACGCGATCCGGGGCCCGGCGCGAGCTGGCCGGACCCCGGAAATTACGTGCCCGGCAACTACAGCCGGCTACGGGTGAAGCCCGAACACCGAGCCGGTGGGCGCGAAGAGTGAAGCCACGCTCTGCTGCGCGGCATCCAGCACCGGCGAGGGCGCGAAGAAGAGGAGGAGCACCGCGACGGCCGCCAGCACGACCCCCGCCTGCGCGGGTCCGGTCAGCTGCAGCCCGCGATGTGCATCCTCGCTCGCGGCCGGGCGCATGTACATGACGATGATCACGCGCAGGTAGTAGAAGTAGGAGATCACCGAAGCGAGCACCAGCACGACTGCGAGCCACGGCTGCCCGGCTTCCAGCGCGGCCTGCAGGATGAACAGCTTGCCGACGAACCCGCCAGTGAGCGGGAAGCCCGCCAGCGAGAGGAGGAAGACGCTGAACATCACGCCGAGCAGCGGCTGCTGCCAGCCGAGACCCGCGTAATCGTCCAGCGAAACGCGCTCGTCCTGACCGCGCGCGTTGGCGATCACGATGCCAAACGCCCCGGCAGTCATCAGGGTGTAGACGAGCAGATAGAAGAGGAAGGCCGCAGCTCCGACCGCGTTGGCCGCGACCACAGCGACCAGCAGGTACCCGGCGTGGGCTACGGAGGAGTACGCCAGCATCCGCTTCACACTCCCCTGCGTGAGCGCGATCAGGTTGGCGCCGAGCATCGTGAGCACCGCAAGCGCGGCGACCGTGAACGCCCACCGGTCGTGAAGGCCGGCGAACGCGACAGAGAAGACGCGGAGGAACGCCGCGAATGCGGCGGCCTTCACACCCGTCGCCATCAGTGCCGTTACCGGCGTCGGCGCACCGTCGTAGGCGTCCGGCGTCCACATGTGGAAGGGGACCGCCGCGACCTTGAACAGGAAGCCGACCGCGAGCAGCGCTACCCCGACGATCAGCATCATGCTGGCCGGTTGCGGCGCACCGCTCAGCACCGTTGCGATGTCGGTCAGATTGGTGGACCCGGTACTCCCGAAGATGAGCGCGACGCCGTAAATAAAGAAGCCGCTGGCGAACGCCCCCAGCAGAAAGTACTTGAGCGCGGCCTCCGAAGACCGTGGATCCCGCCGGTTGAACCCGACGAGCACGTAGATCGCCACCGACATCAGCTCGAGAGCGACGAAGGTCAGGATCAGGTCGCGAGACGCCGCCATCAGCATCATCCCCACGACGGCGTACATCATCAGCACGTAGAACTCGCCGCGATTGATCCCGTTGCGGTCCAGATACCCCATCGAGATGAGGACCGCGAGCGCACCGGCGGTGAGGAAGATGAAGTTGGCGAACACCCGGAAGCCGTCGACCGCGATCATCCCGCCGGAGCCGGTCTCGTGCACCCCGATCAGCCAGATGTTCGCGGCCGCCGCCAGAACCAGCCCGACCAGGGCGAGCCAGGCGATCATCGGCTTCGAGGGTGCTTCGCGGTTCCCCTTCTGGAAGACGTCGACCAGCAGGACGAGCATCGCCCAGAGCGAGAGCACGATCTCGGGGAGCAGCGCCCACAGGTACGCCGTATTGCTGGAAAAGTCGAGTTGCATGGTCGTTTAGCGCGGCGACGAGTGAGCAGCCAGACGTCCCGGTTCGCCCTCGGGCGCGACCGGCTCCATCTCTGCCGCAGGTGCGGGGTGTTGCCGCGCCATCGTATCC
>JACDHR010000471.1 GCA_013820915.1 Gemmatimonadota bacterium
TGGACTGCATCTCCACCGACCACCCGATGAATCTCCCGATCGGCCGCTTCCTGGGAAAGGGCGCGCACGGCCACTGCGACAAGGTGCGCGCGAAGGCCGAGGCGAAGTTCGGCGACCGCCTCGAAGAGCTATTTCCCGACAGCGCCTACCAGCTCACGCACAACGCGCTCTTCCCGCACAACTGCATGCACATCGAGAACCTGGGCGGTGACCTTGCCGCGCCCGAGCTGCAGAACCAGCGGCTGATCCTGGGCTGCTTCCCCTGGAAGTTCAGGGGCGGCGAGGCGGCGTTCTGCCGGGCGGTGGCGTTCGTCGGCGAGTGGGGGGAATAGCCTCCAGTGGCTCTCGTTGCCAGCAGATAGCAGGTACCGTATCTTCGATCTGTCCAGTCTGGACAGGATGAGAGGAGGTGCCAATGAGAAGCTGGAAGTTGGAAGAGGCGAAGAACCGCTTCAGCGAGTTAGTGCGGCGAGCGCGCGAGCAGGGACCCCAGCTCGTCACACGCCGGGGGCGCGATGCTGTTGTCGTCGTGAGCATCGAGGAATACGAGCGTTTGGCCGCTCCAGAAAACCTTTTCGATTTCCTGCAGCGCTCGCCACTCGGCGATGCCCTCGAGTCGGGGGAGTTGGAGATCGAGCGGCCACGCGATTTCGGGCGCGACATCGCTCTCTGATCGCCAGGATGCGTTTCCTTCTGGATACCAACGTCCTCTCCGAGGGGTCACGGCGGCAGCCTGACAGGCGTGTCGCCGAATGGATCCGCGGCCGCTCCCCACTCGATCTGGCGATCAGTGTGCTCACCGTCGGCGAGATTTTCAAGGGTATTCACACCCTGCCTCCGGGAAAGCGTCGGGATGAGCTGGAGCTGTGGCTCGACAGCGATCTGCCACACCAGTTCCGCAACCGCATTCTCCCCATTGACGAGCCGATCGCGCGCATATGGGGTCGACTTTCGGGGGAGGGTCGTCGCGCTGGTCGGCCGCTGCCGATCGTCGATGGGCTCTTGCTCGCCACCGCCATGCATCATGATCTCACTCTGGTGACACGGAACGAAAGCGATTTCGAAGATCGCGGTGTCGTCATCGTCAACCCGTGGCGCGACTGAACCCTCCATGCTAGCCGACCTCCCCGCCACCGAGCTGGCGCGGCGCGTCGGTGCCCGCGAGGTCGCCGCCGTCGCGCTGCTCGACGCATGCATGGAGCGGGTCGAGCGGCTGAACCCCACGCTGAATGCCGTGGTTACCCTCAACCCTCACGCCCGCCAGGAGGCGGAGGAGGTGGAGCGGCGGCTAGATCGTGGCGAGGAGCTCCCGCTCGCCGGGCTGCCGGTCGGGATCAAGGACGTGACCGAGGTGGCGGGGGTGCGCACCACCTACGGCTCGCCGCTCTACGCGGACCACGTGCCGGAGGAGGACGCGCTGGTGGTGCGCCGCTTCCGCGAGGCCGGTGCGGTCATCCTGGGGAAGACGAACACCCCGGAGTTCGCGGCAGGAGGCAACACCTTCAACGAGGTCTTCGGCCGCACGCGCAATCCGTGGAACCCAGAGCGGAGCGCGGGCGGCTCGACGGGTGGCGGGGCTGTAGGACTTGCAACGGGAATGATCGCGCTCGCCCAGGGCACGGACCTCGGCGGCTCGCTACGGATCCCGGCGTCGTTCTGTGGTGTGGTCGGGATTCGGCCCTCAGTGGGGCTGGTGCCGACGCATCCGAGCGAGTTTCTCTGGGATACCATGCAGGTGACCGGGCCGATGGGACGCACCGCGGAGGATGTCGCGCTCGCGCTGCAGGCGATTGCCGGCCCGAGCGACCTGTCGCCGCTCACACAGCCGGTTGAGAGACGTGACTTCGTCGCTGCGGTTCGAGCCGGCATCGGCCAGGGGCTCCGCCTCGCCTACTCTCCCGACATCGCCGGGATCGGCATCGACGCGGAGGTCGAGCGGGTGTGCCGGGAGGGCGCGCTCGCGCTGGAGCAGCGCGGCGCCACCGTGGAGGTGATCGAGCTGGACCTCTCCTTCGCGCGCCAGGCATTCCTCGCGCTCCGCGGCCTCTGGTTCGTCTCCCAGCTCCACCCGCACCTCGAAAAGCTGGAGGAGTTCGGCATCAACGTGAAGAACAATACCCGCGCCGGGCTCGCCACCTCGATGGAGGAGGTCGGTGCCGCCGAGCAGGCGCGCAAGCGCATCTGGGAGCGCTTCCGCCTTCTCTTCCAGGACTTCGATCACCTCCTCACCCCCACCATGGCGGTGCCTCCCTTCCCTGTCGAGGAGAACTACCCCCGCACCGTCGGCGGCCGCGAGATGGAGACATACGTCGATTGGATCGCCCCCACCTTCGTGCTGAGCATGACGGGGCTGCCGGTGGGCTCGGTCCCCTGCGGCCTCGATCCGGCGGGAATGCCCGTCGGGCTGCAGATCGTGGGACGGCCCCGGGGCGAGGAGGGGGTGCTCGCACTCGCCGCGGAGGTGCAGCGGCTGCGGCCGATCGGTCGTCCGCCTTGTTGTTCACCGGAACCCTGAATCCTGGATACCGTGATCGCGACACCGACCTGGATGGGCGCCGCGGCGCTTGCGCTGGCCGCATCCGTCCTCCTCCACACGACCGCGTCGGCGCAGGCGCGCACATCGAGCGCCGATCGTGCGCTCGCACGCGAGATCTTCGCAGAGCTGATCGCGATCGACAGCTCCGAGCCGCCGCAGGGCGATCCGCGCGCCGCCTCGGAGGCGATGGCGGCGCGGCTGCGCGCGGCGGGATTTGCAGAGGAGGACGTGCAGGTGATCGGGCCGGAGCCGCGGCTTGGCAATCTCGTCGCGCGCTACCGCGGCAGCAACCGGCGGCTGCCGCCGATCCTCCTCATGGCACACATCGACGTCGTTCCCGCTCGGCGTGACGACTGGTCGGTGGATCCCTTCACCCTCACCGAGCAGGACGGCTACTTCTACGGACGCGGGGCGATCGACAACAAGGCTGGCGCGGCAATGCTCGTCGCCAACCTCATCCGCTACCGCCAGGAGGGTTTCCGGCCGCAACGCGACCTGATCGTCGTGCTGACGGCCGACGAGGAGACGACCGGCGCGAGCATCCAGTGGCTGCTCCAGAACCATCCAGAGGTGGCGAGAGCCGGCTTCGCGCTGAACACCGACGCGGGCGGCGGCGAGCTGCGCGAGGGCCGGAAGGTGGTGATGGGCGTGCAGGCCAGCGAGAAGGTCTATCT
>JACDHR010000472.1 GCA_013820915.1 Gemmatimonadota bacterium
GTTGGTGCGGACGGTGGTATCGTACTGCTCGTAGACCCACCGCTTGGACGCGAGAGTGGGCGAGTCCAGCAGCGTGCGCAGCGTCCACGCGGGATCCGCCTCTTCCCCCCGCGGTGTTAGCTGGGCGGCGGTCCACGAGCGGAGCTCCGTGATCTCCGGTGCCTCGCGTCCTTGTCGCGTATACGTCGGGCAGGCGGTGACGAGCGGCTCGCCGGGGATATCCGCGACCACGATCCCGTTCTCCCGGACCACGTAGCGGCCCGTGTCGGTGACCTCGCCGATCGTCTCGGCATCCAGTTCCCACCGGCCGAGGATCGCGCGCACGTCCTCCTCGTGGCCCTGCTTCGCGACCACGAGCATCCGTTCCTGCGTCTCCGAGAGGAGGATCTCGTACGGCGTCATCCCCGGCTCGCGCACGGGGACGCGCGTGATTTCGATCTCCACGCCCGTACCGGCGCGCGCGGCCATTTCGGTGGAGGAGGAGACGAGACCGGCGGCGCCCATGTCCTGGATGCCCACGATATGACCGGAGCGGATCAGCTCCAGAGACGCCTCCAGGAGCAGCTTTTCCGTAAAGGGATCGCCGACCTGCACCATGGGGCGCTTCGCCTCGCTCTCGGCCGTAAGCTCCGCGGAGGCGAAGGTCGCACCGTGGATGCCGTCGCGGCCGGTGCGGGCACCGACCGCCATGATCGGATTGCCGACGCCTTCGGCGACACCCTTGATCAGCTCGTCGGCCTTCATCACGCCGATGCACATCGCGTTGACGAGTGGGTTCCCTTCGTAGGCGGCGTCGAAGTACACCTCTCCGCCCACGGTGGGGATGCCGACGCAGTTGCCGTAGTCGCCGATGCCCCTGACCACGCCGGCCATGAGGTACCGAACCCGGGCGGCGTTCTCGCCATCGAGTTCGCCGAAGCGAAGCGAGTTGAGCAGGGCGATCGGGCGGGCTCCCATCGTGAAGACATCGCGGAGGATGCCGCCTACTCCCGTGGCCGCGCCCTGATACGGCTCCACGGCGGAGGGGTGGTTGTGGGATTCGATCTTGAACGCCACGGCCAATCCGTCGCCGATATCGATGACGCCCGCGTTCTCACCCGGCCCCTGCAGCACCCACGGCGCTTCGGTCGGGAGCTTACGCAGCAGTGGGCGGGAGTTCTTGTAGCCGCAGTGCTCTGACCACATCGCGCTGAAGATGCCCAACTCGGTAAAGGTCGGCTCGCGGCCGAGGATCCCGAGAATCTGCGCGTACTCGCTCTCGATGAGCCCGTGCTCGGCTACGAGAGCGGGGGTGATCTGCGGGTCGTCGGGGCGCGGGCCTGGCTCGGTGACAACAGAACTCATCGGGTATCGGGCTCTTCCTGCGGTCGTGGCAGTGCTGGCTGCGGCGTGTCGCTGCTCAGCGTGGCGGCGGCTGTTGGCCGGTGGTGCGGCGGATGGTATTCGCCTCGATCCGCTGCTCGCGCGGCGCTTGCGGCGGAGCGGGCACCGCCGCGGTATCCGTCCGGATGGTGTTCGGCTCGATCCTGCGCTCGCGCTCCTGCAGCTGTCCGGCTGGCGGGGCGACCACGGTGGTATCCGCGGCAGCGGCAGCGGTGTCCATCATGATGACGGCGCGCTGCCTCCCGCGCACCACTCCGAGGTCGTCGGCCGGCTGCGCCTGATCGGGCAGTCGGATCCGGATCCCCGATACCGCGGCGCCCCGGGGCTCCTCGGTGGCCGCACCGGTCCGCTCGCGCGGCGGCGCGGGTGCCGTGCCGTCGAGCGCCGTCGCCGCGGCCGGGCCGGCGAAGCGCCGCCCCGGCGCATGCAGCACTGCCGCCACGACGCGCCCGTCGCGGAAGAAAACGGTGTCGTCGGTGCCGCAGCGGGGGAGGCACCGGTTGGTATAGAAGAAGTACGTCCATCCGTCCGCATCACGAGCCACGCTGGGCGCCCCGAAGGCCGTACGAACCTCCTCTACGGTCATCCCCGGCGTGATGGTGCGGATCTGCTGGGCGGCCGCCGGAGCTGCGGCGGCGAGCCCGAGTACGAGCGCCAAGAGAGCGATGGAGTTACGCATGGCAGCAGCCTCGGTTCGTCAAAGTGATACCGCGTGATGTCGTTGCGATCACACCGGCGCCAGATGCTCGGCGAGTGAGCGGAACAGACCGAGCCCATCGGTAGAGCCGAGCGTCGGGTCGACTGCGCGCTCGGGGTGCGGCATCATCCCGAGCACGTTCCCGCGCTCATTCACGATACCCGCGATGTTGCCCGCGGAGCCATTCGGGTTGGCCGCCGCCGAGATGTTGCCCGCTGCGTCGGAATAGCGGAACAGCACGCGGCTGCCCTGCTCCAGGGTATCCAGCACCGCTTCGTCCGCGGTGTAGCACCCCTCCCCGTGCGCGATCGGCACGCGGAGCACCTGGCCCTCGTGGTTGGCGGTCGTGAACGGCGCAACCGTGCGCTCTACCCGCAAATACACCGGGCGGGAGACGAACTTCAGGCTCGGGTTGCGGATCAGCGCACCGGGCAGGAGCCCCGCCTCGCAGAGGATCTGGAACCCATTGCAGATCCCGACCACCGGACCGCCGTCCGTCGCGAACTCGGCGACCTCGCGCATGATCGGGCTCATGCGCGCGATCGCGCCGGCACGGAGATAATCGCCGTAGCTGAAGCCGCCAGGGAGGAACACAGCGTCCACCCCCTCCAGGTCGTGCGACTTGTGCCAGAGGAAAACCACCTCCCCATCCATCGTCTCCTGCACTGCCTTGTAGCAGTCGTAGTCGCAGTTGGAGCCGGGGAAGGTGACTACACCGATCTTCATCGCTCGTCCTTTCCGCTCAGGATTCCACTCGTAGAGACGTCTGGTATACCGGCGGTCATCCACTTGCTCCCGCATGCTGCAGCACATCCACCTCGTAGTCCTCCGTCACCGGGTTGGCGAGCAGGCCGCGGCACATCGCGTCCGCACGTTGCCGCGCCGCGTCCTCGGAGGACTCCCGCACCGTCAGCCGCACGAGACGGCCGACATGAACCTCGTTCACCTCTCCGAAGCCGAGGGAGGCGAGCGCTCCCGCGACGGCATTGCCCTGCGGGTCGAGGATCCCCTTGCGCGGCATCACTCGAATCTCGATCTGATACTCCATCATTCGATCTCCCCGGAACGGTGCGTCCGCAGTGGGCGATGAGGACTGGCGCGCGGCTCGAACTCCTCGTACTCCAAC
>JACDHR010000127.1 GCA_013820915.1 Gemmatimonadota bacterium
GTGGTCGGTGGTGACGCTGTCGCCGAGCAGCGCGATGACGCGGGCGCCATGCACATCCTCTACGTTCTCCGGCGCCTCGCGCGACATGTTGTGGAAATAGGTCGGCTGCCGGACATAGGTCGAGTCGGGATCCCAGTCGAACCGGTCGCCTTCGGGCACATCGAGAGAGTTCCATCGCTCGTCGCCCTGGAAGACTTCGCCGTAACTCTTCCGGTACATCTCGGACTCGATGGAGCTCTGGATGACCGACTGGACCTCCTCCAGCGTGGGCCAGATATCGCGGAGGAAGACGGAGCGTCCATCCTTGTCCGTGCCCAGCGGCTCGTTGAAGAGGTCGATGTCGATTCTGCCGGCGATCGCGAAGGCGACAACCAGCGGTGGCGACATCAGGTAGTTGGCGCGCACCTCGGACTGGATGCGACCCTCGAAGTTGCGGTTGCCCGAGAGCGCAGAGGCTACGACGAGGCTACCGTCCTGCACCGCGGTGGATACCTCCTCCGGCAGCGGGCCCGAGTTGCCGATGCAGGTGGTGCAGCCGTAGCCGACCAGGTTGAAGCCGAGCTGCTCGAGGTACGGCGTCAGACCGGCTCGCTCGTAGTACTCCGTAACGACTTTCGAGCCCGGGGCGAGCGACGTCTTCACCCACGGCTTGCGCTCCAGCCCTCTCTCCGCCGCGTTCTTCGCCAGTAGACCGGCCGCGAGCATCACGGACGGGTTGGAGGTATTCGTGCAGCTCGTGATCGCCGCGATCACCACCGAACCGTGGTTGAGCTCGTGCCCCACGCCGCCGATCGTGCACTGCACCGCTGTGTGAGACTCGGTCTCTCCTTCTCCCCACACCCCCACGCGCTCGCCTTCCGCATTGACCTTCGCGGCATCCTTTCGGGTCTCCGAAGGGGTGGCGGTGGGGAGCAGCGAGGGCAACGCATCCCGGAAAGCACGCTTCGCATCGGAAAGCCGCACGCGGTCCTGCGGGCGGCGGGGCCCCGCGATGCTGGGCTCCACGGTGCTCAGGTCCAATTCCAGCGTGTCAGTGTACTCCGGAGTTGGAGAGTCCGTGGTGTGGAACAGACCCTGCTCCTTCATGTACGCCTCCACCAGCGCGATCCGCTCCTGGGAGCGGCCCGTGAAGCGCAGGTACTCCAGCGTCACCTGGTCGACCGGGAAGATCGCGCAGGTCGCGCCGTACTCGGGAGACATGTTCCCGATCGTGGCCCGGTCCGCCAGCGCCAGGTGCGCGATCCCGGGGCCGTAGAACTCCACGAACTTGCCGACCACGCCCTTCTTCCTGAGCATCTCGGTGACCGTGAGCACCAGGTCCGTGGCCGTTGCGCCCTCGGGGAGCGAGCCCGTTACGCGGAACCCGATGACCTGCGGGATCAGCATGGAGACCGGCTGCCCCAGCATCGCGGCCTCGGCCTCGATCCCCCCGACGCCCCAGCCCAGCACGCCGAGACCGTTGACCATCGGCGTATGGGAGTCCGTCCCCACCAGCGTGTCGGGATAGGCCTGCGGCAGTCCGGTGCGAGGCGCGGACGCATTTTCATCCGAGGTGAACACCACGCGCGCCAGGTACTCGAGGTTGACCTGGTGGACGATTCCGGTGTTGGGCGGGACGACCTTGAAGTTCTGGAAGGCGCGCTGACCCCACTTAAGGAACGCGTAGCGCTCCCGGTTCCGCTCGTAGTCCAGCTCTTCGTTGATCCGAAACGCCTCCGCGGAGCCGAACGCGTCTACCTGCACCGAGTGGTCTACCACCAGCTCCACCGGCTGCAGCGGGTTGATCTTGGAGGGGTCGCCGCCCAGATCGGCCATTGCGTCGCGCATGGCCGCGAGATCGACGATCGCGGGGACCCCGGTGAAATCCTGCAGGATGACGCGCGCGGGGCTGAACGAGATCTCTCTGTCCGGGTCCGCGTTCGGATCCCAACGGGCCAGCGCCAGGATGTCGTCGCGGGTGACGGAGACGCCGTTCTCCGTGCGGAGCAGGTTCTCCAGCAGGATGCGGAGCGAATACGGAAGACGGCCGACGTCGATCCCCTCCCGCTCGAGCGCATCGAAGCGGAAGATCTCGTATTCACGTTCCCCTACCCGCAGCGTCGAGCGTGCACCAAAGCTATCCGACATGGATCCTCTCCTTAGTAGTCGATCAACAATGCATGGCCTGTCCCACTGTATCTCCACACCGGCCCGCGAGAGCAGCCCGATGAGCCCGCCGTTCGGGAGGCGAAACGATCCCCCGCCTCCATCCGACTACCGCCCCTTCCCGCCACTCGGCAGCCGTGTCCGGCCGCTCTCTACTTCTCGATGGGTGCCCGGACCATGTTGCCCCACTCGGTCCAGGACCCGTCGTAGTTCCGCACCCGATCGTACCCCAGCAGGTACTTGAGGACGAACCAGGTGTGGGAAGATCGCTCGCCGATGCGGCAGTAGGCGATCACGTCGTCACCCGTGTTGAGTCCGATTTCCTCTTCATAAATCGTCTTCAATTCGCCGGCGCTCTTGAACTCGCCCGTGTCCGGGTTCACCGCCCGTGCCCACGGCACGTTCTCCGCCGTCGGGATATGCCCGCCGCGCATCGCTCCCTCCTGCGGATAGTCGGGCATGTGCAGCTTGATCCCCCTGTATTCATCCGGGCTCCTCACGTCGACCAGCTTACCCTTCCGCTGCAGATGAGCCATCACATCTTCGCGGAAGGCGCGGATGCGCGAGTCATCCCGCTCGGGCACGGGGTAGTCGCTCGGCGGGTGGCGCGGCTCCTCGGTGGTCAGCGGGCGACCTTCGTCTTCCCACTTCTTCCGGCCGCCGTCCATGATCTTGACGTTTCCGTGCCCGAAGAGCTGAAACACCCACAGCGCGTACGCCGCCCACCAGTTGTTCTTGTCGCCATAGAAAACCACGGTGGTGTCGCGCCCGATCCCCTTCTCCCGCATCAACTGCGCGAACTCCTCCGCATTCAGGTAGTCGCGCGTCAGAGGATCGTTCAGGTCCTGGTGCCAGTCGAGCTTCACGGCGCCCGGAATATGTCCGGTATCGTAGAGCAGCACGTCCTCGTCGGATTCGACGATCCGGACCTCCCGATCCTTTAGATGTTCGGCGACCCACTCCGTGGATACCAGGACATTCGGGTTGGCGTATCCGCGCGCTTCGGGGCCGCGAGGCGTATGGGTTTGTTCCGTCATTGCTGCTGCCTCCTCCGGGGGGTCTTACGATGCCCGACACTGAATTAGAAGGTTCAACCTGGGGCGAGTGGCAGGCTCCCGCAAGGGCAGGTTCCGCGCCACGGACCCTGGCCGCCGCCCCGGAAAGGCTGCATATTGATCGACTTCCTCGACAACAGAACCGATCCCCGACCGGGCGGATATCCGATGAGCGACACGTTTCGGCGCGAAGTAGTCGTTGTAGGCGACAAGGTGTTGATCAAGCCGGAGGAGGAGACCACGCAGACTCCATCCGGGCTGTATCTACCCCGAGGCGTTCAGGAGAAGGAGGCGGTGGGCGGAGGATACGTGGTCAATGTCGGCCCCGGATATCCGACGGTGGGGCCGCCGGGCGAGGGGGAGCCATGGTCCCGCACGGGTGGCGCGGAGATGCGATACGTACCGCTGCAGGCCGGAGAGGGAGATTACGCCGTCTACCTGCGAGCCGCGGCCGTGGATGTGGAGATCGACGGGAGCCCGTACGTGATCATCAGCCACGCGAACATTCTGCTCCTCATCCGCGAGAAGCTGCGGGGGATCTGAACGATCGATCTACCTGTGGGACTTGTGCCTCTGGACAGCCGGGCGGCCGGGAGAGGACGCACTTCGTGATCTCAGACAGGACCCGTGCGGCGGCCTCGCTTTGCGTTCTGCCAGGCGAAGAACAGCAGAACGAGGCCACCGAGAATCACCACCATGCTGAGCGTCTGCCCCATCGTCAGCGGCCCGAGCACCGTTCCGAGCGGGTCGTCCGGCGACCGGAACTGGGCGTCGGGCTGCCGGTAGAGCTCGACGAAGGAGCGAAACACTCCGTAGCCGAGCAGAAAGATTCCGGCGAAGAGGCCCTCCGGAGGCCGCCAGCCACGGCGGCGTGCCCATGCGAATACGGCCCAGAGGATGAGTCCGAGCAGCAGACCCTCGGCGAGTGCTTCGTAGATCTGCGACGGATGCCGTAGCGGCACCTGGTCGTGAACGTTGTCCCACAGGCCCGTCTCGAATGCATTCCCGATCGCCTGCTCCCGCTCGCGCAGGGGGAGCCGGTCCGCGCCGAGTAGCTGCAGCGCCACCGGGTCGGTGGGGAATCGCATCGCCCAGGGAACCTCGGGCGAGGCGATGCGGCCGTACAGCTCGCCGTTGACGAAGTTCGCGCAGCGGACGAGAAGGATACCGAAAGGAACGGCCAGTGCGAGTGAATCAATGAGGTTGAGGAACGTCACCCCGTGCCGCCGCATGAACCAGAAGGCGGCGATCAGTACACCCGCGAGCCCGCCGTGGAACGAGAGCCCACCCTCCCAGATCCGCAGGATTCTGAGCGGGTTGGCGGCAAAGGAGGCGAAATCGTAGAAGAGGATGTAACCGATCCGCGCACCGAAGATTACGCCGAGCACGAGTGTCGTGATCAGATCCCCGATCAGCTCGGGATCGAGCTTCAGGAAGCGCTCACGGGCGAGGTAGCGTAGAATGAAGTACGCGATCGTGAACCCGACCAGGTACATCAGGCCGTACCATCGCACATCGATGGGGCCCGGCAGATCCAGCGCGACCGGATCGATCCAGGGGTATCGGATCTCGAGCAGGACTGCGAACGCGGCTCCGAGCGAATAAGCCGTCACGGGCATCGGGCTGAAGACGAAGGCGAATCGGGATCGTTCGAGGAAGGATGGCTACTGCCGTGCAAGTGCTTCGGCCTCCGCCAGCCGCATCTCATAGACCGTGCGGTCGAACGAGCCCTCTTCCGTCATGCCCACCAGCTGACGGTAGAGCTCGACGGCGCCCGCGGGGTCACCCGTCTGCTGACGCAGCGCGGCCGCTGCCGCGAGCGCCTGCTGGCGCTCGAAATCAGAGCGCGAATCGCGGCCCACCTGCAGATACGTTTCTATCGCCGCCTGCGGGTTTTCCGCCTGCTCGTACGCCGCACCGAGCAGCAGCCCGGCCTGCGCGGCCACGGGAGTACGGCCGATACGCCGCGAAGCTTCCTGCAACGGGGGGATCGCCGCCTGCGGCTGGTTCGCCTGGAGCTGGATTCGCCCGAGCAGAACCCGCGCCTCGTCGGCGTACGTCGTGCCGTCGAAGCGTTCGATGAAGCGCTGCAGGTCCGTGGAAGCGACGTTCGGATCTCCCAGCACCAGAACGCTCTGCTCCAGCTGCATGAACTCGGCAGCGGCCTGCTCGGCACGGTTCGCTTCCCGCGTACGCTGGATGATGAGGCCGCCCAGAACTACCGCGGCGACGAGCGCGACGACGATGATGATCCGCGCATGGCGGCGCGCCCATGCGGAGAACTCCAGCGCCCTGGCGAGAACGAGATCGTCCGAGTCGGGCGTCGAAGCGGGACGACGGGATTGTGGGGCGACAGGCTGCGCCATTAAAACCTTGAATCGTGAAAAGGAACAGCGGTCGGGCTCCTGCCCGCCGCCGGTGTCGAAACTGAAGGAGTGCCCCCGACTGGACTCGAACCAACGGCCTCGGGATCAGGAAACCTGATTCACGTGCACTCCGGACGCGAGACAACGCGACAGTATCAGGAGTTCACTCCGGGACCGCAAGCGAAAACGCGACGGGCTGATGTGCTTCCATTGCCAAAGTTTGCACCCGGGTTTGTACCGGGATCCAGGCCGGATCACGGCCCGTCTCGCTCTCCGGTACGATACGAACACCACGACTGTCACGCAACCCTCTCGCTCCACGGACCGGGTGCCCTATACGAGAGATCAGCGGTGGCGGGCGAACGCGACCGTATGTTATTTTATGATCCATCCGTACGCTTTGCCGGCCATCCGGACTCCTCGCCCACCGAGCTGGCGAGATTGGCACAGGACGGATGGTGCTCGGCGGGCCCGTCCTGCGTGACGCACCTTCCGAAGCGTTCGATCATCTTCTACTGGAGCAGGTCATAACGCACAAACTCGCCCTGCTGCTGTCCATGATGCTGATGGTGACCGCCGCCTGCGCACCCGTCGATCCGGACATCGCCGCGTCCGGCAACGAGAGCGCGAGCGAAGCTGCGCCACCCACGAACGTCGTTGAGGCAGCCCCGCCGCCGACGCAAGCCGCCGAAAACCCCGACCGGGCTGGATACCGCGCCTCCGGCAACGAGCCGTTCTGGACGATGACGTTCGGCGAGTCCACGATGGATTTCTCCGAACTCGGCGACGAGAACACGGGCAGCGCGATCCGCCCCGATCCCGAGAGGCTGGCGAATGGCTGGCGCTTCACTGCGAGATCGGGCGAGCGGCCCTTTATCGCCGAGATCCAGGAGCGGCGCTGCAACGATTCGATGAGCGGTCGGCCCTTCCCCCACACCGTCACCGTCACGGTGCATGGCCAGACCTATACCGGCTGCGGCGGCGACACGGCGGGTCTGCTCACTGGCGACGAATGGCGCGTGACGCGGCTCGAGAGCGCCGAAACCACCGGGCGCCGTCCGCCGACGTTGTTGTTCGCGGCCGACGGCGCGCTGACCGGCGACGGAGGCTGCAACCTTTTCCGCGCCACCTATGAGATTACCGGCGAGGGCATTGAGATCGGCCCGGCCCTGGCTACCCGCATGGCCTGCGTCGAGCCCGAGCTGAACAGCCAGGAAACGCAATTCTTCACATTGCTCGAACAGGCCACCCGTTTCGACATCGCCGAGGACGGTAGCCTCAAGCTGTATGTGATGGACCGCCCCGTCATAGTCGCACGGCGGTGAGAGGCACGTAAACGATCGCTGCGTCTGCCCGTCGGTGAACTGGAACGCCGTCCAGGTGATCTCCGCCATGCCGCCGCCCGGCAGGAAGCTGGTCGAGTTTGGGCTTGCACCGGGTGCGGTGGTGTTCGTCGCCGCGTACGCCGCGGCGTTCCTCATCGCCCGGTACGTTGCGCGGCCCGCCGTGGAGCGGCGGATCGCGGGGGACCCGCGCTTCGAGCAGATCGATCGTGCGGTGGCTGAGGTGCTTCGTGCGAACGGTCTCGCGCACCTGGTCGAGGAGTTTGGTCGCCATGAATGGTTGCAGGGAGGAGGGGCGCGTGTAGTCTGATGAGAGGATCGCGGCGTTATGTGTGTCCTTGGAAAGTTGATGCCGGATAACGCTCCGCGCATGAGTTTTATGAGGCCTGGGAGCCGGATAACACGAGGGGGGCCCGCCGGTTCGCCGGTAGATCCGGTTGTCAGATAAGCAGTTGTCTCGCTACGGCCGCGCTCACGGCTCGGTGTTATGCGGCAGCATTGCCGGATAACATCCGCGGCCCTGTTGCGCATCTCCCGGTTCGCACATAGCTTGAGCGTGGAGACGGCCGTGTTTTATCTTCCGTACGTGCGGCAGAATATATGGTTGGGCGGCTGACAATCTACCCCGTCATCAGGATCGCACGGCTGTCTGACGGCAGGACACCTATTTAGTGAGACTCTGCCGTGTTGTCGATCAGAACACAGGACCTCTGCACGTCCATGAGAGGAGTCTAATCGGTGGGGTGCATACCAGGCGTCTTGTTCATGCTTGCGGTTACGGCAGGGTTGTTCCTGCTGCTCAACCTGTGGCTACCATGGGGGATCGCTCTCATCGGGGCTGCTGCCCTTCTGTTCGGCTGGTTTAAGTTGAATCAACGTTCTGCTTTACGCGGTTCATCGCGGGCAATCCTACGATCATACTTTTCCGCACGTAAGTCGGGGCAGTCTCATGATGAGGCGATCCGAATGGCTGTAGAAACGCGATTCCTTTCTGCGACCAAACGGGATGAACTGCTCGCCAGATATCGGAGTGTGGTCGACGGTCAACCGGTTGTTCAAGAAGCGGAGCAGGTTCGTACACTCGTTCGGATCATCTTCTGGTTCGAGCACGGATTCCCGCCACCTTCGGACATCACTACGCAAGTGGAGCATGAGCGGAATTTGAATGAAGAACTTCGCCGTCTGAGCGCGAAGTACGGCGTCCCCCTCAGTGAGAACGAACCGCCAGATCGCAGCGATCTTGCCGTCGCAATGGCGGGAAAGGCGTGCGCGTCAGGTGCTCGGGGTGAAGACGACCCACACGGACGGAGTACCGTGATATTCTGCTACCATTGCGGACAGCAACTGCGAGTTCCTACTGACAAAGGAGAGCTACGCGTCCGGTGCGCTCGGTGCCATACTTACTTGCCGTTCGTGCCACAGGACCTGATCTAACCGTGGAATGCATTCCTGACTCCGTCGGGGGAGGCGCGCTTCCCTTCGCCCTCTTAGGCACTGTGGATTCGCGCAATGTGCCCGTACACCATAGCGGCTTTACGGTCTCGTTTGCGCAGCGGTGCCGCCCAACATGTCGCTTCAGTGGACGAGGGGCGCGGTCTGCTTTCGGAGTAGCGACGGCACTTGTGCGTGCGCCCCTCGCCACTGAGCTTGAGTCGTTGGGCGGCTCTGAAACGAACATACACTAATGCTGGTTAGTTGGCGCACCTTCGGGGCGCTCGTAGGCGTGTCGGAGCACTGATATGTACATCTAACCCACGTGTTGCTATGAACCGAATCTCCACACTCATCGTCGCCGGTGCATTGTCCACACTCTCAGTGTCCGTGGCGAGCGCCCAAGTTATGTACGATCTCGCCACCGGCGACTCCCCCAAT
This sequence comes from Gemmatimonadota bacterium, assembly GCA_013820915.1. Lineage (GTDB taxonomy): Bacteria > Gemmatimonadota > Gemmatimonadetes > Longimicrobiales > Longimicrobiaceae > JACDHR01. The sequence continues at coordinate 8,782 of JACDHR010000127.1, forward strand.
ATGACGCACCATCAACTGGTGGCCGGACGAGAGGTGAGTGTTACGGTCACAGGTTTGAATCCGCTCTGCTACACCTCTCAAGTGCGGCTGAATATCGTCGAAGATGCTCCTGATATCAGCCGTGTTATTTCAGCATTTGGGCAGGTGCCTGATCGAAACGACCCCATTCCGGTGCCGGAGGTAGAAGGTGGCACAGAGCAACTAACTGCCCTTCCGGCAGACTCAGAACAGAAGCAATCAGGCTCAGAGCCGTTGACACGCGCGCGGGAGGCACGGCAGGAACTTTCCGCCACGCTGAATATGGTTAGTCGGAAATTACAAGAAGCTGAAAGCGCTCGAAGCGATGCTGCCTACCTTACGAATACGTTGGCCAATCCCCCGTGTGAAAATGGCCCGCTTTGGTTTGCTCCGTTCCTCAGGAACTGGAAGATCCGGGGGCCGGATCTACCGGAACGCCTCGAGACAGCTGAGGACGAAATCATTCTTGAAGCCGACTCACTACTACGCCGAGCAATCACATTTCTCGACGCCGCTGAGGCAGCAACCAGGCAAGTCGCCCCTGCGGATAAGCGAGATACTGTGAATCAACTTCTTCAGCGTGACCGCGCTCGCCTTAAGGCACTCCGACTTGCGGCAACCGAGATAGCAAGCGATATACCGCTGCGGCGTCGCCAACTACCAGCAACAGCGCGAGAATTTACCGCTCTGGAAGCACTGTCTACGGGGTATGATCGCGAATATGCCTCTTGGGACGCTACGCGCGCCAAACTCACCATTACACAAACTCCGCTGGCGGGGCGTAACGCACCCCAAGTGAATCCGATCGTTGATGAATTTCATATACATAGAAAACACTTCCGAGTGTTTGTCTCGGTGGGTGCGTTCCTCTCATTCGGCGGGAGCCGTGCTGATTTGAACGCGTTAATCGACCGATCGTGCGGGATAGTGTTATTGTCGATCCCGACTCTGGCGCGGTTACTGACACCATTGCCGTTGCGCGGGACTCTACTTACTCCACGTATGCAAGTAGGCAACGGGGCTTCTGGGATGTGGCGAGCCCAACAGTTCAGATGAACATGAGTATGTTGGATATCTGGAACGGCGTTCCGCTCTTGGCAAGCCTCGGAGCCGCCGCAAGAACGGTCAACGGCTCAACACTTCCGGAGCCATTCTTCGGGATCTCGGTAGGATTGAACGATCGTCTCGCAGCCACCCTCGGGGGGCACTGGGGCCGAACCGAAACGCTTCTTATTACCCGGCCAGGGGAACGACCGGACGACGTAGCGAAACGTTCAGTAC
>JACDHR010000473.1 GCA_013820915.1 Gemmatimonadota bacterium
GCACGCCAGCGAGAGGCGCTGCTTCTGCCCGCCGGAGAGGTTGCGCACCTGGGTGCCGCGCTTCTCCTCGAGCGCGACCACCGCGATCAGCTCCTCGACGCTGCGCCCCTGCGGATAGAAGGAGCGGAAGAGGCGCACCGTCTCCTCCACCGTCTGCCGGTCGGGCAGCTCGGCTTCCTGAAGCTGGATGCCGAGGCGGGAGCGTAGCGCCTGCGCGTCCCGGCCCCAGCGGAGCCCCAGGATCTCGACCTCTCCCGCGTCGGGCGGGGTGAGTCCCTCGAGGATCTCGACGGTGGTGGTCTTCCCCGCCCCATTCGGCCCCAGCAGCCCGAAGCACTCGCCGCGCCGGATCTCCAGATCGAGCGACTTCACGGCGACCGTCTCGCCGTAGCGCTTGTGCAGCCCGCGGCAGCGGATGGCCGGCGCGGCAGAGACGGCGGATGACATGACGACGGGTGGCCTCACCGGGAAGGGGCGCGGGAGCGACGGCTCACGTCGCCGACCCAAACTCGCTGAGGATCTCGCATCACGCAATGGAGTGACGCGGGACTCGCACGGGTGGTGCGATCGAGGCCCCGGAGCGCAGAGATGGAGTGTCCTTGCCCCCGGGTTCAGAGCGGCGGCCACGGCGGGAGAGCAACTGGTGCCTTGCGACTCAACCGCTCGGCGCGCGGGCGGCAGGCGCGCCGGTAGCAGCCGTTTCAGCCCCCTCCTCATCGGGGAGTCGCTGCAACAGCAGCCAACGGTACTACAGCGATCGCGCGGACTGTTTCAGTCCCCTCCTCATCGGGGAGTCGCTGCAACCAGGCGCTCTGATGCAAAAGACGATCTACCTACCGTTTCAGTCCCCTCCTCATCGGGGAGTCGCCGTAAGTGAGCTGTGCGGCGAGATCGGCGACGAGGACACCGTTTCAGTCCCCTCCTCATCGGGGAGTCGCCGTAAGCTGCTAGGCGAGATGCTACGCGATGCATACTCCGTTTCAGTCCCCTCCTCATCGGGGAGTCGCCGTAAGGCGCGTGCGATCCGACGCGTGGGTGAGTCCGGCGGCGTTTCAGTCCCCTCCTCATCGGGGAGTCGCCGTAAGTGTGGCCGGAAAAAACCCGCGCCAGTACTGGGCTCTCGGGGCAGGTTTGAAACGACGGCCTCGGAAAGGGGGTGGTGCGCGGGCCGGGAGCAGGGGGTGAGTCACGGAACCCTCGCTGGGGCAAGAGGTTAGGTGAGTTGAAACGACGAGGGGGGTTGTTGCCATCCCGGCGTCGTTTCAACGGGCACTCAGGGAAGCTCGAAGGGAACGTAGGGTTCCCCGGTGCCGATGGTCAAGGTAAGACGCTCCGCCTGCCGCCGCAACGCCGCGCGCAGCGTGGTCTGCTCGCCGCTGCGCTCATTGAATGGACCATCCATCTTGCTCTCGTACGCCTGGATGAAGCGGCGCCGCGCGGCCGGTGACATCCGCACCCCTCCGTTAGGCCCGGGACGGAACTCGGCGGGGCGGACGATGCGGCGGCTGCAGACCTGCACCACGAGTGCATCGGCCACCGGCGTGCGGAATTCCTCGACCAGATCGAGCGCCAGCGAAGGACGGCCGCGGTGGGGCTCGTGAAAGAATCCCAGCGCCGGCTCCAGTCCGTTGGCCGCCAGATACGCGGTCGCCTCGCTGGTGAGCAGCGTGTAGGCGAAGCTGAGCAGCGCGTTCGCCGGGTCGCGCGGCGGGCGGCGGTTGCGCGTCTCGAAGCCGTACTCCGGGTTGACCAGCGAGCGCAGGCCGCCGAAATACACCGCCGACGCCTGCCCCTCGATGCCGCGCAGCTGGTTCAGCGTTTCCGCCGTCTCGACCCGGTCGAGCAGCTCCTGCAGCGCCGCACGCGCGCCCGTCGTTTCGCCGCCCGTGCGGCTGCGCTGCAGGTAGCGCCGCTGATTGCGGATCTTGCCCGCCACCACCGTGCGCGCCAGCCCGAGCGTGAATGCGGGATCCGCGGCGGCGCGGAACTGTGCGCCGCGCAGCGCGAGACCCGCCTCCGAGGTGCACAGCCGCACCATCACCGGCGGCGGCCGTCGGCCGCAGACCACCACGATCTCGATCTGGTGGCGGGCGCACATCGCCAGCGCCGCGCTGGTCAGCTGCGTCGGTGCCAGCACCGCCACGCGCTCGATCGCCAGCAGCGGCACGCGCTGCGAGGGGTGCCCCCGGCGGCGCACCACCAGCGTCTGCGAGCGCGCCGCCAGGCAGGCGCCGGGGGTGGTCAGGTAGAGGGTAGGCATGTACTCAGGTGCGAAGCAGGCGCGGATCGAACCCGAACGGCTCCTCCGCGACGATCTGCAGCCGGCCGAGATCCGGATGCTGCGGGTTGACCAGAACGTTACGCTCAGCCGGGATGATCGCCGAGGGCACCAGCAGAGCAAGGCTACGACGCTCGCGCACCCACTGATCGCCTATCTCTCGCGTCGGGCGGAAGAACTCATCCGCGCGCCAGCCGGGATCCAACTGCGCGACGTCGAGAATTTCGGACGCACCATCGGGAAGCTCGAGCGTCCAAGCCACCAGATTGCTCGGCAGCCGTCGTGGCTCCAGGTGCACCAGCATCTCGAGCACCGCGAGCGAGAGGTGCTCGGACGCGTAGACCAGCGGCGTTCCCGGCGAATTCCAGCGTCCGCCCGCCAGCCGGGCACCCTCGCCGGTGAGCGGTGGATACAGTGCGGGCGCCAGCCGCGCGGCCCGCATCAGGAGTAGACGCCGTAGCCGATTCGCGTCAGGATCTGCTCGACGAGCCGCGCCCCGCTCCCCGTGCGCAGCAGCGAGAGCGGCGTCTTGCCCCCGAGCGCGCGATTCGGATCGCGCATCCAGCCGTTCGCCTTCTCCCGGTCCCCGAAGGTCGTGTGCGCCAGGGTGAACACCTCCGCCGCCCGCACGAGGCGGTCGGACTGCTCCGCCGAGAGCCGCTCACGGGTCTTCAGGTGGGCCAGGGTTCGCCGGGGAATGATCTGGCCCATCTCCGCCTCCGACAGATCCCCCAGCCGCATGAGGTGCTGAATCGCCTCCGGCGAGAAGCCCTCCTCGACCCGTTCGATCAGGTCCGTCTCCGAGCGAATCTCCCCGCCCAGCACGGCCGCCCCGCCGAGCGCCTCCACAGTTGCCAGGACGTTCATGGCTCTGCTCCTTTGCAAGGTTGCCGGCATTCTCTGCAACGTGGCC
>JACDHR010000474.1 GCA_013820915.1 Gemmatimonadota bacterium
AGTGGGTCCGGCGACTTCCGGCTTCGAAGACGCGGAACTCCAGATACTCAACCGTGGTGAGGATGAGTATGTGCTACCCGGCATCATTGATCTCCATGCCCACTACAACGTCAACCTTCTCGGCGAGAGGCGAGTGGACGAGGTGGAGGTCAACACTCTCGTATACCTCGCGAACGGTGTGACCACGACGTTCCCCGCGGGTGAGTACAACCCCGAGCGACTTCTCCTCGCGCGGGAGGAGATCGATGCGGTAATACGTCCCGGGCCGCGGATCCTTCCCTCCGGGCCGTACTTCGGCCGCTCACGGCCTGGTTGGGAGTCGATGACCGATGAGGAGATCCATGCCGAGGTGGCCGACTGGGTGGCACGTGGCGTCCGTGGTTTCAAGGCGAAGGGTGCGGATCCGCAGACGCTCCGGGCTCTTATCGAGGCGGCGCATCGGCACGGCGTGACCGTGACCGGACACCTCGACTCTGGGTTCCGTGGCACGATCAACTCTGTGGACGCGATCCGCATGGGGATCGATCGCGTGGAGCACATCCTCGGAGGCGTGGCTCTCGATCCGGAGCGGCCGGCGTACCCCGTATGGGTGCAGGTAGACACTGCTTCCGCCGAGTTTCGGGAGACGGTACGGATGTTTCTGGATCGCGGGGTCAGGTTCAACGCCACCATCACCGCACCCGTCTACTTCACAGAGCTGAAAGAAGGATTCGACTACTGGGTGGATGAGCGTGAGTTCTTCACGCCCTACGTACAGCAGATGGTGGCGGAACGAGAGCCACGTGAGCGGAACGACCTGATGAGTGAGCTCTACTGGGCAATGCGCAGGACAACGAAGGCGTTCTATGATGCCGGCGGCGGCGATCTGATCACCCTCGGCACCGACAATCCGAGCCGGGGCGAGTTCCTCCCGGGGTTCTCGGCGCACCGGGAACTGCAGGCGTTCGTGCTGGCGGGGATCCCGGAAGCGTCGGCGCTCCGCATCGCGACCATCAACGGTGCCCGCGCGATCGGAATGGGAGACCTTCTGGGCACGATCGAGCCGGGAAAGTTGGCCGATCTTTTCGTCGTGCGCGGCAATCCCCTCGAGGAGATCACCAATACCCGCAACGTGCAGCACGTAATCCGCGGTGGCGAAGTTTATGACCCGGGTGAGCTTTTGCACCGTGCCCGCGGCCGGATCGGGCCGACCGGGCCGGATGATCGGGAGGGGTGGTGACTGGATCCCGTTCGACAGGAGTTGTGCAGCCTGACCACGCGGGAAGTACAAGCCGGGCGGAAGACCGCGCGAGTGCGCCGGGCAGGTCGATGCTGCTGCGGCATGGCCCGAGCCTCGGGAGTGTTCCAGCATGAAATCGACATTTCGGGGCATGATAGCCTTCGCGGTATTCTGCCTGCTGACCGCTGTGATCACTTCGCCGCTCACTGCACAACTGGAGCGCATAGATCCGGCCGTGCTCGCGCGCATCCAGGAAGAGGGCCTGCAGCGCTCGCAGGTGATGGAGCATGTGATCTGGCTCGCCGACATCTACGGACCCCGCCTGACCGGCGGCCCTGGAATCGAGCAGGCGGGTGATTGGGCGGTTGCGCAGCTGCGTGGCTGGGGGCTCGCACATGTGCGGCAGGAGCGTTTCGACTTCGGTCGTGGCTGGTCCCTCGATCGCTTCAGTGGACACATCATCGAGCCGCAGGTGCAGCCGCTCATCGGCGTGCCGAAGTCGTGGACCTACGGGACCAACGGACCCATCACCGCCGAGGTCGTCCACGCGCCGATCGAGAGCGAAGCGGATTTCGAGCGCTACCGAGGTACGCTTCGAGGCAGGATCGTACTGACGCAGCCTCCCCGCGCGGTGAACCTGCTGGACGGTCGCGTCGTGCTTCGCATGAACGAGCAGGAGATCGAGGAGGCGCGCACGGTTATCGATCCGCAGGCGACAGCAGCCTCCGCAGCGCGCGGCGGGGGCCAACACTCAGCGCCGTCGGCACCCTCCCAGCGCCGGATCCAGGAGTTCTACGCGGCGGAAGGCGCAGTCGCACTTCTCGAGCGCGGGCCCGACAGCGATAGGGCTCCCGGCGGAAGCGATCTCTCATGGGTCACGCAGCGCCCGGATGGCGGCACGATCTTCGTCGGCGTCGGCGGTTCCCGCGCGGCCGATGTGCCTCGAGGGCTTCCCTCCGTCGTTCTTGCCGTCGAGCACTACAACCGGATGGTGCGCATCCTGGATCGCGGCGTACCGGTGAAGGTCGAGCTGGACGTGCGCACCCGCTTCCATGATGAGATCCGGCCGAACGCGTTCAACATCATTGCCGAGATCCCTGGCTCGGATCCCGCGCTTGCAAACGAGGTCGTCATCCTTGGCGCGCACTTCGACTCCCACCATGGGGGAACGGGTGCCACCGACAATGCGGCGGGTAGCGCAGCAATGATGGAGGCGATGCGCATCCTGAAGGAAGCCAATGTACGGCCGCGGCGCACGGTTCGCCTCGGGCTCTGGGGGGCGGAGGAGCAGGGACTGCTTGGATCTCGTCACTACGTCGAGAAGCACCTCATCGACGATGCCGGGCCGAAGCCAGAGTATGAACATGTCTCTGCCTACTTCAACATCGACAACGGGACGGGCCGTATCCGTGGTATCTGGCTGGAGGAAAATCTTGCGGCAGGACCGGTTTTCGAGGAATGGTTGACGCTGCCGGTTCTGCGCGACCTCGGTGTTGAGATCATCGGGCCAAGAGCAGTCGGCTCGACGGATCATGTCGCGTTCACTCGCGTGGGCATTCCGGGCTTTCAGTTCATGCAGGAGCGCCTCGAGTATCGCTCCCGCACGCACCACTCGAACATGGACGTCGTAGACCGCGTGCAGCCGGAAGATATGCGGCAGATGGCGACTGTCGTGGCTCTCTTCGCGTATTTGGCAGCGGAGCACAACGAGCGCATCCCCCGCGCTGCTACGAAGGAATGACCCATGGTCGGGATGAAATTGTGCTCTTCTGACGCGACCCCGTATTCTTGAACCCGTTATCGTAGGGGCCTGAATCAGCCCTTTCCAGGTGCTATGTCCGGGAGCTGTTTCGGGCCGATAAAGACAATGCTCGCACTCACTTACGGGCCGCGCAGGCCGGGGACGATACCCGTAGAGAAGTGGTGCATTCCAGGAAGCGCAGTGGTTTTTCCTCCCCACGGGCCTATGAC
>JACDHR010000128.1 GCA_013820915.1 Gemmatimonadota bacterium
TTCCGTATCGGCCTGATTCTGGCAGACGTACAGGCTCTCTTCACTCCAGGGAGGCTGCAGGGATGGCGGAAAGCACTACATACGAGCGGATCGAGACCCCCGTACTGATCATCGGAGCCGGCGCGGCCGGGTTGCGCACGGCGATCGAGCTCGCGCAGAGCGGCATCCGTTGCCTGGTGCTGGGCAAGCGCCGGCATGGCGACGCGCACACCCGCTGGGCTGCGGGCGGGATCAACGCCTCGCTGGGCAGCCTGGACGCGGAGGATCGCTGGGAGATCCACGCCGCAGACACGCTCCGGGAGGGGCACTTCGTCTGCGATCCGCGTGCGGTCGAGCTGCTCGCCCGCCACGCGCCGGACCGGGTCCGGGAGCTGCAGGCGTGGGGTTGCGACTTCAGCCGTACGGAAGAGGGCGGCATCAACCAGCGGTATTTCGGTGCGCAGTCGTTCCGCCGTACCTGCTTCGTAGGCGACAGAACGGGGGAGGCGATGCTCCGGACGCTGGTCGAGCGAGCGCGCGCGCTGGAGATCCCCTATCGCGAGAACACCTTCGTCACTCGGATCCTGGTGGACGACGGCCGCGCCCGCGGAGCCGTCGGCTTCGACATGGATACCGGTCGCTTTCTTGCGTTCAGCGCCGCTGCGGTCGTACTGGCAGCGGCAGGGCACACCGCGCTATACCGCCGCAGCTCCTCGCGCGAGGACGAGAACACCGGCGATACCGTGGCACTCGCCTGCGGTGCGGGCGCGGTTCTGCGTGACATGGAGTTCGTCCAGTTCCACCCCACCGGGATGATTCGCCCGCCCGAGATGCGCGGCCGGCTGGTCACCGAGGCGGTGCGCGGTGAGGGCGGGCGCCTGTTCAATGCCTCCGGCGAGCGGTTCATGGAGCGCTACTCGCCCGAGCAGATGGAGCTGGACGCACGCGATGTGGTCGCGCGCGCGATCTACGAAGAGATCCAGGCGGGGCGGGGTACGCCGGGTGGCGGGGTGCGGCTCGATATCTCGCACCGCGAGGCCGACTTCATCCGTGAGCGGCTGCCGAAGATCTACGGCCAGTTCCGCGAGCAGGGCATCGACATCACCCGCGAGCCGATGGAGGTCGCGCCCACGGCTCATTACGCGATGGGCGGCGTGATGGTGGACTTCGATACGGGCGCCACCACCGTGGAGGGATTGTTCGCCGTGGGTGAGGCGACCGCCGGGGTACACGGCGCCAACCGGCTCGGCGGGAACTCGTTGGCGGAGACGGTCGTGTTCGGGCAGATTACCGGCGCGCACCTCGCGGGCGATCTCGCTCTCACCGGCACATCCGTGCCGCCGGTGGGAGAGGATCTCGTGCGGGAGGAGATCACCGCGCTGAGCCGCCTCGCCGCGGCCGACGGAGAGCATGAGCCGCGGGAGCTCGTCGGCGAACTCGGCGTGCTACTCTGGGACCATGCGGGGATCGTGCGCACGGAAGAGGGGCTGGGGGCGGGGCTTGCCACGCTGCAGGGGGTGGGGCGGCGCGCGCGCAGCCTGGCCACTGCGGGCACGGCCGGAACCGAGGGGTTGGAGTGGGCGCTGAACCTCCGCTCCATGCTGCTGGCTGCGGAGATGATCCTGCGCGGCGCTCTGCTGCGGAGCGAATCGCGAGGCGCGCACTACCGGAGCGATGCGCCCGAGACCCGTGCAGAGTGGCGCAAGAGCATCCTGTATGCGCGCAACGCCGACGACACGCTACGCCTCCGGACCGAGCCGATCCCCGAGCCTCCTTCCAGCGTACAGGCGGCTCTGGACGAATCACACGAGCTGGACTATCACCATCTGGAGTAGGCGATTCGCGGCGCTGCCTGCTGTCGAGACACGATCTCCGCGGGTACACCGCCCATCTACTTCCGGGCATTCCCCCTGAACCAAGCTCGCCCTCATGCCCCTGATCGCCAGCACCGTGCCGCTCCCGGACCCTGCCCGACAGCTCCTTGCCGAGGTCGGAGTCGTCCGCGGACCGGAGCGGTGGGAGGAATCGCTCGGCGAGGCCGAGGCGCTGATCCCGGTTCTCAGCAAGCAAGTGGACGCGGCGCTGCTGGACCGCGCGCCGAGGCTGCGGATCGTCGCGTGCCCAACCGTGGGGTACGACTACGTGGATCTGGACGCCTGCCGGGAGCGCGGCATCATCGTCACCCACACGCCGGACGTGCTCACCGACGCCACCGCGGACCTCGCCTGGGCGCTGCTCCTGGCCACCGTGCGGCGCCTGCCGCAGGCCGAGGCATCGCTGCGCGGGGGAGAGTTTCAGGGGTGGCGGTTCCGGGACTACCTGGGCGGGGATATTACCGGCGCCACATTGGGGATCTTCGGGATGGGGCGGATCGGGCAGGCGGTTGCCCGTCGGGCCGCTCCGTTCGGGATGCGCGTGCAGTATACCAGCCGCACGCGCATCTCCGACGCGGAGGAGCGGGCGCTGGGCGCGGAGTGGGTGGAGTGGGAGACGCTGCTCACCACCAGCGACGTTCTTTCGCTTCACGCGCCTCTCACGCCCGAGACCCGGCACCTGCTGGACCCCAACTCGCTACGGCGGATGAAGACGGGGAGCTACCTGATCAACACCGCGCGCGGCGCACTGGTGGATGAGGCCGCACTGGTAGAGGTGCTCCGCTCCGGACCTCTGGCCGGCGCCGGGCTCGACGTGTACGAGCACGAGCCCGAGGTCACACCCGGGCTGCTGGAGCTGGACAACGCGGTGCTGCTGCCGCACATCGGATCCGCGACGCGCGGAACGCGCATGAACATGGCCATGCTCGCCGCGCGCAACATTCACCGCGTGCTCTCCGGCGAGCTCCCGCTCACCCCGGTGATGTAGCTGCACCCGATGTAGCTGCGCCTCCCTCGCGCGCATCGGGAACTCTACGTGCCGAGCGGCCTACCACCCGGCATGAAAATACCAGCCAGTGCAACGCGTCATCAGTGGGCGGGGTGGAGGCGTTGGTGCTTTCCGGTGCTTGCGCTGCTGGCGTTGGCCGGGTGCGGGAGCGTGCAGCCGCTGCGCGAGTCGTTCCGCGCAACGACGCCGCACGAGCGCTATGCGGAGTCGCTGCGCGAGGCCGGGCTGGAGGGCACCGCGCTCGGTCGCGACTGGAACGCCGCCGCCGAGCGCGCGCTGGATGCGCCGCACCCCGCGCCGCTCCCGTTCCGCGAAGCCGGCTACTTCCCCGCCGAGGAGCCGCACGCCGTCGGCTATCGGTTCCGCGCGGCCCGCGGCCAACGCTTCACTGCGCAGGTGGAGCTGGAAGGTGCCGCCCCGCCGCGAGTATTCTTGGATCTGTTCGAGGTTCCGCAGGACACCGCCCGGCCACCCACACGCGTGATGAGTGCAGACACCACGAGCCTCACCCTGACCTGGGAGCCGCGCCAGGACACCGAGTACCTGCTCCGCCTGCAGCCGGAGCTGCTGCGCGCCGGGCGGTATGCCGTGACCATCCGGAGCCAGGCCGCGCTCGCCTTCCCCGTCGATGGGCGCGACAGCCGCGCGATCGGAAGCCGGTTCGGCGCTGCGCGTGATGGAGGCCGGCGCGAGCATCATGGAGTAGACATCTTCGCGCCGCGTGGCACTCCCGTGCTCGCGTCCGCGGCGGGAACCGTGACGCGCGTAGACGAAACGCCGCGCGGCGGCAGGGTCGTCTGGGTTCGGGACTCGGAGCGCGGCCTCAGTCTGTATTACGCCCATCTGGACAGCCAGGCTGTGCAGCCCGGCGCCCGTGTGCAGCCGGGGGACACTCTCGGTACCGTCGGAAATACGGGCAACGCCCGCACGACTCCACCCCACCTGCACTTCGGGATCTACCGCCGGGGCGAGGGCCCGCTCGATCCGTATCCATACGTGCACCCCGTACGTTCCCCCCTCCCCCCGCCCGCCGCGGACACCGCCGGGCTGGGGCGGTGGGCGCGGGTGGCCGCACGCGAGACCCCGCTTCTCTCGCAGCCGGCGCAGGGTACGGCCACGGCCCGCGTGCTGCCACGCCACACGCTGCTCCGGCCAATGGGAACCAGCGGCTCCTGGCACCGGGTACTCCTGCCCGACGGCACGAGCGGCTATGTCGCGATCCGCTCCGTGGAGCCGGTATCCCGGCCAATCCGGCGCACGACGGTCGCAACCGGTGTCGCGCTTCGTGATGGGCCGATGCCTGCCGCCGCGATGATCGATACGCTGCGTGCCGGTACCTCCGTGACAGTGCTGGCGCGCTTCGCGGACTTCCTCCTGGTGGAAGGCACAGGCGGGCGGCAGGGCTGGATCACGGAGTAGCCGCGCACGGCTGGTACGCGGAATGCACCCGCTACCCCGGCCGATCGCTCCGGCACCCACGCGCGCTTCCTCGGCGGAAGCGGGCATCCGCCGGGCGCTTGCTCACGCCAGTGGAGAAGCAGGGTATGGGTACACCCCCCCGCATCGATGTGCACGCCCACCTGGCCGGTGTCGGCACCGGGAGATCCGGTTGCTGGGTATCCACTCGCTTCCGGTGGCGCTATACCTTCGTATGCATGCGTGTCGCCCACGGAATCACTCCGCGGCAGATGCATACGAGCGTCGATCAGGACTGGGCCGCGCTGCTTGCCGGACGTGTGGCCGACAGCGAGCTGGACTACGCCGTGGCCCTCGGCTTCGATGGGGTCTATCACCCGGACGGGACGCTGGACCGCGGCCGCTCCCAGATGATCGTCCCCCCGGAGTGGGTGTTCACCGTCTGCGAGCGCTATCCGCAGCTGCTGCCGGGACCCTCCATCAATCCCCACCGCCGCGACGCGATGGAGCGGTTGGAGGAGTGCATCGAACGTGGAGCGACGCTGATCAAGTGGCTCCCCATCGTGCAGGCGATCGACACCTCCAGCCCCGCACTTCGTCCCTTCTACCGCAGGGTGGCGGACGCAGGGATCCCCCTGCTCATCCACGCCGGCACCGGGGAGCAGACCTTCCGTGTCGTCGCGCCGCAGTACATGAGCGTCGATATCCTGATCCCGCCGCTGGACGCCGGGGTCAAGGTCATCTGCGCGCACGCCGCCGCTCGCATCCACTTCTCGCGGGAGCCCAACTCGCTCGGCCGGCTGCGCGAGATGCTGCGCAGGTATCCTGACCTGTGGGTGGACAACTCTGGCATCGCGAACCCCGCCCGCTTCCGCCACCTCCCCCGCCTCGCCGACGACCCGGAGATCGCCGAGCGCACCCTCTACGGGAGCGACTTCCCCGTTCCCGCGAACGCCGTTTACTACCCCCGGCGTCTCGGGCTCCGCACGGTGTGGAAGCTGGAACGGGAGCAGAACAAGCTGCAGCGGGACCTCGCGCTCAAACGCGCCCTGGGCTTCCCGGAGGCGAGCCTCACCCGCGCCACCGGTGTGCTCGCGCACCTGGATCGCTGGGCCGCGGATGCGCGGAGCAGGAGCCTGTAGCCTCATCTGCTTCACACCCCTGAGTGTTCGATCGTGCTCCAGGTGATCCGCATACGGCCGCCTGTGGCATCCGTTCGCCCGCTCTCGACCCAACGCAGCTCAGAAGCGGATGGAGAAGCCCGCGTACGCCTGGAAGAGGTGAGAACGCCCCAGGTTGTATACCGCGGTTACCGGAAGCCTGAGCTGCTGCAGGTACGCCTGCTCCAGCTGCCGTTCCACCGCGTTCGAGTTCCAGAAGGTGATGAAGTCGCTCACGCCGAACTGAAAGGCGAGGTGCCGGGAGCCGAGCAGGATGGTTGCTTTCACTCCTGCGTCGAGCGCCGGATGGTTGATCGGCTGCCACGGGCTCGGCACGTACTGTGGATGATCCGGCGGGAGCGGGCTGCCCTGCGGTACCTCTCGCACCACTCCCGGTGCCAGATTGATGGACGCGAGGAGTGGAAAGCGCCGATAATCCGGAGCGGGTTCGGGGAGCCGGATGGAGATTCCGGCCGAGAGCAGCCACACATCGGGGCCGACGAAGCGCTGCGCCGGCTCGTTGTTCTCGGCAACGCGGTTCTCCACCGAGGGTGCGTACAGTGCACTACCGATCAGCCCAACAGGTCCGAAGATGTGCATCTCCACCTCTCCGCCCGCTGTGGCCCCGCCACTGCGCTCTTCCGTGAACTCCGAGAAGAATACTTCGTCGTCGGAATAGATCGCGGCGTCGAAACGCGCCACATAGGGGAACCGATACCCCACCATCGGCGAGATGCTGAGGCGTGAGGTGGGGAACGGCTCACGGAACTGCGCTTCGGTGCGCACCGGAATGAACAACAGGACCAGAGCAGCAAGGGACCAGCACCACTTCATGACGTATCTCACAGCAGGATTGAAAAGGCGGGAACGCGTCACTCTTACCACTGATGCGGAATGCCGGGCCGCCGTGCCGTGCTCCGCGCGGAAGATGTCGCCATCCGGATTGCTCGTATCCCAAAGGCCGGAGTTAGGTGGGGCGCTTCTCTGGCAAGGATCGTGCGGGGAAGCATCACCCCTGATACAGCAAAGATCGGCACCTCGGCACCGATTGTGTACCGTGCGCATGCGTACCGTGCGTGCGGATCAAACCGTTTCACTCGTCGCTCTGCCCCTCGCGCGGGAGTGTGCCGAACGCTTCTTGAGGGGCGTTGCCCCCGGTGGACGACTCTCCGGGGGCCGAGAGCAAGGTGGACTCGCGAGACAGGTCACCGGCCGAAAACCGGCCGATCAGCTCGTGCGGTGTACACGCCTCCCCCGGCTCCGCCAGCCCGCACGTAGCGGCCAGCCACCCCACCAGCGCCTCCGGCTCCGCGCCGGCCTCGCGTATCTCCCGCAGCGCGACCGAGCCGTGGCGCTTGGAGAGCCGCTCGCCGTCCGGGCCGAGCAGGAGCGGAACGTGAAGCCAGGCCGGCTCCGCGAGGCCGAGCGCGCGGTAGAGCAGGATCTGCCGTGCGGTGGAGGGGAGGAGATCCGCGCCGCGCAGCACGTGCGTGATCTCCATGGCCGAATCGTCCACCACGACGGCGAGCTGGTAGGAGGCAACTCCGTCTTTGCGCCGTACCACGAAGTCTCCGGTTTCGTCCGCGGGTTTGTAGACCACGGGGCCGTGCACCAGGTCGGTGAACGCAACGGGTTTGGCCGGAGCACGGAAGCGGAGCGCGTGCTGCCGGCCGCGAAGCTCGCCCGCGGACAGATCGCGGCAGCTTCCGGGGTAGCGCGGTCCCTCGTCGTCCCCGGCGTGCGGCGCGCTGGACGCGGCCGCGATATCCTTGCGCGAGCAGCCGCAGGCGAACAGGTGCCCCTTCTCCCCGAGCCGCCCGAGCGCGTCCTCGTATCGGTCCTGCCGCTGCGACTGCAGGTAGGGCGCATGGGGACCACCCACATCCGGGCCCTCGTCCCAATCCAGCCCCAGCCAGCGAAGGTCCAGAAGCTGCGCTTCCATCAGGCCCGGCCGCACCCGGCCGCGGTCCAGGTCTTCCACCCGCATCACGAACGTCCCCCCCGCCGCGCGGACCTGCAGCCAAGCGAGCAGTGCGGTGCGCGCGTTGCCCGGGTGCAGATCGCCCGTAGGACTGGGTGCGAAACGGCCGCGCACCAACCCCGCCCCCTATCTCTGAGAGCTAGAGCCGCTCTCTCCTCCCGCTCGCCCTCGGGTCACAGGTCGTCCAGCATCCGATCGACCCGCGCCTCGAGGTTCGGGCGGGTCGCACCGACCAGGGCGCTCTCGAGCAGGTCCGCCAGTTCCTCGCCGAAGTCGTCGGGGAACTTGCGCCGCAGCCGCATCAGCGGAGCGAAGGTGAGGAGCGCGGTTCGTGGTATGTCCTCCTCCGCGTCGTCCTCGCCCTTCCAGGCATCCGGATTTCCGGTCTTCCACGGCTCGCCTTCGGGCGCGTCTTTCATCTCCATCCCCATCTCTTCCGGCATCGCGCCGGAGACCGGCACCGAGAGGCCCACCATCGCGTGGATCTCGATCTCCTCGCTCTCCGGCTCCTCGGCCAGCAGGCCGAGCTGCACCGGGACGTGGATCGCCTTTTCGAGCACCGCGACGGTCTCGGGCGGAAGCAGGGCACGAAAGCTCGGGCTTTCGTTATCGTCCACGTAAAAAGCAATGGCCACGAGATCGCTTTCCTCGGGTATCATCCCCTCGGGGTCTATCGCCCGCATCTCGAGCGTGACCGGCTCGTCCCTGAGATATACATGCATCCTGCATCTCCTGTGAGGTGCGTCGTTACGTTCTTTGCAATGTAAGCAGGCGAGGCGCGAACTGGAACCGTGCGGCGTCGCCCATTGCGCTGCCACGCGTGGTGGGATACGCTCTTCCATCCGGCTGCTCTTCGTCGGTACCACGAATCCCTGAGCATATGTTCAAGCACACTGACACCGCCGTCGCCGACTCCGGCCGGCTCGAAGCCCTGTACCTGACCGCCCTTCTCGACACTCCGCCCGAGGAGGCGTTCGACCGGATCACGCGACTCGCCGCCAGGACGCTCGCCGCGCCGGTCGCGCTCGTTTCGCTGGTGGACAGAGACCGGCAGTTCTTCAAGAGCTGCACCGCTCTACCGGAGCCGTGGGCCACGACGCGTGAGACCCCGCTCAGCCACTCCTTCTGCCAGTATCCGGTCAACACCGCGGAGCCGCTGGTCATCGAGGACGCGCGTGAACACCCTCTGGTTCGGGACAACCCGGCCATCCGCGACCTCGGCGTGGTCGCTTATGCCGGCATCCCCATCCTCACCTCGGAGGGGCACGTGCTCGGCAGCTTCTGCGTGATCGACACGAAGCCACGGAGGTGGACGGCCGACGAGATCTCGATTCTTCATGACCTCACTGCTTCCGTGGTCGCGGAGATCGAGCTGCGCACGGTGATCCGTACAGCGCACCGCAACGCGGCCGATGCCGAGGCGGCACAGCGGCACACAGAGCAGATTCTGCAGAGTATCACCGACGCATTCTTCGCCCTCGATCACGAGTGGCGCTTCACCTACCTGAACGACGAGGCCGAAGCGCTCCTGCATCGTGCCGCGGAAGAGCTGCTGGGCAAGTGCATCTGGGAAGAGTACCCGGAGGCGGTAGGCTCCACCTTCGAGCGGATGTACCGCCGCGCGGCCGTCGAGCAGCAGACGGTGCAGTTCGAGGAGTACTTCGCGCCTCTGGCGACCTGGTTCGAGGTGCGTGCCTACCCGGCCGCGGCGGGGCTCTCCGTGTACTTCCGCAACGTCACCGACCGGAAGCGGTTGCAGGAGCGGCAGCATGTCCTGGCAAACGCGGGCGAGGTGTTGGCGACTTCCCTGGATCCGATGGAAACCGTTGCCGCTCTCGCGCGTACCGTGGTGCCATGGATCGCCGACTGGTGCGCGGTCTATCTGGTGGACGGGGAGAACAACATCAATGCGGTGGAGATCGTGCATGCGGACCCCGAAAAGGTGCGCTTCGGGTGGGAGCTTCTGCAACGCTACCCGCCGGACCCTCACGCCGCGACGGGCACGGCCAATGTGGTGCGAACCGGGGAGCCGGAGATCATCTCCGAGGTATCGGACGAGCTGCTGAAACGGTTCGCACGAGACGAAGAGCACCTACGCCTACTGCAGTCACTGGGGTTGCGCACCTTTATGTCCGTCCCCCTTCAGGTGCAGGGGCGGGTGCTGGGTGTGCTCAGCCTCTACAGCTCCGCGGGCGGCCGGCGCTATGACCGGGAAGACCTGGTCCTCGCCCGGGAGATCGCCCGCCGCGCCGCGCTGGCGCTGGATCACGCGCAGCTATTCACCGAGCGCGAACGAGCCCTTGCGGATGTGGCCGGGCTCGCCGCCCAGCGCAGCGCCATTCTCGGACAGATTGCCGACGGGGTGATCGTTACCGATGCCGACGGGCGAATCAACTTCATCAATGAGGCCGCCCGCCAGCTCCATGGAGTCGCCAAGCTGGATGTGCCGGTGGAAAGTTACGCCGATACATACCGCCTCTTCACCCTGGAGGGAGAGCCCTATCCCACGGAGCAGCTTCCGCTCGCCCGCGCTGTGAAGCTGCGCGAGAGCGTGATCGATGCCGAATGGAAGATCCGCAGGTCGGATGATTCGGAGATCATCGCCCAGGGGAGCGCCACCCCCGTGCTCGAC
>JACDHR010000129.1 GCA_013820915.1 Gemmatimonadota bacterium
TGGTGATGTAGGGGATGTTGATCTTGACGGTGCGATCCCTCAGCGCCTCCATGAACTCGTTGTTCTGTAAACGCCTGTATTCCGGCTCATTGGTATGCGCCAGGATGACCTCGTCGATGTCCGTCTGTGCGAACTTCTTGGGCTTGATCTTGTGCTCCTGGCTCGCGCTGAGCAGGTCGTAGAGGAAGGCGACGTCCAGCTTGAGCACCTCGATGAACTCGATCATGCCGCGGTTGGCGACGTTGAACTCGCCGTCGAAGTTGAAGGCGCGCGGGTCGGAGTCCGAGCCGTAGATGGCGATCTTGCGGTAGTTGATGTCGCCGGTGAGCTCGGTCGAGTCCTGGTTCTTCTCGTCCTTGGGCTGGAAGGTGCCGATGCCGACGCGGTCCTGCTCGCTGAGCAGCAGCCGCCGTACCCGCACGTGCTCGATCAGCTTTGTCCAGTCGCCCTCGTAGCGCAGCATCAACTGGTTGTAGACGTGGCGGCAGGCGGGGCAGAGCTCGCCGTCTATGGAGATGCGGCGCTGGCTGCCCAGGCGCTGGTTCAACTCGCCGATGAACTGCGCGCGGGATTCGGCGGGTACCAGGCGGAGCGGGTCCTCGTGCATCGGGCACGGCATCTCGCGCCCCACGGCTGCGTCCGGCAGGTCTACTTCGGCGTCGATCCAGGAGAACGTATAGAGCGCGCCCTCCGGAGTGCGGGAGTAGTGCTCGAGCCCCCGCTTCAGCAGCCGCGCGATGGTGGATTTCGAGGACCCCACCGGTCCGTGCAGCAGGAGCACGCGCCGCTCCGGGCCGTAGCCCATCGCCGCGGCCTTGAGCGTCTGGACGAGCTTCATGAGCGCCACGTCCAGCCCGAAGATCGCGTCGCGACCACCGCCGATCGGGTCGTTGAAGAAGTGGTAGTGCGTGATTTCCTTCTTGTACTCCGTGTACTTCCGTATGCCGAACGAGTCGATCATATCGTAGACGCGCTGGAAGGCGTTGCGCGCGATCTCCGGGTTCCCCTGGACGAGTTCCAGATACTCCGCAAGCGTGCCCTCCCAGTGTAGGTCCTGGTAGAGCGCCGGGTTCTGGCGTTCTCGTATCTGCTGGATGATCTCGAGACCGGACGTGGCCATGGCAACAAACTCCTGCTGGGGCTGGCGGTCGAGGGGAGCGGGAGCAAGGCGCTTCCTTCCCCCGGGTCTACTGCGTGAAGAGACCGAACCGGGAAAACAGAACCGGGACGTGAGCGGTATCCGGAACCTGAAGACGAGTGCCGTGGAGGCGGTGCGCCGCGGGAGCGGACACCATGGGTCGAGAGCCTCGGGTCACCGGGCGGTATGCAAGCCGAAGGATTCCTGCCGCTGCAGCGGCGA
This sequence comes from Gemmatimonadota bacterium, assembly GCA_013820915.1. Taxonomy (GTDB): domain Bacteria; phylum Gemmatimonadota; class Gemmatimonadetes; order Longimicrobiales; family Longimicrobiaceae; genus JACDHR01. The sequence goes on from JACDHR010000129.1 coordinate 1,361, forward strand.
TCCTCTGCCGCCGTGCGTAACGCCCGCAAGAAGAAGGCTTCGGGCGGGACTTCTCTCATTTTCGTACCTGCGTTCGTACCGGTCACTACCCCGGCACTCGCGGAAAGGATCCCGCCGGAGGCCTGCCCGTGTTGCAGCGCTCCGGGGTTCGGTGTCGCCTGTTTCACGCCGGGTGCGCGCCTTCTTTACTCTCGCCAGCGCCGCGGCCGCAACCCTTCTTCAGCCGCCGGGTTGGTGGGCTGCTTCTCCTGCCGGTACGTCTTGTGCTAGACCCGGTACGTGAGGAATCGCTCATTGTCTCGTCTTCTGCGCCCCGAGAGGGAGGTCTCTTGATCATCGACTGTCATACGCACCTGAATCGCTACGAGGAGAGCGAGCCGGCACTGCTGTCGGATCGCTACGCGCTTCTCAAAGCGGAGATGGAGCAGAACGAAATCAGTTATGCGCTCGTGCTGTCCAGCTACATGGTCAACGACAACCGGCCCGGAGTGGACGAGCTCCTCGAGGTCACGGGCGATGATCCGCAGATCGGGATCGTGGCCGGGGTGAGCTATCAGAACTACCGCGCCTCCGATCTCGCTGACCTGCGCCTCCTCCTGCAGAACGACAAGATCAAGGCGCTGAAGCTCTACCCCGGCTATGAGCCCTTCTTCGTCCACGATCCACGCATGCGCGTGGTCTATGAAATGGCGGGCGAATTCGGCGTGCCGGTCATGATCCATACGGGCGACACGTACAACCCGAAGGGTCGTCTCAAATACTCGCACCCGCTGCAGGTGGACGAGGTAGCGGTAGACTTCCGGGAGGTGACCTTCGTGATCTGCCACCTCGGCAACCCCTGGTTCCTGGATGCAATCGAGGTGATCTACAAGAATGAGAACGTGGTCGGCGACATCTCGGGGTTGACGCTCGGGCACTTCGAGGAGCGCTTCGAGCGTTTCATGCTGCAGCGGCTCCAGGAAGTGGTCGCGTTCGCGGGCGATCCCTCCTCTCTCCTCTTCGGCACCGACTGGCCGATCTGCGATGTGGGCAGTTATATCCGATTCGTCCGCAACCTCGGGCTGAACAAGGAAGAGACGGATCTGATCCTGTACAAGAACACCGCGCGTGTGTTCAACCTGGACATCGGTGAGGCGACGAACGCATGAACTCGACGGAAGATAGAAGGGCGGAATCCCGTATGGAAGAAGATGGACTGCGCGGCAGGAGCCGCGACCGCCCGGACGACTCCATGGCGGAGGTCCGGATCGAGGAGATCACGGACGAGCGCACAGCGCTGGCGCATGAGACGCTGGAGCTGATCGCCGCCTCCTTCGCGCCGCAGGACCGGCACCCGCTCTCGGAGCTGCGCTCGGAGATCGCGGAGAAGCGGCTGGGTCTGCTCGCCGGCTACGACTTCCACCTCTACGCCGCGGTGCGGGAGCGCGAGAAGCCGTTGGCCGCGGTGGCGGGGATGTACCTTGCCGGGGTGAACGCGGGGTTTACCGCGTATCTGGCCGTACACCCGGACGCGCAGGGCCAGGGAATCGCGCGGGAGGTGCGGAGCGTGCTGGTGGATGCGTTCCGCGAGAACGCTCGGCAGGCGGGATTTCCGGAGCTCGCATGGGTGCTCGGGGAGGTGCGGCTGGACAGCCCGTGGCTCCGCAACCTGATGAGCACCCGCGGTGCGATCCCCTTCGATCTGACGTATTGCCATCCGGGGATGCCGCTCGGCGGCGCCTCCGCTCCCTATGCGCTGTACCGCGAGCCGATCGGCGATACACGACGCGAGATCCCCGCGCACGAGCTCCGGCAGGTCCTGTACGCCGTCTGGCGTCGCGGCTACCGGGTGCGGTACCCGCTCGAGCGTGACACCTTCGTGGACATGCTCGAGCAGTTGGAAGGGCGTGACATGGTAGGGCCACACCCTGGTGTCGAGTAAGAAATCGGTTGCGGGAGCGTCTCCCGTCCGGATCAGATCGTAGCGGTAGAGCCGCCCGACGCATACATCTTGCAACCGGACGTGGTGTCACCGTGCGTACCGCTATCCAGGAGAGCTTATGAACCCGCTACGCCTTGCCTGCGTTACTGTGCTGACCGCGCTGATCGGCGCCGGCTGCGCGCCGCGCGAGCCACTGCCCGCCCCGGGCGCGGAGGAACTGCCGCCGCTCCCCGCCGTGCAGCCACTGGAAGGGGTGCCTGCGGACACCGTGCCCGCTCCGCCGGTCACACCGCGCCCGCGGCCTGCTCCGCGGGCGACCGCCGCTGCCGCGCGCTGGGTGCAGCGCGCACCGCTCACCGAGCGGCGCACCGAGGTCAGTGCGACCACCGATGGGCAGTACGTCTATCTTGCCGGCGGCTTTGGCCCTCCGCAGGGGGAGGAGCGGGCCACCGCCCCCCGCACGCTCTGGCGCTACGATCCGCAGGCCGATGGCTGGACCGCGCTGACGCAGATCCCGCAGGGGGTTCACCACACCGCATTCGTGCACCTGAACAACCGGCTCTACCTGCTGGGCGGGTTCCGTGAAACGAGCTTTGATCCGGTGGGCAACGTGCGGATCTACGATCTCGCGAGCGGCCAGTGGAGCGAGGGCGCGCCGATGCCCACCCCGCGCGGCGCGATCGGGTTCGCGGTGCTCGAGGGCCGTATTCACCTAGTCGGCGGGAACGCTGCCGGCCCGGGCGCGGTTCATGACCACGAAGGCGCCGCGATCACGGAGGATCGCTCCGTGAACACCCACGAAGCGTACGACCCCGCGACCGACACGTGGCAGCGTCTCGCGCCGATGCCCACGCCACGCAACCACCTGGGCGCCGCCGCGTTCTACGGGCGAATCCACGCCGTAGCCGGTCGCGCGAACGGAAACATGGAGATGACGGTGCACGAGATCTACGACCCCGCGACCAACTCGTGGAGCGCCGGCCCGGCGGTACCCACGGGGCGCAGCGGGATCGCGGTCCTCGCGCACGACGGGTTCATGTACGTGTTCGGCGGGGAACGGTTCGGCGACGACCCGAAGACCTTCGACGAGGCGGAGCGGTTCGACCCGCGCGGCAGCCGGTGGGAGTCTCTTCCGCCCATGCCCACCGCGCGCCACGGCCTGGGCGCGGCGGCGATCGGCACCTCCATCTACGTCGTCTCTGGGGGGCCGCAGCCCGCCTTCCACTTCAGCGCGGCGAACGAGCGGCTGGACCTCGGCCGCTAGGGGCCGCTCAGCCGGCCGCGATCTGCGCGATCCGGTCGGAGGGTACGACCCGAACCCCGGGCCGGCCCTCGCCGGCCAGCCGGACGAGCGCCGCCGCTACGGCCCGCGCCTGGACCGGGCGGTAGCGGGCCAGCGGGCCACGCATAAGTGGGGAGAGCCGGCGCAGTACCGCACCGGCGATCCGCTCGCCCGTGCGGTGCTCCTCGCGCTCCCCCAGCAGCAGCGAGGGGCGCACGATCACGACGCGCTCGATCGGCAGCCCCTGCACCGCCATCTCCACCTCCCCCTTCACCCGATTGTAGAAAATCCGGGAGGTGGGATCCGCGTCCAACGCGGAGACCAGGAGGAACTGCTCCGCGCCGCCCCCGGCCGCGAGGCGGGCGGCCTCGTGCGGGTAGACCAGATCCACGCGGCGATACGCCTCCCGCGAGCCCGCCTTGCGGATCGTCGTTCCCAGGCAGCAGAACACGTCCCGCACGCCGAACAGCTCCGCGCGCGTCTCCAGGCGGTCGAAGTCCACGACGTGCTGCTCCAGCTTGGGGTGCGTTCGAGAGAGAGGGCGCCGCCCGAGCACCACCACGCGATCGTAGGCGGGTTCCTCGAGGAGGAGATCCAGGCAGTGCCCGCCAACCAACCCGGTGGCGCCGAGGAGGAGGGCGGAGCGGGCCGGCGTGCCGGCTTGCAAAGGAGCAGCCTATCTCGAAAGGAGTTCCAGGCGCTGGCTTCCCCGCCAGCTCTCCGTGGGCCGTACAGTAACCGGGGTCTCGACGCGGGCGGCCTCCACGCAGACCATCTCCAGGTATTCCTCATCGGCCATGTCCGGCAGCGAGCGCGCACCCTCGATCCACGGGTTCCACACCACGGCATCGGAAAAGCCGCGGGAGTGCACCGCGATCGTACGGCCGGCGCTCCCATCGTCCTGAACGCGCAGCTCCGCGGGCGCGTTTCGATAGACGCGGTCGACCTCGTCCCCGATCTCCAGCCGCGGCTTCCGCTGTGTGCGGCGTTCCTCCTCCAGTTTGTCCCTGTACTCCACTCCTTCCAGCCCGAGGATTACGGATTCGCGGACGTCCGCCACGCGCAGATAGGTGTGGAGCGCCGCGGTGAAGGAGATCTCCCGTGCGCCCGGGTTCGTGACATTCAGCTCAGCTGCAAGGCTGTGCTCCGAGAGCTCGACAGACAGCGATAGGCGGAAGGCGTGCGGCCAGATCGCACGTGTCGCGGTACTGTCCTCCAGCCGGAGCACGGCACGGATCACCTCCCCGTCTACCGACTCGGACTGTAGCCACTCCCACTCCCGCGTGCGGGCGAACCCGTGCTTCGGAAGAGGGCCCGTGTCCGCGAACTGGGGAAATACAACCGGGATGCCGCCGCGGATCGGGGTACCACTCGCGAAGAGGGATGCACGGCTGAGGAACAGTAGCTCGTCGCCCGCTGCGGACCGCCAGCCCGTGATATGGGCTCCGTGAAGATAGATCTCCGCGGTGGTGCCGGATGCGTGGGACAGGTGGAGCTGCGGGAGCGAATTCTGACCCGACACGCGTTTGATCCCCACGGACGGCTCCTTGTCGAACGGGCGAGATCCGGTCCGCGCCACCGGTCAGCGGGCGGATCCTGAGCCGGGTGCGGGCTCGCCGGGATCGTATCCTGGAGGAGTCGCATGCAACACTTGATCCACTGACTGAGCCTGCCGCCGGTGCGTTCGTCGGCGAGCTATCCACGCGCCCGGGGGGAAGAGAGATACAGAGCCTCGCGGAACGATCCCGGAACTTCTGGCATGCGTTACGCAGGGGAAGCAGCTCAGGTCCTCGACGGCATTCACCAGGGAATTGGAGGGAGAGATGCACGGGGTTCGACACGACCATGACCTTGCGAGCGACCTCGTCAAGGGAGCGCTCGCCGGCGTTGCGGCCACCTGGGTGATGGGCCAGGTGACTTCGTACCTGTACGAGCGGGAAGACGAGCAGGCGAGGGAGCGCGAGGACGAGGCGCGCGAGGGAAAGACCGCCTACGGCGTGGCGGCGGAGAAGGCGGCCGAGGCGATCGGCCAGGATCTCCCGGAGGAGCAGCGCAAGCAGTACGGCTCCGCGATCCATTGGGGTTTGGGGATCGGTGCCGGAGCGGTCTACGGCGCGTTGCGCGGGCGAGTGCCGGGCGCCGAGAGCGGCCATGGCCTCGTCTACGGCGCGGCGTTCTGGGCGCTGATGGACGAAGGGGCCAATACAGCGCTCGGCCTTACTCCCGGACCGACTGCCTTCCCCTGGCAGACGCACGCACGGGGACTCGCCGGCCACCTTGCCTTCGGTGCGGCCGCCGACACAACGCTGCGCCTTCTGGATCAGGTAGTGTGACGGTACGCTCCGCGGCGTGCGCCCCCGGGACCTGCTCCCGGGCGCGGCGTTGTTCCATCCTCCCGAAGCGTAAGCTCATAGACCGGACTCCATCCGGTCTGCATCTGTCACAAGCCTGGCAACTCGTTTCGGATGCGTGTGCCCCGGAAGCGCTCGTGCGCCTCTCCTGACAACATCCGCATCGCCCGAGAACGCGTATCGGTGATGAAGAGGAGATAGATACCATCGTGTGGACGGCAAGGAATGCACTCGAACACATGCGAGGACTCCCATACTGATGCCTGAGGCGTCTGCAGATCACGCAAGGGTGGAGGCGATGCTGCAGCCACTGGATCCGAGGACCGTGTGGCTCTGGCGTCTGAGCCTGGCGGTGCGGAGTCTCGGATTTGCAGTCGCGGTGTTTGTTTTATCGCGCCTGCGGGATGGGTGGTTCGCGGCTCTTCCCCTGGCTGTCGGGATCCTCGTGCTCGGGCTCGTTCTGGCCGCTTTCTGGCCCCCCGTTCGCTACCGATGCTGGGGTTTTCGGCTGCGCGACGACGATCTCTTCGTCCGCCGCGGCGTACTCTGGCGCACGACCAGTGTCATTCCGCACACGCGCATTCAACATGTGGACATGCGCCAGGGTCCGATCGAGCGCTGGTTGGGGCTGGCCAGTGTGGTCGTGTTCACCGCGGGAATCCGGGGCGCGGAGCTTTCGATTCCGGGGCTCGCCGTCCCGGAGGCGGAGGCGCTGCGCGAGCGGCTCAGTACTCTGGGTGGCAGGGGCGGAGATGCGGTCTGATCCGGATCCGGCTGCTGCCGGGGGAGGTGCGCCACGCCGTCTGCACCCGTTCGCTCTGCTCGTCGCGATGTTCAATGTCGGGCGAGCCTGGATCGTACCTGCGCTGGTGGGCGGTGCATCGCTGGGTGGCGGCCAGGCAGGTCGGGTGGTGTTCTGGGTAGTGTTGCTGCTTGTGGTGCCGAGCTTGGTCTCGGCAATCGCTGGATACTTTGCCTTCCGGTTCCGGCTCCGGGAGGACGAGCTTGTCGTGCACTCCGGGGTGCTGCGCCGTCGTCAGAGGGTGATGCCGCTCGCACGGATCCAGAATGTCGAGATGCGCCAGAGTGCGCTGCAGCGGTTGTTCGATGTCGCCGAGGTGAGGGTCGAGACCGCAAGTGGCGGTTCCGACGAGGCGGTGCCGCTGGTACTGAAACATCGGGAAGCGATAACCCTGCGCGACGAGCTCCTTGCGGGGCGCGCCGCCGCCGGCTCCCCTTCTACCGCGGAGGTGCTCGTTCCTGCTCCCGAGGCCGGGGTGCTCGCTCGCCTCAGGCCCGGGGACCTGGTGCTGGCCGGCGCCACCGCGAATGAAGCCGGGGTGATCGCCGCCGTCCTGATCGGCGCGATCGAGCTGGCGTACCGACTTCCTCTCGGTATTCCACGGCCGACGGTCGGCTTGAGAGAAATGCTCCCCGATCTCTCCCTTATGGGGGTCGTGCTCCTTGGTACCGCGGTCGTCCTCCTGTTCGTTCTGGTGGCGTGGTTCTTCTCGATCGGTGGGGCGTTGATCCGCTACTGGGATTTCACCCTGGAGCGAAGGGGAAACGAACTCCGAAAGCGGCACGGATTGCTGGATCGCCGGGAGGTCGTGGTTCCTCTTGCAAGGGTGCAGATGCTACAGATAGAGGAATCGCTTTTGCGTCGGCCGCTCGGCCTTGCATCCCTCAAGGTAGAAACGGCTGGATCGTCTCCAGGGGAGTCCGGGCGGCGAGGTGCCGAGGCCTTGCTTCCGCTGGCCCGCGCCCGTGAAGTTCCGGATTTCGTTGCCGCGATCTTTGAAGATGTAGTTTATGGGGATCTCGAGTTGCTTTCTGTTCACTCGTATGCTCGCCGGCGTGTCTTTTTCCGGTATCTGGCTCTTGTCGCCGCCGCCGCTGGTGCGCTGACCGTATTCCTCGGTCCCTTCGCTTTGTGGTTGGTGATTCTGGTGCCCTTTGCTTATCTGGCGGCTCATATCCACTATCGTCACCTTGGCTATAGGCTTCTTCCCGGTTATGTGGCGGTGCGAGGCGGGTTTCTGAATCGTGTGACCTGGCTCATCCCGGAGCGGAAGATCCAGACCTTGCATCTGATCGAGACTCCGTTCCAGCGCCGGCGGAGCCTTGCCACCGTCGTGGTGGATACTGCGGCAGGTGCCGTCCGGATCCCGGATCTCGTGCGAAGCGAAGCGCTTGCTGTTCTTGCTCGGATCGGCGGACGCAGTGGAGCCGATCCCTCACACGGCCGCTCAGTGCTCGTGACGCGGATTTCGGAAGATGGGGTGTCGCAAAGATGAGGGCACTGGCTGTTCCGCGCCGGAGTTCGGCATCCCGCGCACCTGGAGAGCCAGAGGCTGCGCGACATCGCGTCCTTTCCCCGGCTGACTCGTTTGCCGCGGACGATCACCCGCCCGAAAACATCAGCGCGCGCCGCACGCGCTGATGCTTCCGGGGGCGCGCCTCAGGGCCCGCGTTCCATCTCGCGCTGCAGCTCCCGAAGCTGTTCCTGCATGGCGTCCATCTGGCGGATCAGCGTTTCGATCCGCTGCTGCTGGGTGGGGCCGACGGTCTGAGCGGCGCTCTCCGCCGCCGCGGTTCCGCCTTCGATCCCCTCCGTAGCCATTACGGCCGTGCTCCCCCGAAGCATGTGCGCGAGGGCGTCCTGCAGCGTCGGCCCGTAGCCGAGCCGTTCCTCGTGCATCACGGCGACGATCTGGAGCTCCGGAAGGCTCTGGCCGGCGGCTTCCAGGTAGATCGGCTCGATGTGCAGCAGCTCGTTGCCGATCGGCAGCGTGATGATGTTGCCGCGGATGACCGAGCTGCCGCCCTGATTCCACAGGTTGAGCCGATGGGAGAGATCCGGGTCGCCGCCGATGGTCGCTTCGAACTGGGCGGGCCCGAGGATCTGCCGCTCGTGCGGGATCTTGTACGCGATCAGGCGTCCGAGGTTCTCCCCGTCGGATCGGCCGGCGAGCCAGCCGGCCATCAGCGGGCGCTCCCGCGGCGTGAAGGGCATCACCAGCAGAAACTCGGGCTCCGTCGCGTCCTCGTCGCTCCACAGGATGAAGTAGGGCTCGATGGTCTGTTCG
>JACDHR010000475.1 GCA_013820915.1 Gemmatimonadota bacterium
ACGACCTCGCCCGTGAGGTCGTCGGTGTCGGTAGCCTCGCCCAGCCGCATGACCGCGCGATAGCGTTTCGGCAAGGGGGTAAGATATTCGGCCAGCCGGGTCGCGGGGCCGATGCAGAGGAGCAGGAGCCCGGATGCGAACGGGTCCAGCGTACCCGTGTGCCCGATCCGGCGGATCCGCAGACCGCGCCGGGCAGCCGCGACCACGTCGTGCGAGGTGGGGCCCTCGGGCTTGTCTACAGGGAGAACGCCGGACACCTCATCCACGAACTCCTCCCGGACAGGGAGGGAGCACCGGAGCGGCTTCGCTCACGCGCCTTCCTCACGCGGGGCGCCGGGCGCCGGCTCGCCATCTTCGGCGCCGGCGTCGTCCTCCGGAAGCACCTGCCGCAGGAGCGACTCGATCCGATTGGCCTCTGCCAACACCCGGTCGATCCGGAAGTGCAGCTCCGGAACCCGCCGCATGTGCAGCCGCCGGCTGAGTTGGGTGCGGACGAAAGGGGCTGCGCTGCGCAGCCCCTCCAGCGCCTCTTCCTTTTCGCTATCGTCTCCGAGCGCGGTGATGTAGACCTTTGCGTGGTCGAGCTCGGGCGAGGTCTCCACGGCCGTGATCGTCACGATCCCGACGCGCGGGTCGCGCACCTCGTCGCGGACCAGGATGGAGATCTCCTGGCGTAGCTGCTCGTTGATCCGGTCGGTTCGTTTGAAGCGAGGCATAAAGAACGAGGGTATCGACCCGGTCAGTAGAAAGTAGTCGTCGAGTTGATGATGCGTGCCTCAGACTCCGCCTCGACCAGTCGATCCGCGGAGCTGAGCACGGATTCCGCGTGGCGCCGCTCGTTGGAGACGACGCACGCCGCGAGCTCCGCGCGCTGCAGCACATCCTGATACTCCGTCTCCGCAACGGAGACGTTGAACTGCCGGTGCAGCCGGTCCTTCAGGCTCTTGACCACGGAGCGCTTCTCCTTCAGAGAAGCACAGCCGGGCAGGTGCAGCTCCCAGACCGCGAGCCCGATGACCACGACGGCGTATTACTCCGCCGCCGCAGTCAGCGTGCGGGCAACCTCCTCCACACGGTAGCACTCGAGAACGTCGCCGACCTTGATGTCGTTGAAGTTGGAGACGTTGAGACCGCACTCGAAGCCCTCGCGCACGTCGCGGACGTCGTCCTTGAATCGCTTGAGGCTGCCGAGCTCGCCCTCGTAGACCTGCACGGCGTCACGGATCACACGGATTCGGCCGCGGCGCTGCAACTCGCCCCGCGTGACCATGCAGCCGGCCACCGTTCCGACGCGCGGGACCTTGAAGAGCTGACGGACCTCGGCCGTGCCCAGCAGCACCTCGCGCTCCTCCGGAGAGAGCAGACCCTCCATCGCAGCACGGACCTCGGCCACCGCCTCGTAGATGATGCTGTAGAGGCGGATGTCCACATCTTCCCGTTCGGCGACCGCGCGCGCCTCGGCCGTCGGGCGGACGTGGAAGCCGATGATGATTGCGCTGGAGGCCGAGGCGAGCAGCACGTCGGACTCGTTGATTGCGCCGACGCCGCGGTGCACGACCTGCACGCCCACCTCGGGCGTGGCGAGCTGTTCGAGCGCATCGGAGAGCGCCTGCACCGAGCCGTCCACGTCGCCCTTGATGACCAGGTTGAGCTGAACCTTCTCCCCCCGGGTGAGCATCCGCGAGATGTCGGTGAGCTTGACGCCGCGGCTGCGGATCCGCATCCGCTTCTCGCGGTCCAGGCGCTGCCGCGTCTGCGCGATCTCCGTGGCGCGCTCTGCTTTCATCACCATGAGTTGGTCACCCGCGCCCGGCACCCCGGAGAGGCCGAGGATCTGAACCGGAATGGCCGGCCCCGCCTTTGCCACGGTGTTGTTGCGCTCGTCCAGCATGGCGCGTACACGGCCGTGGTGCCGGCCGCAGACGACATGGTCGCCCACGCGGAGTGTACCGCTGGTGACGAGCACCGTCGCGACGGGTCCCTTCCCGATGTCGAGTTGCGCCTCGATCACGCTACCCACGGCATCCCGATCGGGGTTGGCTTTGACCTCCAGGATATCAGCCTGCAGCAGCACCTTCTCCAGCAGCTCGTCCATCCCGATCCCGCGCTTGGCCGAGACCTCGGCGGAGAGCACATCGCCACCGAAGTCCTCGAGCACCACCCCGTGCTGAAGCAAATCCTGCTTCACGCGCATCGCGTTTGCGTCCGGCAGATCCACCTTGTTGACCGCCACCACGATCGGCACGCCGGCGTTCCTGGCGTGACTGATCGCCTCGATCGTCTGCGGCATCACGGAGTCGTCGGCGGCGACGACGAGGATGACCACGTCGGTGACTTCGGCGCCGCGCGCGCGCATCGCGGTGAACGCCGCGTGGCCCGGCGTGTCGAGGAACGAGATCGAGCGGCCATCGGGGAGCTCCACGTGGTACGCGCCGATGTGCTGCGTGATACCACCCGCCTCGCCGGCGATGACGTTGGCTTTCCGGATGTAATCCAGCAGCGAGGTCTTCCCGTGGTCTACGTGACCCATCACGGTGACCACCGGCGGACGCGGCACGAGCGCAGCCGGATCTCCCTCCTCTTCCTCTTCGATCACCTCGGTGCCGTACTCCTCTTCACGCACCGCCTGGAACCCGAACTCGTCCAGCAGCATCTCGATCTGGTCGAAGTCCAGCCGCTGATTGATGGTCACCATCAAGCCGAGGTTCTTGAATGCGGAAGAGACGATCTGCGTAGACGTCACATCGATCATTTCCGCCAACTCGGCCACGCTCAGGAACTCGTTGACCCGAATCGTGGTCGCCTCTTCCTGGCGTACTCTCGCCCGCTCCTCCTCCATCCGCTCGTGGGAGCTCGGCCCGATGTCGCGAGACTTGCGGCGGCGACGGCCACCGCTCTCCATGGCGGCCATCGTCTTCTTGAACGCCTCGTCGACCGCCCCCTGGTCTACCCACCCCTTCTTCTTCTTTTTGTCCTTCTTCTTCTTGCGACCGGCGTCACCGGTCGTGGCGGAGCGCGCTGCCACGCCGGTACCGGAGTCGGTACGTGCGGGGACCGGCGCCGCGCCGCGGCGTGCCGGGGTCGGTGGCCGGGACTCGGCCGGCTGGCGCGTGGGGCGCGGTGTCTCGGCGGTGCGGCCGGCGCGGGTATCGCCTGCCGGGCGTGCGGGGATCC
>JACDHR010000476.1 GCA_013820915.1 Gemmatimonadota bacterium
CATGTTGCTCATTGCGCCCGGCAGCTCAAGATGCAGGTCCGCCCGCGGTCGCGGGCGCCGTGCGGAGGTAAGGGATATACGTCCCCGCGAACGCTCGCCCGACCCGTAGGAGGGTTCTGGGGTGGAGAATGGAGCGTCGGCTCACCGCCCAGGCATGGGCGAGGAGCTTCGCTCGCATAGCTAGGTTTTCGGAGCGGCAGAAGACGGTCAGCATCACCAGGTTCCGGCTGATCCGCGTGCGCAGCGCCCTCTCATGCTTTCGGGCCGCGTCGGGATGAATCCCCCCCCAGGAAGAGAAAACCCTGTGCAGATCGAGCAGTGCGTACGCAGCCTGGCGCAACACGGCAGGCTCGTAGCTCCGGGGCCAGCCCTGGTAGAGGGCGGTGATCACGTCGGGCAGCAGCTCCCGGCCCGCCAGATCCTGCTCGTTCCACCCCAGACGGCGAGCGATCCTGGCGAGCCGTTGACCTCGGAACTCGGAATTGGCATGAGAATACGTCGAGGTCATCGAGCCGGGATGCATCCGGTAGCGTACGAGAAACTCTGACAGGTTGGCTACCCGCAGACAATCAGCGATCCGGCACCACAGGTCGTAATCCTGAGAGTAGGCATACTTCTCGTCGTAAAGGCCGACATGGTTGAACAGAGGCTCACGGCGGATCATCACCGCACTGTGCACGAACGGGCAGTAAATGAACAGCTCCCAGCAGAGTTCAAGGTGATCGCACGGCAACCGGATCCGCTCGTGGCAGGTACCCTGAGGGTGCATGAGGGTGTACGATGTTCCAAGCAGCGCCACCTCCGGCTGAGCATCGAGAAAGGCAACTTGCCTTTCGAAACGCTTTGGCTCGGAGATGTCGTCGGCGTCCTGCCGGGCGATGAACTCGCCCCGGGCACGCTTAAGACCGCGGTTAAGGCTGCGCGTCAGGCCGATGTTACGCTCGTTGACCAGCACCTGGATGCGCGGATCGTCATAGGACCGCAAAATGTCCTGTGTGCCGTCGCTTGAGCCGTCGTCAATAATAACGAACTCGAAGTCCCTAAACGTCTGGTCTAGGATGCTGTTGATGGCCTCGCGCAGGTAGCGTTCCCCATTGTAGACCGCCATGACCACCGAAACTCTGGGCATTCTCCACTAGAGGTCAGAAGATGAACGCATTGCGGGGGCGGCACTCACGCGCCGCCGCCTGCATGCGAGGAGGCGCGGCCGGACAACAGCTCCTCGTCGATACAGTCGAGTACTTCGGAGTCTACCGTCGCATCGAACTTCCTGGCAAAGAGGTGGTACGCCGACCGCATCTTGTCGAAGTCGCTCCGGTAGAGGGTCGCTCCGGGCCGGCCCCACTCCAGATAGGTCAGCGTGTCGTTGTGAAGCTCGGATTTCTCGACCAGGTTGCCCACAACCGTCTGGAAGAAGATCTCGTCCGGTACATCCACGAACCGGAAGAAGCGGACGAAGCGCGGATCGTCTCGCATGAGCTGATAAACCTGCTGCACGTGCGTCCGATAGAGACACCAGAACTGGGCACCTCCGTACGGCTGGAATCCTTTCGGGAAGCTACACCGGAGCGAACACAACGTGGCGACTGTATCCCCGACCAGGTTCAGCAGCGGAGAGCCGAACATCTGCTTGTGGGGAAAGACCCAGTGGTGGTTCGCGGTCCGTACGTGCCAGAATTGGATCCGATCCCATCCCCAGTTGTGGCGCTCCCATAGCGGCTGGGGGAAGGGGTGATGATGAATGAAGGAAGTCCCTCTGTGCCGGGTGAGGAACTTCCCGATGTGCTCATTCGACTTGATCGGGTAATCCTGTCCGCTGAGCAGCGCCAGATAGTCGAAGGGGATCTGCTTCTCGATGACGCTCTTGACACCCTCGATCGTCGCTCGAACGATGCCGAAGCCCGCCCAGTAGCAGGTACGACGTTTCAAAAAATGCACGTTGGGTTTGCTACTTAGCTGGTGAACCAGCCAGGAGTACATGGTCTCGTCTACCTTCTTGTCCAAGTGGATCAGAAAGGTAGCCGAGTCGGTATCGAGTCTCCTGACCAGGCGCACCAGTTGCTCCGGATACCCGTGGGCCAGAATTAGATAGGCAACTCGCATCTCGTCATTCTTCGCATTCGAGGCATCGCTGCTCAGGAGAGCCGCCACAGATGTGGCCGCTGCCCGGGAAAGGTTGCGCGTCGCGTGCCTGCCGCCGGTGCGAGGCGGAGGCCTGGGATGTACGTGCCCGCGATCGCCCGCCCTGCACGTAAGAGGTTTCTTGGGTGAAGAAACCGCGTGGGTTGGGACGACACGCGCAGGCAAGCAATCGGCTGCGCACCCAGCCGTCCGGGCTGCAGAAGACTATCAGCATCACCAGGTTGGCAGCAATCGGCCGGCGCAGCGCCTGCTAGTGCCGCGCTTGCTTCCGCATCATCCATACCTGAGAGAGTGATTACGACGCGGCCTGGCGTAGAGATATCAGAGTTCATCGATCGGAATGGTCGGGAATGATGATTGCTACGATTGAGCGGATCTCTATCTGCTACAGCCCGAGACCGAGGCTGCCGCGGAAAGCGGCGGTACGGGACCCTGTCCAATGTCACGGTGCTAGGGCGTATCTGACGAATGCCGGAACGGCGCCTGCGGGTTCTCCTGTGCTTTGAGGAATCGAGCAACGGGAGAGATGATGGCACGCAGAGATTTGACGGAGCGGCAGTGGGCACAACTGGAGCCGCTGCTGCCCTCGAGCCAGGGCAAGCGCGGCGGGCAGTGCCGAGACCATCGGCAGGTGACGGGTGGCATCCGCTGGGTGCTGCGCACCGGTGCGGGATGGGCCGACATCCCGGCGTGCTATGGACCGCACCAGACCTGCTATGATCGCTTTGTGCGCTGGCAGAGAGATGGCACCTGGGAGCGCATCCTCGCGGCCTTGCAAGCCACACAAGAGGCCGAGGGCCGCATCGACTGGGAGGTCTCGATCGACAGCACCGTGGTGCGGGCGCATCAGCATGCGGCAGGGGCCCCGAAGCACGCAGCAAAAAGGGGATCTTCATCCACCGGACGAGGCCCTGGGACGCAGCCGCGGCGGCTTCAGCACCAAGCTTCACGTAAGCGGCGACGGCAAGGGGCGCCCGCTCTCCATCGTGATCACCGCGGGCCAGCGGCACGACAGTACGCAGGC
>JACDHR010000477.1 GCA_013820915.1 Gemmatimonadota bacterium
TCCGCCTCTGGCTGCAGAACGTCCGCCGCTGGGCCAGCGAGCTGGAGAGCGCGGTGCGTGAGGGTGGGCCGCCCCGTGCGATCGAGGCTCCCGGTACGGGCGTCGCCTCCGATCCCGAGGCGCTCGCCCGCTTCATGGCCGCGATGGACAACAAGCCCGCCGCGCAGGTGGAGGCGGTGGTGGACGCCTGCCTCGCACGCGCTCCGCACGCGCGCGAGATGCTCGATCTGGGAGGCGGCCCCGGCACCTTCGCCCGTGCCTTCGCGCGGCGTGGCCTGCACGCCACCCTCCTCGACCGCCCCGAGGTGATCGAGCTTGTCGCCGAGCGCTACGACCTGCGCTCGATCCCCGAGCTGAGCCTGCAGAGCGGTGACTTCCTCGACGACTCCCCCGCGGGAGAGTTCGACATCATCCTGCTGGCGAACATCACCCACATCTACGATCCCGCCACAAACACCCTCCTCATCGGCAGCCTCGTCCCGCAGCTGCGGCCTGGCGGCGTGCTGGCGATCCTCGACTTCGTGCGCGGCGTCTCGGAGTTCGCTCCCCTCTTCGCCATCACCATGCTGCTGAACACCGAGCAGGGCGGCACCTACGCTCTGGAGGAGTACACGCGCTGGCTGGAGGAGGCGGGACTGGGTGAAGTGCGCTGCACCAGCATCGATCTGGACCGGCAGCTGGTGACGGCAGTGCGCGGAAGCTGATAGGCAAGCGAGTCACTCGCGGCTACACCGGGTGATGCCAAACCTCGGCCGATGGTCCTGGCCAGATTTCGAGAATGGCCTCGATGAGCTGATCTGTGCGGGTGGCAATGACGGTCTCGTCCCATGTGTCGTGCTCCAGCAGCTGCTTGTTTATTTTCAGTACTGTGAACTCTTCCAGCAGAGCGCGCTTC
Organism: Gemmatimonadota bacterium; assembly: GCA_013820915.1. Taxonomy (GTDB): domain Bacteria; phylum Gemmatimonadota; class Gemmatimonadetes; order Longimicrobiales; family Longimicrobiaceae; genus JACDHR01. The sequence goes on from JACDHR010000477.1 coordinate 896, forward strand.
TCAGTCCACGAGGAGTTAGATTGCGCGCTGTTTAGCTCCCGGGTCAGCAGTGTGAGATTCCCGAGACGATGCAAGGCGATGTCGCGCTCTGCTGCCGCGATAGGGCTCGCATCCGGTGGAAGCGGCCAGTTCTCTGGCCACGACTGCGGCAGCACGTGCTCGATGTGCAGCTTTTTCACTGGTACCTGCTCTTCGGCCTTGTTACCCCGCCGATGGTTCTCGATGGCCTCGAGAACGATACGGAGACGAGCCCGTTTGAGGCTGATGTAGACTGGGTCGCCGCGGAGGTGGTTGCGGACCTCCTCGTCCGTCGGCCAGGTTCGGTTCGGGCCCTCCACCCGCTGGAGTGAATCCACGATGACCTCCGCTGCGGCCGCGGGCTCTTCCTGAACCCGGCTGATGAGCATGGGGACGACCTTGTTGTAGTCCTTGGTGGGTGCGCGGAGCAACATCCGTCGCATCAACCAAGATTCCAGCGCGCTGAGAACCCAGCGCCGGCGTTCGAACGGGAGCGTGTTACTGTCCAGTCCGAAAAGGAGCAGCAGGATCGGCATGAAGACGTTGATGTCGATTTCCGTGATCCGATAGAAGAAGAGACCTTCTGGCGAGGTGATCGGGTACGCTCCAGAAGGGGACGCTCCGAAGCGGTCGAACTCGTCCGCGTGCATGGACAGGTCTGCGATCAGGGACAGGATGGAGGCTGAATCCTGTTGCAGGAGTTGACGGAACGTCGGGAAGAGCTGTTGCGCGTGCACGTCACGCGCGGTCTTCATGACCAGCCAGTACGTGAGGAACTGGTCAGCGCGTGCCTTCGTGAGCCGTCCGACTACGACTGGGCGCCGCCACGGTCTGGAGTCGAATTTCTCCCAGAACGTGTGGTACAGGTGGTCCACGTTCTCCTTTCGTTCCTGAGCAACTCGAAATGCCAGGTTCTTGACGAGGTCGACCGCCAGGAGCTCTGTGCCCCGAGCGTTCAGCACCTCGAAGATCGCCTGAGCATTGTCGTTGGGCTCCAGGTCAATCGCCACCAGCTTCAGGAAGCTGCGCAGGACGGCCTGTAGCGCATCGAACCGTTCGACCAGCTCACCGGCAGTTGCCGCCTCAGCCGCCCAATCACTGCACATCAGGTGAAAGAATCGGTATGCTTCGGTAGGGCGTCCGGGCGCGGCCGGGTCTCCGGTGATCGCGCTGCCGAATGAATCCCGATCGAACTTCGTCGGCCAGACCTTGAAGCGTTGGTGTGGCCTCTGATCGTCGAGGAGGTCTTCATCGTTGCGAATCAGTTTCTCAAGCACTCGCTGATGCCTCGCGAGCTCCTGATGCTCCCCCGCGACGGCATGAACTGCCGCGATCAACAACTGCAGCGTGGTGAGACGCTGTTGACCGTCGATCACATGGCGCGAATCGACCTGCCCTGCACCGGTGGGGAGCGGATCCAGTACGACGGCACCGAGGAAGTGCGGCGCAACCGATGCTTCGGCGTCTGCCTTGTCCTTGTGCTGTACGTAGGCCTCCTGCAGGGCCTCGACAACATCCATCACATCCTGCCATAACGGTTCCCACTGCTTCTCCTTTTCCCATACGTACGGTCTTTGGAACATGGGGACGACGTACTGGACATCGGCACCGAAGAGCTTGGCGAAGTTGAGGGTATCGGCTTTCATGTTGAGAAGAGGAAAAGGTGAGTAGGGTCTTGTGGTGCCATCAGCTGTCCAGACTTGGAACGGGACGATGTACAGGCGGGCAGGCAATCCAGAAGCCCGCACACCAGAGCGCTGGCCATGAAGCTGCCTACCAGCCCGTGAGTCAACGAGTCAGACATAGAGCCGAGTTCGATCGGCCTATGCCGCCGTCAGGTGGTGCACCATCGCCGAGGCGAGGTGCTCAGCCTTGGTGTCGGAGCGAGTGAGCTTCCCCTCCAGCTCGTCGCAGAGCGCCATGAGCTGGTCTACCTTTGCCACGATGCGCCGCTACTCGGGGAGTGGCGGGAGACCAATCTTTGCCGCTGGCGTCGCTGTAGTACGCCTGGGAGAGGACCTGCGCGGCGGCATCATCCAGACCATCACCCGAGTGATGAACTGCGTGCAGATGTCGCGTTCGCTGAGGCTCTTCTTGTCCATTCACACCCGGCAGTCGGGAAAGGTACGCACACGCGACGCCGCGGTCCCAGCAATGGTCGCATTCGACGTCGGAAGATGGTGCGGACTGGCCCCTCGAAGAGGAGGTAAACATCGGCAGGCCGGAAGGTGCAGGAGCCTTT
>JACDHR010000478.1 GCA_013820915.1 Gemmatimonadota bacterium
GGAAACGTCCGCGAGCTGCTGACCGCCCTGGAGAGCGCCGCGATCCGCGCCGACGGAGACCGGATCGAAGCGCAGCACCTTCCCCTTGAGATTCGGAGTGCGTCGGAGCCGGACGGGGTCGAGGCTGACGTCCGCTATCAGGCTAAATCCAGCGGCGGTGATGAACGGGGTGTGATCCTGGCGGCGCTGGAAGAGGCGGAAGGGAGCCGCACCCACGCCGCCGAGATCCTCGGGATGGAGCGGACCACCCTGTGGAGAAAGCTGAAGAGCTACGGGATCGAGCCGGGCCCGGACGCCGAGCCTTGACCTGCGGCAGCCGGTGTTTCATCCCGCGTTCCACCGCACGTTCCACCCCGCCCTCCCATATGTTCCGTGAAACGCCCCACCTTGGCGTTCGTCCTCTCAGATGCGGCCAAGTCCTTGCAAGACCCATACTTGCATCAATAACATTCTGGTTGCCCAGTTGGCTCACCTCCTGCTTTGATGCTCTCCACGCGCAACCACGAAAGCGCACGGAGACACTCCATTGAACAGGACGGGTCTGATGAAGAGACATTTCACACTGGCTGCCCTTGCGGGCCCCGCGCTCACCGCTTGTGAGGACCACACATTCGTCGAGCCGAACACGGAATCAGGCAACAAAGGAAGTAAGAAAGGCGAGAGACCCATGAGATTGATGAACAAAGTGCTATACTTCGCCGCGTGCTCACTCGGAGCGCTGGCGCTCGCAGGTGGTGCGCTCACTGCCTGTTCGGAGGATGGTGGTACGGGCCCGGGCGACACAGGGCTGGACCCCCGGTTCGACCGCCCGCCTCGGTTCGCGGCCGGGGTTCCCCTGAACGGGCCGCTCGACCGCAGCAAGTTGACCTTGCGGAGTGCGATCAGTGTGGACCAAACGCTCAACGTGGCAAGGCTGCCCCTGTTCCGGGGCACCGTGGGCGGCGAGCGCGTGTGGTTCGTCCGGACAGATGTGTCCGACTCCACGATGGCGGCCACCCTGGGGCTCAACTTCGCCCCGCGCCTCGCGAACGCGCAGACCGGCTGTCCCGCCTGCGTGCAGACCGTGCAGTCCAGTGACCCGGTCCCCGGGCGCGCCGCTGTCACATTCGCCGGAGGAGTCGACTTTTCTCCTATGCGCATGCTGGTTCCCGGCCCCATGGGATTTCCGCCCCTTACTGCTCAACCCGGCTCGGTGGCCCGGCCGGGCTATAGCGACCTGGTCCGGGTGGGCACCAACCCCATTGTCTGGAACACCCCGATCGTGGCGACGGGCAACGGACCTTTCGACGTTTCGGAGTCGCACACCAACACGCTGGACCGGGTGATGGCGATCGACACCGTCAACATGACGGTGGACCTGCAATTCATCCGCGCCTTTTCGCACGGCAAGGACATCTTTTATCTCACCTTCAGCTCCTCCGGGGCGCTCTCGGCGACCCTGGAGCGGGGGACGTTCGTCCCGGTACTCGGCTCCCTGCCCTTTGCCAACGACGATCGGAACCCGCAGGGTTCCCGCTCGGGAATCGTCGCCATCACCAATGGCCCTCGCGGCCAGGTGAGCCCGCCAGCGCAGGGGTTGATGCATGTGATCCTGGACAACCCCCCGGGTAACCTCAGCCTGGCTCGGCAGGACCTGCTCCGGTCGCTCGCCGTCGGTGGGGACGCGCATAACGTGCTGCAGAGCGCACCAACGCTCACCGACCCCGCCGAGCGTCGGCTGTACTCGCCGATGTGGGACCTGCACATCGGCGAATGGAGCATGGACATGGTAGCCCGCGGCGAGAACCACGCGCAGACCGACTTCAATACCATCATGCAGCTCGCAGCGCGGCGCTTCCTCACCAACCCGGGCGGTGCCCCACTTGGCTCGGCCAACAACGTAGTCAATTGCCCCTTTCTGGGTTTCCCGTTCGACGCTCCAACCGAGCACCAGGCGCCGCTTCCGCGCGACCCGCGCGACCCGCGCAACCTGTCGCGCAGTCCGGTCCACTGATGGGCGCGCCCCCACTTCCAAAGGAGAGTATCATGAAAAGCACGTTTATCCTTGCCCTGGTGGCGGTGAGCCTGACGGCCTGCGACGACGATCGCACGGGACCAGATGATCGGGGCGGCGAGGTCGGCGCCGTGTACGTGATGACCAACGGGGCCATGGTCAACGGCGTGGCCGTCTTCGATCGCGCGTCCAACGGTACACTGATGCCGATCGGTACATTCCCCACCGGAGGGATGGGCACGGGGAGTCTGCTGGACTCCCAGGGCGCCCTGATCCTCAGCCCGGATGGCCGGTTGCTGTTCGCCTCCAATCCCGGAAGCGACCAGATCACAGTCTTCTCCGTGCAGCCCCAGGGTTTGACGCGTGTCCAGACGGTGTCTTCCAATGGAGACAGACCAGTAAGCCTGACCCTGCACAACAACCTGCTCTACGTGCTTAACTCGGGGAGCGAGGGCAACATCAGCGGCTTTACCGTGGGGACGGACGGCAGGCTCACGTCGCTGGCTGGCTCGACGCAGCCGCTGAGTACCAGCGAGTCCATGCCCTGCAGCGCACCCCCCCTCCGGCGGGAAGAGGGTGCGCGCTGCAACGTGGTCAGCCCCGGTCAGGTACAGTTCAACCCGCAGGGCACCATGCTTGTCGTGACGGAGCGGCTGCGCAACCAGTTCAGCACCTACGCGGTGGGAACGAACGGGGTGGCCGGTGGGCGCAGGACGCAGCGGATCGGTGGCGAGACACCGTTCGGCTTTGCCTTCGACACCCGCGGGCGGATGTTCGTCTCCGAGGCCTTCGAGGACCGGCCGGGAGAAGGCGCCGCGTCCTCGTACGTCGTTGCCGCCAGCGGCGATCTCAGCATCGTGACCCGAACCCTGGCCAACCGGCAGACCGCGTCGTGCTGGTTGATCCTCACACCGGACGGGCGCTTCGCCTACATCTCGAACCCGATTGCAGGTACGCTCACCGGCTATCGGATCGCCGAGGACGCCAGCCTCACCATGCTTGACGCCGATGGCAGCACCGGCGCAACGGGCGGCGACCCGAGAGACATGGCGACGAGCGCAGATGGGCGGTACATATACGCGCTGAACAACGGTGCGGCTTCGATCGGCGGCTTCCGCGTGAACGAGAACGGCGGTCTCACACGTCTGCCCGTGGTTGGCC
>JACDHR010000479.1 GCA_013820915.1 Gemmatimonadota bacterium
AGCGCAGCAGCACGCCGGCGTGCACGGTGAAGTAGTCGACGCCCTGCTCGGCCTGCTCGATCAGCGTGTTCCGGTAGATCTCCCAGGTCAGCTCTTCGGGAACGCCGCCCACCTTCTCCAGCGCCTGATAGATGGGTACGGTGCCGATCGGGACGGGCGAATTGCGCAGGATCCACTCGCGGGTCTCGTGAATGTTCTTCCCCGTCGAGAGGTCCATCACCGTGTCCGCGCCCCAGAGAGTGGCCCAGCGCAGCTTCTCGACCTCCTCCTCAATGGAGGAGGTGACGGCCGAGTTCCCGATGTTGGCGTTGATCTTCACCTTGAAACCGCGGCCGATGATCATCGGCTCCAGCTCCGGGTGGTTGATGTTCGCGGGGATGATGGCGCGGCCGCGTGCGACCTCCGCGCGGACGAACTCCGGATCCATCCCCTCGCGCAGCGCGATGAACTCCATCTCGGGCGTGATCTCACCGCGGCGGGCGTAATACATCTGCGTCACCGGCCCGGTGCCGCGCAGCGTGGGCCGCTTCAGCGTTTCCGGGATCTCCGCGGTGCTCCTGCCGGGGATCGGGCGGTAGGTGCGCTCCGTCTCGGCCACGTCTGCGCGCGCACGGATCCACTCGGCTCGCAGCGGTTCCAGGCCGGTGCGCACATCGATTCCACGCGGGCCGCTGGTGTCGTACACCTTCAGCGGCGGCTCACCGCCCGAGAGCGAGATCTCGCGCATCGGAACCCGGATCCCGTGGCGCCCCTCGACATACACCTTGCGGGAAGCGGGGAAGGCGTCGGCATAGTCGGTGGCTGGCTGCGGGGAAGTCGCGGTGGCTGCGGCAACTCCGCCATCCCCGTTCCCGGTTGTGTATCCGATCTCGCTCATGGTCGTTTTCTCCACTTTGTGACCTGAAAAACCCTTGTGGGCACTGAGCCCGAAGGGAGTAATGATCCGAAACGACCGACTTCCCGGAGGGCGCCGGGGGCCGCAACACAAAATGCGCCACCCCGCGGAAGGGGTGGCGCAGGGGCGGTTCGGGGTCCGATCTCATGGACCAACCGCCGATACGACACGCCGCGCTCCCTACGCCGGTTCCATCCGGATCAGGTTCCAAGGGACTGTCTCAACCCCGGTGCTGGTCCGGGGTACCCCTGGCGGCTTGTGTATGCAGTATAACCAGCCCACCCGGATTCCGCCAGGGTGTTGCCGGCTCGGCAGTTGGAGCGGACTACCTCCGTTCTCCGGTGCTCCGCGTCTCCGATGAATCGCTACCCGTCAGCCGGCCTGCCCCAGCATAGCGGTTCGCTCCGCTGCCGAGCACCTTGCGCGAGTAGCCGTTCTCCGGGTCCTTGCCGCGGCGCAGCGCACGGTCCACCGTACCGGGCCCGCGGTTGTAGGCGAGCAGGCCGAGGCGCACGTCGTCGTAGCGGTCGATCATCGTGCGAAGATAACGAAGCCCCAGACGGAGGTTGGTGCGAGGGTCCAGAATGTCGGCTTCGGATCGCAGGGAGCGGTCCAGCGCGCGGGCGGTCGAGGGCATCAACTGGGTCAGGCCGAGCGCCCCCTGCGAGCTGCGGGCGCGGGTATGGAAACGACTTTCCACGCGGACCAGCCTGAAGGCGAGATCCGGATCCACGCCTTCATCCGTCGCGACCTCTATAATCTTGTTCGCGAGCTCGGTAGAGATGGTGTAGCGCGTTGTGTAGCGGAGAATGCGGGTATCGGGCTCGAGCAACCGCTGCGAACTTTCCCGAATCACCCGCCAGGCACTTCCGGTGTTCGATACCTTTCCCCGGTAGATGCCGGGGTTGAGCGTGTCTGCGGGGACAGCTGCCGTGTGAAGCGAAACGAAGGGAGAGGGAGGGGTAGCGTGTGCGGGGATGGGAGCTCCCGCGAGCCCGAGGACCAGAACCAATATCCACCATCGTCGAACGGCACCGGGGCGCGGATGCCGCATGGAGATGCCGGTGCGATCCGCCCCGGCGTGCTTCGAATGCATGTTCATACTTCCTCTGTGCAAGCCGGTGTCCGAAAGTGCCACCGCATCACTCGCGGCAGGCTTCCGGAACACCGATCGAACGAGAGAGCGCCCCGCAAGTACCACGCGTACGAGCAGAGCGCAGGAGTTTGGGAGCAGGTGCGGACGCACGCGTGCCCCAGTTCAATAATCGGCACAAGTTGTATGAAATGTGACTGTCGCGCAAGCTTTGCGTGCGAGCCCGTACCCGGCGTTACGAGGGGTGCAGGTACGTAAGTCCAGGCGGTGGAAGAGAAAAGGCACCTGCGTTCGGCCGCTGCCTTTCGGCTTTTCCTCCCGGCGGCTACCTTGCCCCCCATGTCCGACCGCCCACCCACTCAACGAGCCGGTTCGTCGTCCGGCGTCTCCGCTTCACCGGCGCGCCCGCTACGCCGGGAGGGGAGCGCGGGCACCTCGATCGCGCGGCTGACCTACCCCGCTCGCGCGCCAACTTGAGCAATGCGGGTTCTCCTCACAACTGACGTGATGGGCGGCGTCTGGAGCTATACCGAAGAGCTGACGGATGCGCTGTTGGCGCGAGGCCATTCGGTGGCGCTGGTCTCACTTGGCGGAGAGCCGCGCTCCGAGCATCGCGCCTGGCTGGCGGAGCGCCCGGATGTCGAGTTCACCGCGCTCTGCTATCCGCTGGAGTGGATGCCGGAGCCGGAGCCCGGCCTCACCGCCTCCGCCGGCGCCCTGCACGCGATCGTCCGGCGCAGTGCGCCCGACGTGATTCATCTAAACCAGTTCTTCTACGGTGCCGTGGACTTCGGAGTGCCGAAGCTCGTGGCCGCCCACAGCGACGTGGTGAGCTGGTGGGAGGCGGTGAAGGGGGAGGCGCCGCCCGACGACGAATGGTTCGCCCGCTACCGCCGCTGGGTGGAGGCGGGGCTCGCCGGTGCGGACGCGCGTGTCGCACCCTCGGCTTGGATGGCGGGTCGGGTCGAATCGATCTACCGCGCGGGGCGGGTACATACCGTGCACAACGCGCGCACCCCGGGGCCGCTCGTCGCGGCGGGGCGAGCGGAGCGGGACCCGCTGGTGGTGACCGTCGGCCGCCTCTGGGACGAGGGGAAGGGAGCGCGCGACCTGGCCGCCGTGGCCGGGCGGCTCGCGGGGGTGGGGCGGGTGGTCGTCTCGGGT
>JACDHR010000130.1 GCA_013820915.1 Gemmatimonadota bacterium
CCCCACCAGCGTGTAGGCTCCCGTGGAGCGCGCCGCCTGCCAGGAGTTCGCTGGCACCACCTGCACAGGCCGTGCACCCTCACCGACGGGTCCCAGCAGATGGTGCGTGAGCCGGTCGAAGTGGGGATCGGCCGTGATCAGCTCGAGTGCATCGCCTTCGTAGTAGTGCCATACCTCATCGGAAGCAACCCGGTGCCACCGGCTCACCTCGCCCGCGGTGAGCAGGAAGTAGATGGTGGTCAACGCCGCTCGTTCCGCGCGCTCATCGAGCGGCTGCACGCGAGCGGCAGAGCGGTAGACCTCGCGGAAGTAGCCGCCCTCCGGGTGCGGAGCCAGCCCGAGCGAGGAGATCAGATGCGCAGCGCGAGAGTGCATGAACGAGTGCGATCCTGGACGAATGACGGGGAATCAGCCGTGGCATCCTTGGCGTCACAAGTTCATCGGCATGCAGTGCTGATGCAAGGCTGCCCCCGCGCCACAGCATGGCGCCGCATGTCGGGAGATCGGGAGACCAATGAAGATCGGGAGACCAATACGGAAGACGCTTATCAAGAGAGTGCGAGCAGAGACAGTACAGTGATGATGGCAGAGCGGTCGGTGCGCCGCCGGGGAAAAGCCGGTAACGAGTGCGTTCCAGTAGAGAACATTTGCAGCGATTGGCTCTCGGTGTGCGAATGATCCCTCATGGCCCGGACGCTTCAGGCGCTCCACAGAAGAGGCCGGATATACGACTGCAACCGTGCCCCTCCACCATCAGAGTGCGTTAGCGTCTGCTCGTCGACATTGGGGAGGAGTCCTTATACGACTCGTTAGCCCGGGCCATTCGGCGGACACCTTCAGTAGTGATAGCGAGCCTGAAGAAAGTCAACTCGTTCGCTGCTCACCAGGTACACCAGCCGGTGCTCCTGCGAGATCCGCCGCGACCACACATCCGAGGCGAGGTACCGCAGTGGTTCCGGCTTTCCGACACCAACGAACGGCTCCCGAAGCACCGCCTCCACCAGGTCGAGCACGCGCAGCGCCAACTTCCGATCGGCCTCCACCCAGTGCCGCAGATCCTCGCGAAATTCCAGATGAAAGACCGCCTCACGCCGCCGCGGCTCGGCTGGCTTACCGCGCTTCTTCGCCAAGCCCGAGCTCCTGACGAAGCGCCTCCACACTCTGCGAGACCTCCGTACCGCTGCGGGCTCGCGCCAGGGCGGTGAGCAAGCGTTCGGCGTTCTTCGGCGACCGCAGCAGGTGCGCGGTCTCGATCAAGCTGGAGAGTTCGTCGGCGGCAATCAGCGCCACGTCCTCCGCATTGCGACGGCGAATGATGACGACCTCCCGGTCCTCGGCCGCGGCATCACAAAGCTCGGCGAAGTGAGCGCGAGCATGGGTGTAGGTGGTCTCGATGGACATTCAGCCTCCGGTGAACATGTACAGCACAACGGTTCATGTCTGGGGTCGTCACGTCAAGAGGAAGCTCGCCACGCACGAAAGGCCGGATCGAGGGCTAACGCCGAGGATCAGGCGCGCAGGGCGGCTGCGGAAGCCTTGCCCTCGCACGAAAATACGGGGCGCCCTGTGTCGCCTGCATCCGATTATCAGCCCAAGCCGAAGCGACGTAAGTGGTTTGTATGTCTGCATTTACGCTATTGCACCGAAGTGAACGGGTCAGATCCGTTCCCGCCAGTAGCCAGGCCGGCGCCGGTGGTGTGCCACGGCTACTACCAAGGCGCCTTCCGGCAGGATGTCGTAGACCACAGAGAAGGGGAACCGCTGCAGCACCACACGCCGCGTGTTCACCAGATGCGGACTTCCGTGCTCCGGAAAGGTGGCGATCCGCTCCAGTGCCCGTTCCACTTCCTCGATGAACTCCCCACCCAAACCGCGCACTTCGCCTTCGTATCGATCGACCCACTCCAGGAACTCTTCCTCAGCCTCCGGAAGAAACGGGATCTCAATCACCGCAACCGCGCCCGTGCTTTGGCGAGAACCTCCGAGGCCGGGATCGTCTGGACCGTACCTGCGTGGTACGCTTCCAAGCGGCGGCGGATCTCCTCCCCCCAGGCTCGTTCGACCTCCTGCGGATCCTCGGCATCCTCATCATCGAGGCTGACCAACAACCGCCGCGCGAGTCTCGCCCGCTCGGAAGCGGGGAGATTCAAGGCTTCGGCCTCCAACTGCTCCAACGGTCTGCTCATAACACGACACTCCGGCTCGGGTTCACACCGGAAAATAACTTCGGAGCCGGCAACATGCACGAGGGTGGGAATGAGGAGGGCTAACGATGAAGCTTCAGGGGCGGAACCGCGGGGCTCCACCGCCTGCGTTCCGCTCACAATCATGCCCGCGGTTTCGTCCCTTGCAAGCGCCTATTAGGCCAGCACGAGCGTACCCTCCATTCAGTTCGTGACATGGACGTGCCACCGTGTGAAATTCTCCGAGTTCAACCCGCGTGAGAACACGCTGATCCCCACCAATGGGCTCGCCCCGGTTCCTCTCACGTGAAAGTTCACCGATGCCCGGTAGCCGCGTTCCACAACACCCACAAGCTCGGTCTCAACCTCCCAGTCCGGGGGGGCATTCACCTGGCTTTGAGCGCCATAGAAGCGCACCTTGTAGAAGCCCGGTCCGCCCTCGTTCTGTAGCGCGACCGGCACAAGGACGAGATCCGGCAAGTAAGCGACCGGGCCTACCGCAGTGATCTTGACGCGCGCAGGCTCGGTATCCGCAGGCGCGAGCATCGGGGCTTCGCCTGTGCAGCTAGCGAGAAAGAGCGCCAAAGCAACAACACGCCACATCGTGCACCTCCGATCTCAGAGTCTCCGCAGCGCAGGCATGGGTGAGCATGCAGCTTCTGCTCCACTCGCCCTGGCAAGCGCTCTCCCCCAGCACGCAACCAATCGGAACTGCGTCGCCTGATGCTGAGCTCGACCGGAGCTGCTGGAGGACCTAACGATCCCGGGTAAGGCGCCGAGGGCGCTTACGCCGGACCTGCCGCTCGGCAGAAAACATGCAGCGCCCTCGGTCGCCTTCACCCACTCGTTAGGCTGGCCGAGAGACTGGGAAAAGCTGAACACACCCCTGTGTCTCAACAAACTGGAGTTCCCGCTCCTCTTCCCATGTGGCCAAGAGAAGGTGCACCGGGTGAGACAAGCAAAAGTCTCGCAAGCGCCTCCGAATAAACGACGCATCATCTCCCGTCGAACAGAGGATCAGAACATCAATGTCCTCCGCTTCTTCCGGATTCCGAAGCACAGAGCCGAAAACATACCACCTGCTCTCTGGAACTTCTGTGGATAGCCCTCGCGCTTCCTCAATGAGCCGCTCAAATACCGCCGAGGTACTCTTCATCTGTTCAGTCTCCCGAGAAATGATCTCCACCTGTGGATTTCGATACCGAGAGATCCAGCTACACCCTCCGCCGAGGTCGTCGCTCGCCCGTTCGGATTCGTAATTACAAGGAGGCGGAACGGGCCATATCGATCACGCGCTGTCCGGACATGATCAGCGGTCATCTCGTACTCGTTGAGGAAGACAACCGAGATCTTTGGGAGCTCGTGGCGAGAGATCTCGTAGGCACGATCAGCAGAGCGATGGTAGTCACTGATTCGAGTATGCTGCCGGAGCCCACGGGTGATGAATTCCGTTTCCTTATCCACGTACTTGCGCACGTCAGGTAGGGAAACGGCACGCATCAGGTCGCCCAAGCTACCCACAGGAACGGACTTGCGTTCCGAGAGCGCAATCGCGTCCCCGGCGATGTATGATTCTCTTGGTACGTTGACCACGAAGTGAATGGGCTCTTCGAACTGCAGAAGCGATATGAGCGTTGATGCGTCAAGGCGCTCCGCCGCCGCTGTTCCAACGATCACAGGTGCCCATTCCATTCGCACCAGCCTCACGTGCCTGTCTGTGAGCGCACTTGCTTCGGTGATCTCAGAGTGCGCACGCATCTTGGTCGCGACCGATCGTCCCGTCCAGCAAGATTCGCCATCACTCATAGGCATTCGTGAAAACCTGATTCAATAGGGGCGGGAAGGTTGCTCCGGTCCCGATAATCCCGTCACCCACGTGGCGCGCTTCAAGATCATCAACGTGCTGCCGGAATTCTTCGACAACCTGCTCCTCACTACCGGTGAGGTGAACACGATTTGCATCAATAATTGCCAGGATCTTCCGATTGTTCGGAAGGATACGCGATAACATCTTCCGGCGCCACACATCTGCTTTTTCGCTTTCTGGATCGTAGCGGTACTCCTGGTCAGGTCCGTAGGCATTGAAAATTGTTCTATTCTCCAACAGCAGCGGGCGCAATGCCTCCGAGACCGACTTTCGGTCGGCGTAAGTCACTGCGCCAAACGTCACGGCGATCCGCCGCGAGTGCTGCTCCTTCCACTGCTTCATCGTCTGATCAGGAAAGGCACCGGGAGCCTTGTCTACGATCGTGTGGCACGAAGGACAGAGCAGAACGATGTTCTCATACCGCCCCCTCTCCTCCTCCGTGATTGTTTGGGTGCTTCGCGGGCCTTCGTCTGATGCCGCGAAAATGTGAGCCATTTCCGCTATGTGGATGGTCTCCGTCCCGACGTCGAGAAAGAGCGGACGTAGGCAGCCCGGATGCTGGCAGAATCCGCCGGAACTCGCGAAAAGTCGCAACTGGGTATGGCGGTTCGGTGATGCCTTGCCACGTGAACAGGCCATCCACTTCGCTCCTATCAAATGATGATCAAAGGGAAAACAAAACGGGCTCCGTGTAGCATGCTAATACAAAGCCTAACAGCTTGCGGCTCAGGCGCGAGAGGCGAGAAGCGCAACCGCTTGCAACGAGCGACGAGCGTGCCCGTGCGACTCACTCCAGCGATGCACGGATGGGCCGGCCCCTCGTCGCTTGCAGCGCATCGTTAGGCGGTAAATAGTTGCTTTGCAGGGTTTACGCAGTAATGTTTACCCGTGCCATTCACGTGGGCACCGCGGCTGGCAACTCCTCACCACGCTCTTTCTCTTCCAACAGCCGGTCCACGAGATCCATGCAATGATACCGGCCGTATATGCAGGGTCCTCGCCGCATCAACCGCAGGTTGAACTCACGAATGGCAGGTAAGACCTCAGGATCAGTGACGAAGGACTCGACCTCGTCCGCACGGATGTAGAAGTTGAGCTGATCCTCTCCACCCGGCTTGTACCAGTGGTCTGTCGGCTGGAGCGTCAGATACCGCTCATAAAGCTTGTCTGATCTTTCTTGTGACCACTCGTCGAACGGAGACGCGGCCATGAAGATCGAACACCAGAGATCCGCGTCGTGACCGTGGACGTTGAACACTTCCTGCCAGTTGATGTTGATGCGTGCAGGCATTCCGACCGAAGGCAGGCAGGTGACAGCCCAAAAGGCGACTTCGCTGCGTCGGGGTACAGGTATGGCTGCATCAACGTATGTGCGGAGTACATCACTCACTCGTTCGGCAGATCCCAGCCTCTCGAACTGGCGATAGCGACGGGAGTACTTGCGCCGGAGGACCGGATCGACAAGACGAGGGCCCGAGAGGTCTTGGAAAGACAGATCGGCTCGCCACCGCATCTGCTCTTCGTGGCTCATCACGAGATCAAAGTCCGTCTCGCCCGCGGGGAGCCGAGTAAAGGTAATGTTGCGAAGCGGCTTACCTTCCTCCAGCCGCTTGATCACAGAACGCTCCGCCGTGTCCAGTTCGGCTTCGGAGACGCGCATGAACGCAAGCCGCTCGATATCATCATGAGTCTTCGAGTGCTGCACGAAGCGTCGAGTCACGTCTCGTGCCTTGCCGGCGTAGAGTTCACCCGTTGCGAACTCGAGGACGTAAACACCACATCGTTCTTTTTGCTTGAACAGATCGGCCACAGATGTGCGACCACGTACATGGATTGGCGCTGAAAAGCCAAGTTGACCGAGCAAGCGGGTGAGTCGCTGCTCTTCCGGAGAAATCGAAGCGCTAGTCACGGCCTCTGACGTCTTTGTTCGCGTTTCCCGCGGAGATCGAGGGACAACCTTTGCGCACCACTGGCTGACCGCTTTCGCGAGCTTTTCTCCCTCTGCTGCCGCTTGGCGAGCGGCCCAGAGGAAATCGTCAATATCTTCTGTCGGAGTACCAGGATTCGACTTCACCAGCCCGTGCACGATGTTGTTACGGTGCCTTCTCCAGTGGTCTACCGCCTCCTGCAGGTTGTCCACTCCTCGAGAGGTGATCGGCTCTGGACGCTCCTGCTTCCAGAGCTGGATGAGCTGACCGAATGGAGGGTACCGGTGAGAATCATCCTTCAACTCAATCGCGTTCACGCTTAGGAGGTAGCGGATGAGCCGGTCGGAGATGATGCTCTCCTCGATCGTAACTGCTTCAAGGTAGAAGCCATGTCCCTGAGCAGCCTTGATCCGTGCCCACGCCTCGCGGTAGCTCAGATATTTTTCAGCATTCCCCCGAGGACTGGACTCAGGGTCGCGTGACTTGCGCATGATACCTTGCTGGGTTGAAGTGTCATCGATACGGCTGCTAGACGGAACCGCGAATCACGTGCAAACCCTGTTCCCTCCAACCAACCCACCGAGCAATTGAGGCGGCCGCTGCTTCTGTATGCCCACAAAGGTAGCTGTTGCCGCACTTCAGCCGCACGAAATCCTTTGGGAGGAAAACGCCAGAGGAAGTTGGAAGCCAAGAATGGCCGGGGGGATGTGCAGAAGGACCCGGATCACCAAAGCCCAACGCTTGAATTAAGCCGACCCGCGAAGCGGGTTCGGCTTGAATGAATTGTTATGCGGCTCACCTCGTGGACTCGAATAGCTCAATAGGGTTGCCTGACGGATCTTCCAGAAGAATTTGCTTGCCACCTTTGCCCTCAATAATCTCGCTTCTAAAAGAAGCACCCCTTTTCTTTAGTTCTTCGACGGCTGTCTTCAGGTTTTCTACGTTGAGTTGAAAGCGATTCCAACCGCCGGGCTCTGGCTTGGAACCATCGGGCATCGAGGCGCCCGCGCCACCTGCACCAGGCGCGTTCAGAAAAAGCAAAAGGCTTCCACGCTTCAGGGCTGCAAATCCCGGTGCAGGATGCATTTCAACCTCGAAATCGAGGTTGTCTGTGTAGAACTTGATGGCCGCGTCTACATCATCGACGATGTACCGAATGCTGACATTGCTCATTTCATCCTCCTGTGCCTCGAGTGAACCACCTTAAGCCGTATAACGGAAAGGCTTCAGGGGCCGGCGGCCGCGCGGTCTGAGGCGGATCCAAAGTTTGCGGCCGGTCCCCTGCAAGCCATTGTTCGGCCAAGGAGACTGCGCTGACGGCCAGCGGAAAGGTTCCCCGAGCTACGCGACCCGCGGGGCAGCCACAATCGCGCTATCCGGTAGTGCTCGAGCGATCTCACAGAATATTCCCTCCCGGATCGGGAGGCAACGCGCGCGTTCATGCGCAAATGCAGGCAGGACAGGTTCGAAGCGAGCCTCGCATCCGCCTGCTGGACAGCGTCAGAAGTCCGTTCGCCGCGTTAGTCCGGCTGCGCCAGTTCACTCAGCACGCGTTCGAGATTCGCCCGATGAGCGGAAAGGTCAGGATGGCCGGCTGCTTCGGCTACCGCGACTCCCCTTCGATAGTTCTGCAGCGCCTCCTCCGGCCGGCTCGCTCGGAGAAGGGCATAGCCCAGGCTCCCGTGCGGGTTGGGCGCGTCGGGGTACCGATCGACGTTCAGCGCGAAAAGGTCGACGGCGTTGTCAGTCACCCCACGGGCGAGTAGCCAGTACCCGACGGAGTTCAGTGCCCATTCGTCGAAGACCCAGCGATCATGGGCCTCCTCATACAGCTCCCGGTACCGATCTATAGCCGCTTCCAAACCTCCTGTCCGGTACGCAGCGACGACTGGTAGCGACACGGAGCGCTCGCGCATCGGAATGGAAGGGTGGAGCAGGTGGAACTCCAGCCCACTGACACCGGCACTGCCGGCGTTGGACAGCGCGACGGCGGCTCTGCGGGTCGAGAGGTCGATCGCCAGGAATGCTCCGTAGCCCCAAGTATCGCCACTATGCGAGGCGAACAACCTATCGCCGAGTCGGTGGACTTCCCAGCCCAGCGCCATCTCATAGCCCTCCTCGTCCGCGGGGCGGTGCACACGAAGCGCGTCACGCAGACTATCGTGTGCGTCTGTCGTGATTGCCGACAGGTTCGCGGCCGCGAAGGTGAGCATGTCGTGGACCGTCGACCGAAGGGATCCCGCCGGAATCATCGCCGGAAGATCCCACCGCTGCGCCGGATCTCCGAACGCGTTATGCCCGTAGGCCAGACGCTGCTCCAGCGCTGGTGTGAGGGTGACGGCGGTATGCTCTAGACCTAGCGGGTCGAGCACGCGCTCGCGGAGAAGCGCTTCGTATGGCTTGTCTGCCCGCAGCTCGAGGGCCCGGCCGAGCAGCGCCATACCGACGTTCGAGTATTCGTACGACTCGTTCACGCCGCGCGGAAGCTCGTACGAGGAGACGAAATCATAGAAATGCTGGATGGTGTAGCGTGCATAATCGTCGTCTACCAGGCCCTGGGGCATCTTTGGCAGACCGGAGCGATGGGTCGCCAGGTCGAGGAGGGTGATCTCCCTGCCGTCGCGCGACGGTACCCGCACGCTCGCCGGTAGGTACTGTGAGACAGGGTCGGACAGCTCCACCTCTCCTCGCCGGACCATGTCGGCAAGCAAGATTCCTGTGAAAACCTTCGTGATCGACCCGATCTCGAAGACGCTCTCCGCGGCGAGGGCGCGCGCACCCGCGCCGGGGCTGCCATGCGAGAATACGCGTCGGCTTCCGTCGGCCTCCAGCAGACCGACGACCACACCCACGGTGCGCCCATCGCGCACGACCTCTTCGAGTAGATTCTGAATGTAGGTGTCCGAGTGGCGGGAGACCTGCGGAGCAACGGTGGCAGACGGGTTGAATTCGGATTGTTCTACAGCTACCGTGCTGACGCACGCGCTGCAGAGTAGAACCAGTAAGAGGCAGGAGAAGCGATGGCTGAGATTCATAGGTTCTCGTCTCGAAACGAGTTGATGTGCCGAACGCTCAAGCTCAGGAGCGCGGGGCGACGCGAGAGCTGAAAAGTGGTAGGGACTTGAACCCCACACCACACTCGAAAACATGGACGGCCCCGCGTCTCCTGCAGCGACTGGTTGGGCGGCACTGGAACTGCTCAAGCCCGAGCTTGCCAGGTCTTCGGATCGCGACGGCCGTGAACGCATCCGAGTACCACGACTTCATCGATGCGTAGGGCATAGATCAGATTGTAGGGAAAGCGTCGGACTACTGCCCGCCGCATTCCGCTGCGTACCTCAGGATACGACTCCGGGTTTCGCAGCACCGAAGCCAAGCAGGCGTCGACCGCATCCAGGAACTCGGCCCCGAGCCCAAAGCGCCGGATGTCGTACCACTCTGCAGCTTCTTCGATTTCCCGCCCCGCCTGGGGCCGGACAACGAACTGGCGTTCCGAACCGCTGCTCACCCGAACCGGGCACGCAGCCGAGCCCGCACTTCCTCCCAAGGTAGCGCCGAACTCGGATCCCGTTCGTGTTCCGCGAGCCGGCGTTCCAATTCTTGGATCTGCTCTTCGCTCAAGGGGAGCAGGTCCGGGTTGGCCTCGGCTTCGGGAGCAATGCTGTCCCACAACTCCTGGGCAAGCCGAATACGCTCACCTGCAGGTAGCTTAAGGGCTTCGGCTTCGATATCCTGAACGCTCACGGCTTCGGCTCCGGTTCGGGTTAAGGCTGAAATCTACTCACAAAACCAGAAGAATGCGAGGAAGCTGCCGCGAGCCGCCCAACATTCTGAGTATCCGGAAGCTTTCCAGATATCCCCCTCCCCAGCCGTGCTACCTGGAAACATTCCAGATATCCTGCGCCTGAGCGGGATATGTGGAAGCGTTCCACATATCATGT
>JACDHR010000131.1 GCA_013820915.1 Gemmatimonadota bacterium
ACGCTGAGGTGCGGCGCATCCCCGAGCGCCCGGTGATCGTGATCGTCATGTCGAACCGCGCGTCCCCGCTCGCCGAGCGGATGGCGGCACGGCTCATGGCGCACGCGCTCCGCTTCGCACCCGCCGCGCCCTGACCGAGGCGCCTACGAAAAGTCCAGCGGGACAATCTGCAAGCCTCATCAGATAGCTCGCGATGACGCCAGCCGAGTCGCGCCGCGCTCATCGGCCTCGGCGACCTCTCCGATGCTTGAACGACCGCCCAGGCGCGCTCTTCCATGTTCGCGTGCAGAATTTCGCAGAGCACGCCGTAGCCCCGTCAACGCAAGCCGCCGCCGGCATACTACACTGACCCACCGCGCCATTCCACCGCCCCGCCCGCAGCCGCACCGTCGTCTGTATGCACGCGCCTGCACCGGGACGCACCGGCTGGACCACGCCCCGCGGCCCCTTCCCGCACCCTGCCTCAATCCCGCCGTCCGACGGCGCCGCCGCCGGCTACCGGCGTCGTGACCCGACGGCCCGCCCCTCTACCCGCTCGTGCAGCACCACCTCGAGAGCTTTCTCGCCGATGCCGCCGCGGCCGACCCCGACGGCGAGGGCGTGCCAAACTGGGTCGCGGACGACTTCCGCGCCTACCTCCGCTGCGGCATCCTCGCCCACGGCTTCGCCCGCATCCGCTGCGACGCGTGTGCCGCCGAGCACCTCGTCGCCTTCTCCTGCAAGGGCCGCGGCGCGTGCCCCTCCTGCAACGCCCGCCGCATGGTGGAGGTGGCCGCCCATCTCATCGACCACGTCCTGCCGCCCTGCCGCTGCGCCAGTGGGTGCTCTCCCTGCCGAAGCGGATCCGCCCCTTCCTGCCCCACGACCCGCGCCTCGCCGGCGACGTGCTCCGCATTCTGCTGCGCGCCATACGCACCGCGCTTCGCCGCGCCAGCCCCGGCGCCGCGCCGACGGACGGCGATGTGGACCGCTACAAACGCGAACGGCTAAGTCGCATCACCGTGGACAGCTACCGGGAGCTCTAGGAACAGGTGCTGCGCGAGGTTCCGTTCCACCGAACGATGCCAGCGTTTTCCGGACTCCTGGTAGACGCAGGTGGGAGCGTCTGGGTTCGCGAGTACTCACCGTTCTCCGGAGATCCTCACGTCTGGCTCGTCCTCTCACCGGAAGGTGAAACCCTCGGGCGGGTAACGCTACCCGGTAATCTCGAGGTCCTCTCCGTCGGGCACGACTACATCCTGGCCCGTGAGCTGGACGAAGACGAGGTGGAGCGCGTCGTTCTCCACCGGTTTTCCCGGTCCGACCGGGTTGAGGAGTGAAACGCCGGGCGCCGGGCGCAGCCGCCGTCAGACCCCCGCCGGCGCCTCCTGCGGCGTCCACTCCACGATCTCGCCGGCCATAGCCGACGCGGCGACCGTGAACGGCGAGGCCAGGTAGAGCTGCCCCGGCCCCGAACGGCCCGGGAAGTTGCGGTTGATGGCGCTTACCGTGATGTCCGTGGGCCTGCGCGAGACGCCAGGGCCGGCGTTGATGCAGGCGCCGCACGAGGGCTCGATGATGCTGCCGCCCTTTCTCCGCGAGCTCACCGTGCTCAGCCTGCGGATCGGCGAATCGCGCGTTTCGCTACACTTCAGCCGCAAGGGGAATCGTACCCTCGCGAATCTGCTCGCCGTCGAGGGCGAGCCGCTGCAGGTGCGGATCGAGCTGTCATAGCCGCGGCGCCCACGGCGCAAGCACATCGGACGCCGCGACGGCGGCGTCGGACCGCGGGTCCGGCGCGCGGCGGAACTCGCCGAAATCCTCCAGTTCCAGCGTGCGGGCGCGCCCCCGCGGATCGAGGCTGAAGGTGACGAAGGCGCGGCCGAACCCCGCTCGGCGCCAGACGGCGCGGAAGGTGTCGTGGTGCCAGTGCTCGAGGTCGGCCACGTAGTCCGGCGCATAGGTCAGGACCAGTCGGTTCCGCTCCCGCGAGATGCGCACGTCGCCGAACACGCTGTCCGTGTAGGTGCCGGCGTACGCGTCCAGGGCGAGCGACGGGCGTGTGCGGCGGATGCGCGACGCCTCCGTTTCCCGGCTCCGCGCCGCCGCGCGCTCTTCCGCCCGGACGGCAAGCGCGCGGTACTCCGCGCTCCAGTCGCGCTGCGGCGCACCCATAAACGCGTCCAGCACCCGGTACATCAGCGCATGCTGCAGGTTGCTGCTGCTCAGGTTGGCGATGACCACCACGCCCACATTCTCGGAAGGGATCATCCCGACCTGCGTACGCGTCCAGTTGATCGAGCCGGAATGGTGGACGAGTTTCCGCCCGTGGTAGTCCTGCAGGAACCAGCCGAGCCCGTAGGCGCGGAAGTGAGAATCGGGGAACAGGCGATCAGCAACAGTATCGCTGCGGATCACCGTCTGCGGGGTGTGCATCTCGCTGACCGTAGCCTCCCCGATCAGTCGCTGGCCTCCGTACGTCCCCCCGTTCAGGTGCAGCCGGATCCACTGCGCCATCTCCAGTGCGCTGGAAAACACCGCCCCCGCGCCGCCGATATTATCGTAATTTCGCAGCGCCGCCGGGGTGACACGCCCATCCACGCGCGTGTGCGGGGTGGCCACATTGTCGCGGGTCTCGGCGACCGCCGACCGGCTGGTGCTGCGCGTCATGCCGAGCGGCCGGAATAGCCGCTGCTCCACGACATCGTCCCACGTGCTGCCGGCCGCGGCGCCCGCCACCTCGCCCGCGGCGATGTACATCAGGTTCTGATAACCGTAGCCGGCGCGAAACGGCGCGCTGGACGACACGTGCCGCGTGCGGCGCAGCACCTCGCCACGGTCGAACGGCGCGGCGACCCAGAGCAGGTCCGCGCGCTCGACGCCGCTGCGGTGGGTCAGCAGGTCGCGCACGGTCAGGTCGCGGCTGATGGTGGGGTCCAGAAGCTGGAACTCGGGCAGCCAGCGGGAAACGGGATCGTCCCACCCGAGCCGCCCTTCGTCGACGAGCGTTCCCAGCGCTGCGGCCGTCATCGCCTTGGTGGTGGATGCGATCGCGAACAGCGTGTTCTCGTCCACCGATTCCGCGCCGCCCAGTTCCCGCACACCGTAGCCGCGCGCAAAGATCACCGAGTCGTCCCTGACCACCGCGATCGCGAGGCCGGGGACCCCCCAATCGCGCATTGCGGCCTCGATGTAGCCGTCCAGGCCCTGGAGAGGCGCGGGTTGGGCGGGCGCCGCCCGTACAGCCGCCACGAGCAGGATCAACGTGAGAACGGCGCGGGCGGAGAAGATAGGAAAGCTCATCATGGAGCGGTCGGGATAGGGCTATAGGCGCGAACGCGGGTTCCCCCGCGAATGGGAACGGGAACTGCCGGAACGATACCATACGACCGGTCGGAGAGGTGTGCAACTCCCCGCCCGCTCCCATCGCCGCTGGATCCGGTCTGTTCGCGCGACCAGCCGAGACGAAGACCGGGTACGTAGTAGCCCGCGATCTCCGTGGTCAGCCCCCACGCATTCACTCCCGTCGCGCCTACCCTGCGGCCAAGATTCGTAAGCACGATGACGAGCGCGAGACCGGGGATCTGTCGCTTCTCCATCTCGACCCGCACGTAGCCGTCCACCGCACCGAGTTGTGCGGAAATCGACGAGGCTGCCGCGAGGTGGATCAGCATCAACCCGAAAACGATCCTGAAACAGCGGTGCACCATGGAACGCCTCCTCCGGCACGTTGGGAACAGAAGTAACGCGGAGCCGTGCCGCCACTCACGTTGAGCGGTGGCACGGCTCCGGTCAGAGGTGAACGACTTAGATATTCGGATTGTTCGCCCGCTCGACGTTTGGCAGCGGCAGGCATGTGGTGTTGCCATACAAACCGCCCTTCACGTACGGCGTGCCCGCGGGCGGATCGAGGTTGATGCCGAACCGGTTGACATCCCAGAGCCGATGTGACTCCAGGAAGAGCTCTCGCCTCCGCTCCTCGATGATCTGCGCCATGATCTCATCCGGGTTGCTGCTGCTGAACGCGGGGAGACCTGCGCGGGCGTGCAGGACGTTGATGATCTCGACCGCCGCTTGCGGGTTTCCACCCCGGAGCGCAGCCTCGGCGACGATCAGACGGGCCTCCTTCCAGCTTGCGATCACGATCGGGCTACCCTCGGACGTGTACTTGTTCTGCTCCCACATCGGCGTGAAGCCGTCGGCACCGTTTCTGCCGCTCTGCGTCACCACGACGCGCGGGTCAGGCACGCCATTGAACTGGATGTCCCGGTACTCGGGCCCGACGCTGACGATGGTGCCGAGCCGGTTCTGCGTGAAGATTCGGTTCTGCCGCCGCGTCGAGGCGTTGGACGCCGAGGCAAATGCGGTGAACCCTTGCGGTACCAGCATCGCGTCGGCCGCCGCGTCCGCGTAGTTGCCGAGGTTCAGCCGCGCGCGGGCGCGTCCCACGAGCGCCATGTGGCGGATGGAATCGCTGCCGGCCGCCTGAGCGGCTTCGATTGCGCGGGTAAACTTCTGCTCGGCCAACCCGAAAATCTGCGCCGGCGTCAGCTCCGGACCCGTATCGATCGCGGCGGAGCAGAACCCCTCGCCCAGCAGGATGTGGCTGTAGCCGGAGTAGGCGGCCGCAGTCGAGACCAGGGACGTGCGGTTGGCGACCTCCGCGTCCGTCCACCGTTCCAGCTTGGCGAGTGCATCGTCCGCCGTGAAGCGGGCGGTGGAAACGGGGACGTACACGCCCAGATTCTCGCACGAGAAGGTCCCATAGCGAATGTCGGACGGCTGTACGTCGCGGCGGTCGTAGGGCCAGCGGTTGGCCAGTGCGGAGGCCTCGATCAGCTCATCCGTGACTAACCCGCCGATCACGATGTAACTTCCGAAGGCGCAGTCGAAATCCGCGAGCATGCCCTGGACGAGCAGGGAGGCCGCGGCTGGATTGTCAGCCAGCGCAGCCGGGATGGTGCTCGGTGTTTCCACATTGAGCGCCCGGTCGAGCGCGTCACAAGCGGCAAGGGCTGGAATGAGCAGACAGAGCGTGATCTGCCGACGAATGCTTCCACCGAACACGCCGCCACGGGTATGAGTAGATGTCGGTTTCATGGGTTCAGAAGCTCAGGTTGATCGTGGTCATGAACTGGGCTGCCTGGGGAAGATTGTTCTGCTCGTACCAACCGCCGGCGGCGAAGGCGCCCTCCGGATCCAGGCCCGGCCAGCGGGTCCAGGTGTACAGATTCCGGCCGGCCACGGTGATTGCCGCGGTAGAGCCACCCAATCGCGCTGCCCAGCGTGTCGGCAGGGTGTATGTGGCCCCGATCTCGCGCAGCGTGGCGAAGCTCGCGTCGCGGACGTAGGGCGACTGCAGAGCCAGATCCCGCTGAAAGGCCGCGAGCCGGACAGGGTCGGCCTCCTGCGGAAACATGTTCTCGACGCACAAGGCGAAGATCGAGCAGCGGACCCAGGTGGTGCCGTCCCACTTGCTGAAGCCCGTCTTGAAATCGAGCATCCCGTTCAGCCGCAGGCGCTGGAACGCGGTGACCGCGGAGGTGAACGCCCCTTCATATTTGGGGTTGGTCCGTCCCAGGTATACGAACGGCGCGTTCGCGCACGGAACGGCCTGTCCGCCGCTCTCCGGGCCGCCATCGCACATAGGATTCTGGGTGCGGCCGTTCGCGTCGATATCGGAGCTCAAGATCCGCTTGTGGAAGAACGAGCTGACCGGATACCCGACCCGGCTCTCGAGCCCGAACTGCGCGTTCAGCGGCAGGCGGTCCAGCTCCGCCCCGAGATCGACGACCTCGTTTTCGTTGGTGGAAAGGCTGACTGAAAGATTCCAATCCACGTTTGGCGTGTTCAGCACCCGCGCGTCGAACAGCATCTCCACACCGCGGTTCGCGACCTCGCCGATGTTGACGAACTGAGAACCGGCGAACCCGCTGGATGGCGCGACGGAGCGGAACACGATTGCGTCGGTGGTCCGCTGGTTATAGTAGGTGAACTGAAGGCCGAGGCGCTGATCCAGGAAGCCGGCGTCAAAGCCAAGCTCGACCTCCTTGCCCCGCTCCGGACCGAGGTCCGGGTTCCCCACCGTCTGCGGCGTGATCGCCGCGACATCGCCACGCCCCGTAACCGGCGCATAGGTCCGCAGCGCGTCGAAAGCGGCCGGCTGCTGGCCGGACTCGCCGTAGGCGGCGCGCAACCTGAGCGTGCTGACAAAGGGTAGCGTCCAGAACGGCTCCTCGCTCGCCACCCAGCTCCCGCTGATCTTCGGATAGTAGACGAGGTTGAAGTTCTCACCGAACGCGCTGTTGTCGTCCGCTCGAAGGGCGGCGGTCAGGAAGAGCCGATCGCGCCAGCCGAACTGTTGCTGAGCAAATATGCCCACCGTGGTATTTTCGACGAAGCTCTCGCTCCCGCGCTGGATCGCCGCCGCGTCCACCACGGTCAGCCCCGGCACCGGAAACTGGCTGCCGGTGGCGGCAACGAACTCGGTTAGCCTCCGGTAGTACTGAGCGCCGACCGACGTACTCGAGGCGAGCCCCTCCGGCAATCCAAAGCTGGCCGTGCCGCTGTAGTCGAAGGTGTTGTAGGTCACTTCGCGGCGCCCCGCGAACTTGCTTCCCTGCAGCTCGCCGAAGAAGAAGGTTTATTCGCTGCTGCGCTCGGTGAGCGTCTGGTTGTTCTCGTTGGTTCGGTCTGTTCCGAGACTCAGGCGCTGGGCGAACCAGTCGGTGGGCCGCTGGTGGCCGCGTTGTCCACCCGGACACCATCCACGTAGAGCAGCGGTTGGCCCGAAAGCGACAGGGTGGAAAGACCGCGGATGCGAATCCTCGATCCCCCGCCAACCTGGCCGGACGGCGCGGTAATCACCACCCCCGGTGCCCGGCCGTTGATCAGTTCCTGCACATTGTTGATCGGCGTGCGCTCAACAACCTCAGCAGCTCGGATCTGCGCCACGGCGTTGCCGAGCGCACGCTGGCGGGAATCGCCCGCCGTGCCGGTCACGACCACTTCGTCCAGCGCCACCGCCTGCTGCGCAAGCGCGATCTGGACGTTGGTATCACCGACGCTCGCGGTGCGGGTGGCGGTTGCGTAGCCGATCGCCTGCGCGCGCAGGGTGACCTCGCCAGCGGTAACACCCGTGATCAGAAAGCGGCCGTTAGAATCGGTGATCGTGCCGCGCCCGGATCTCTCCACGCTCACCTGCACGCCGGCGAGCGGACGCAGCGACTGCTGCTCCACCACAACCCCGCCGATGGAACCGCTCTCCTGGGCTGCACCGGGAGCGGCGAGGACCATCCCGAGCAGGGCGGCCAGAATGAGAGGAAAGATAGTTTGGGCGCCGGCCCGGTACCGACCCGACTCGCGCTGGTGGGGCCCCTCAACAAACAACGTTGACCGTGGCATGGTGTATCTCCTCGCGTAAATGGTTTCCGGCTCACCCCCGACGGGGCTTCTACCTCACAGGTGCCGTCACTGCCGTCACTGCCGTCACTGCAGCCGACGCGCTGGCAATCCCCAGGATCCGGGGTTCATCTCCAGCCCCGTGACCCTGTTGCGGCGATCGCGTACAAAGCGCAGGCGATCGCCGCGAACGTTCCGAGAGAAAAAGTGCGTGTCGGAGGATGGGAACAGCTCCACCCGCTCGTTCAGCGCGAAGCCATAGACGGGGCGCGTCCCCGTCGCCTGCGCGAACAACCGGTTCCCCTCGCGGACGATCGTCAGCTCCGCGCCGGGTCCGAACTCATAGCGTCCGGCGTTCCGGGCAAGAATCGCCGGAGCCGGCGCGGCCACCGCGGCTTCCGCGGACGGAAGCGGGGGAACGCTGCCGAGCACCGCATCCCAGGCGACCTCCGAGGCGACCGTTCCGAGGTCGACGGGCGATAGCGCGGAGTTCTCCACCTCGCCGGTGCTGACGGCGAACAGTACGTCGCCGTCCTGCTGCGTGTGGAACGGCTGGATCGCACGCGACATGGAGGTGTGGACCTGCACCGCCAGCCGCTGCAGCGCCCAGATGTCGAGCTTCTGGTTGGTCACGACCAGGGTGAGCGTGGTGTTGGTCGTGGGACCGGCCGAAGACGGGTCGAGCGCCGCTACGGGCGCGCCCTGCGTCCGCTGATCCAGCGTTCGTGCCAGCAGGTCGGCGGCGGTGCCGCACTCCGCGGCCGGGTCGCCGCCGCACCGTGCCACCCTGCCCTGCCGGTCCACGATTACGCCGAGCGAGTTCACGATGGTGAACACCGCGACCTTGGTCGGCCCGATCTGACGGAACGCGCCGCCCTGCCCGGAGTGCTGCCGCCGGTCCATGATACCGCGCGAATCGTAGTAGCCACCCTGCATCGCGAAGCGACCGGCACCGCGGGGGCCGAGGGGAAAGCGGCCGGGCCGGGCGGCGCGCAGTGCGGCGCGCCCGAGTGTTTCGTCCGGCACGATCGCGTTGAACCGGCGCGGGCCGAGATCGAAGATGATGGCACCCGGGACCGTGGCGATGTTGCCCCACGAACCGGCGTCCTCGCGCATGGAGCGGATCGCGTCCGCCGCCCCCGTGGCCGCGGCCAGCCCGTAACTCGACCCACCGGCGAAGCTGATCGCGTCGACGAAGCTCGACGGGTAGCTCAGCCGCAGAAAATCCGTCCCGATGGTGCCGGGCGCACCGCCGCGCACGTCGACCGCCGCCATAACGCCCTGCGGGAAATAGAAGACGGTGGCGCCCGTCGGCCCCTCGTCGTACTCCGCGACACCGATGTGGAGGCCCGGAAAGTCGAACTCCAGCGCCGGCCCCTCGAAAGAGGTACGCGGTACGGGCGCGGCCTGCGCGGCAAGTAAGCCGGGGGAACAGGCCAGGAGCAACAACACCACAAATCCACGCATGCGAACCTCGGAACAGGGTTGCAGGTACGCTCCGGCGCCGTCAGCGGCGGGCGGGAACATCGAGCCGGTTATACTTCGCCATGATCTCACGCAGCCGCTCGTGCGGCAGCGCATGCACGCGGAACCCATCCGCGCCCGTCATCGTTTCCGCCGCCAGCATCGCGTTGGTGATCGCTTCCTCGGTGGCCTGCACGGTGGCGTAGAAGAGTGGGTTGATACGGGCGTTGGGCAGCATCTCGAGGCGCGCCGTTCCCGTGTCCGACGCCGCGTTCGGGTTCGCCGTGGAGAAGGCGACGAAGATGTCGCCGGAGCTGTTGTGCCCCATGCCGCCCATCCGCCCCACGCCGAGCGAGGCGCGCACGGCGACACGCTTGAGCTGGTGCGCCAGCAGCGGCGCGTCGGTCGCGACCACGATGATGATCGATCCTTCTCCGGCGCGAGCGTCCTCGACCGTCGCTCCCGCGGCGGCCGCGCCTTCGCAGCGGCGGGTGTTCGGGCGCACGGCCGGATCGCTGGACGCGATACACGGCAGCACGTCTGTGATCTCCTGTCCCACGGGCGCGCCGGCGATGCGCAGGTCGCGACGCGCGCCGTAGTTGCACTGCACGAGTACGCCCACCGTGTACCCGCCCTGCTCCGCTGGCAGCGTGCGCGACGAGGTGCCGATCCCGCCCTTGAACTGATGGCAGATCATGCCTGTGCCGCCACCGACGTTCCCCTCGGCGACCGGCCCCGAGGTCGCGCCGTCCAGCGCCGAAATCGCATGCTCCGGCTTCACGTGGAAGCCGTTGATATCGTTCAGCGCGCCGTCGTAGGTCTCCGCCACCACGGGCAACCCCCACGGCTGCATTCCCGGCCGCCCGACACGCCACTGCAGGATCGCGTCGCGTACCACCCCCACGCTGTGCGTATTGGTAATGGCGACCGGCCCCTCCAGGAACCCGCTTTCCTCGATCCAGGTCGTGCCGGTCATCTCGCCGTTGCCGTTGAGCGCGAACCAGGCCCCGAACACCGGGTCCGCGCTGCCCTTGCCGCGGGGGTGGATTACGGTAACACCGGTGCGTACCGG
>JACDHR010000132.1 GCA_013820915.1 Gemmatimonadota bacterium
ACCCCGGGCATCTGCGCGCCGTGGAGAATGAGCACGATCCCGCGCTGAGAGCTCTTTCCGACCGGCTGCGGCCATTCCTGGAGGCGCTAAAGGACGCGGGGCTCGAGGCGCGCGTGGTGAGCGGTGGGTCCACCCCCACGTTCTGGTACTCTCACCGTATCGAGGGGCTCACCGAGGTGCGTCCCGGTACCAACATCTTCAATGATCGTACCACCGCCGCAATCGGCGCCTGCGGGTGGGACGAGTGCGCGTACTCCATCCTCGCCATGGTCGTCAGCACCGCCGTGCGCGGTCAGGCGGTGGTGGATGCCGGCTCGAAGGCGCTCGCCAAGGAGGAGCTGCGCGGAGCGGGGAGCGGTTTCGGCGCGCTTCTCGACCGCCCCGAGATCGGGGTCCGTGCAGTCTCGGAAGAGCACGGGATCCTGGACCTTTCGGGTACCGACTGGCGGCCACAGGTGGGAGAGCGGGTACGCATCGTCCCGAACCATGTATGCGTCTCGGTCAACCTGCAGGAGCGGCTCCTCGGTGTCCGCGGTGGGGAGGTAGTAGAAACATGGGAGGTGGCGGGGCGGGGGAGGGGCCGTGGCTGAACCCTTACCCGCCGGGAGCGTAACGCGGGCCGGTGACCGGCTCCCGCCGCCGGGCCTCTGTGGAGACTGTGCGTGGACGCGAGTCGTGGAGAACCGCCGCGGCTCCCGCTTTTATCTCTGCGGTCGCTCCGAGTCGGATCCCGCGTTCCCGCGCTATCCGCGGCTTCCGGTCCTGCTCTGTCGTGGGTACCGCCGCGTGGATCCTGAAGCTGCACACCAGCCGGCCCAGTAAGGGCGTCTTCTAATTTCCATGATGCGATTCGCTACTCGTTGCAGATCGGGTAGGTCTCTCTTTCGGTACCCGGCGGTCCGATCCGGAGCGGCGCCTCCGGCGTAGATAGGGGGAAGGTGGTGCAGCGAGCTGCACCTGCCGCAGCCAACCGGACCATGAAGGGGGAGATTGCCAGCCTGTCGATGGATGGTTGCGGATGCAACGACTCCTGCACATCTTTGTGCATTCCTTGCCGTAGGCTCGCTTTGGATCCTGGAGGTCAGCGTTTCTCAGCAACCGCCCGTTCCGGTGCCGGATTATCGTCTCCTCCTGCGCGTAGCAGAAGAAGACGAACGCGCATTAGGAGAACTGTACGACCGGTTCGGAGCGGCGATGTATTCTCTCGCCATGGCGGTCGTCGGCAACTCCGCGGATGCGGAGGAGGTTGTCGCCGACGCCTTTGCGCAGGTCTGGCGGACCGCTGGGCGGTATGACCCTGCGCGCGGGAGCGTAGGCGCATGGCTGTCTACGATCACGCGTACCCGGGGTCTGGATCTGCTCCGCTCGCGAAAACGGCGGCTTCGCGCGCTGGAGCGCTCGGCCGCCACCGATCGTGACGGATTGGCGCTCGAAATCAGCGCTCCCTCCGACGCTCCCGACCGTAAGGCCGAGCATTCCGATGACCAACGTCTCGTCGGGAGATCGCTCGCCGACCTGCCGGAGGCACAACGCCGCGTGATCGAGCTCGCCTACTTCCGCGGGCTGTCGCAGAGTGAGATCGCGGCAGAGCTGAAACAACCGCTCGGGACAGTGAAAACACGGATGAGGTCCGGTATGGAAAAGCTGCGCAAGGCGCTCACCCCCTACCTCTCGGAGCTGCGGCCATGAGCGCACATCCATGGGAGGAAATGCCCGCACCCTACGCACTCGGCGTGCTGGAAGCGGAGGAACGGGAGCAGTTCGAGGCGCATCTGGCCGAGTGTGGAGCCTGCCGCCATGAGGTCGCGGGTTTCGAGGAGGTGACCGGGCTCCTGGCTCATGCGGCTCCACCGGTGGCACTCCCGGCGGCGCTTCGGGAGCGAATCCTCACGGCCGCACGCCGGGAGCAAACGGAACTGTTGGCCGTGTCAGAACCGGCGGAGAATTCGGATGTCGACATCCGCCCCGCTCCGAGGTCTGCCAGGCGGGGAGGCGGCTGGAACCCGGGGTGGTGGGTAGCCGCGGCCTCGGTGGTGCTCGCGA
Organism: Gemmatimonadota bacterium; assembly: GCA_013820915.1. Lineage (GTDB taxonomy): Bacteria > Gemmatimonadota > Gemmatimonadetes > Longimicrobiales > Longimicrobiaceae > JACDHR01. The sequence continues at coordinate 2,044 of JACDHR010000132.1, forward strand.
TTGCGGCTGGGCTGGGGTATCGGCAGGAGCGCGAGGAGCGGATCGCGCTGCAGCGGACGGTCGGCGAAGCGCGTGCCGCGGTGGAAGCGAGAGATTCGCTGCTCGCTACGCTCCTGGAGCCGGGGGTTCGTGCCGCAACGCTGACCGCTACGGGTGAGCCGCCCTCGGTGCAGCTCTTCTGGAATCCGCAGCGCGCGGTGGTGCTGCTTGCCGTGACGAGGCTGCCGCCCGCGGGTCCCGGGCGGAGTTATCAGCTGTGGGGGATCGAGGGCGACCGCCCACCCGTGAGCCTCGGTACCTTCGCCACCGATGCGGAGGGTCGCGCATCTGTCGTGCTCCCGGTGCCGGAGGGAGTCTCCTTCGACGTCAGCGCCGTTACCGAGGAGCCCGCGGGAGGGTCGCCGCAGCCGACGACGACACCGTTCCTGGTGGGAGGCTGGGGGGCAGCATCGTAGTTTCCGAAATCGAAGCGGCCCGGTGAGTATCACAACTCATCGGGCCGCTTCGTCCTTTCGTGGGGACGCTCAGTCCGGGAAGCTGATCGCGGCGGCAGCTTCATCGGTAACCGGTGCGCCGGTCATCAGCTCGACCATGGCGGTCATCTCGGAGCCCAGATGATCCAGGCGGTGCAGAACCGTGAGCACGTGCCCGTAGTCGAAGTACAGGTAGATCGACTCTTCGTGGCCCGGGCTCTGCTCGATCACCTTGCCTTTGAGCCGGTCGCTGAGATAGTCGCAGATCAGCGAGACCGCAGACCTCAGGCGGCGCTGCTGAGCGAGCGTTTCGATGCTCAGGTCACCCGTCAACTGGGAGCGCAGTGCCTCTGCCTCCGCAAGCGCTTCGGAGGGTGCGGCGACGGCGCCGTCCCGCTCGGCGTCACCGGCTGCGAGGACGAGATCCGCCCCCGAGCTCAGCGCCCGAACTTCCTCGAAGTTTACATGCAGAATCACAGTGCCTCCTGGCGTTGGGTACTCCACTGTACTAGCAAAGGGCAAGCCACCCCTTCCGAATTTGCTAACCCGTTGTAGTCCAACAGTTTACGCCGCGAGAACGTTCTGCGGACCAGGGGCTGTTGAGGGTGAAGAAGTGGAAAAGTGAGGGTGTTCCGCAACACTCCGACGCAAACCCGCACCCGTCGTGGAGCACTCCTGGCGAGTGGGCCAAATCTGCTCCCGGCTGAGCGAGACCTACGGAAAAATACCGGGGGCGGGGCTAAATGTTCCCGAGTTCTTCGCCGCTGGGTGGGAAGGCGGCATCGACGGACTATGGCCGGTTCGGGAGAGCGGGCGTATCCACCACGAGCGTATCGGGCTGCACCGTTCCCGCGGCCGGGCCGGTCCCCTGAAGGGTGGTATCCGGCTCCGTTCCGGGCAGTGTAAGGCCTCCCGTCTGAGAGGCGCTACGCGGTGGATCTACCGATACTCCCGGTGGGATCACGAAGTCCGGGTCCTCGGGCCGGTCGCCGCCACAGGCGCCCAACAGTAGTGGCACGGCGGCGAGCACGAGGACAGCGTACGAAGATGTAAGCTTCATCTGACGGCCTGCTCCTGGTTTCGGTGGAATCGGTGAGGACGCCGAGTGGCCGACGTACTGTGTCCGCAAACGCAAGCCGCGTTCCGGATGGAGGAGTGGCGCGTTATCCACGAAGCAGCGCGTCCTTGGCGGCTCGCGCGGCTTCCAATGCCGCTCCAGGAGTATCGGCAAGCGCGGTGAGGTGCCCCATCTTTCGGCCCGGCCGCGCCTCCCCCTTGCCGTACAGGTGGAGTGCCACGGAAGGCTGGCGCAGTGCGCCGACCACTCCGCCGCGGCCGAGCCCGGTTCCGACCTCATCGCCGAGCAGGTTGATCATCGCCGCGGGCCGCAGCAGCTCCGGCGCACCGAGCGGGAGCCCGCAAACCGCTCTGATGTGCTGCTCGAACTGTGAGACGGAGCATGCTTCCCAGGTATAGTGACCCGAATTGTGAGGTCGCGGGGCGATCTCGTTGACGCGGAGCGAATCGTCTTCGCCCACGAACATCTCGACCGCGAGCAGGCCGACCAGCTCGATTTCCTCGGCGAACGCCTCGCCCATCCGGCGCGCTTCGGTGGCCACGGCGTCAGGGATCCTCGCGGGGGCGACCGTGGATTCTAGAATTCCCGCCCGGTGGACGTTCTCGCTTATCGGGTAGGTCCGGATCTCTCCGCCGGGTGCACGCGCGCAGATCACGGAGATCTCGAGGCGGAAGCGAATCCACTCTTCGAGGATCAACTCGACCTCGCCGCCGCCGAGCTCGCGGAACGCCCCCTCTATGTCCGCGCGAGTCCGGATCCGCGCCTGGCCGCGGCCATCGTACCCACCGCGGACGGTCTTCAGCACCGAGGGCGCCCCGATCTCGTCAACCGCACGCCGCAGATCTTCCCGGGAGCGCACGGCGCGGTACTCCGCGGTGGGGAGGCCGATCTTGCGGGCGGTGTCCTTTTCCAGCAGTCGGTGCTGTGCGATCTCCAGCACACCGGGCCCGGGCCGGAGCGGCACGATGTCTTCGAGTTTGCGCAGGGCGTCGACATCGGCGTTCTCCCACTCGAAGGTGACGACATCCGAGCGGCGCGCGAGTTCGCGCGCCGCTTCCACGTCGTCGAGCGGCGCCACGATGCAGCCGTCGGCAACCTGGGCGGCGGGCGCGTCCGCGGCTGCATCGAGCACCAGGCAGCGGTACCCCATCCGCCGCGCTTCCAGGGCCAGCATGCGGCCGAGCTGGCCGCCGCCGAGAACCCCGATGGTGGCGCCGGGCAGAAAGACGGCTCTGCTCACCGGTCGGTGTTCCGCGTCTTGCCGGTGGGCTCCGTACGGAGCGCATCCTCCGCCATGCGGTCACGGAACGAGCGGAGCCGCGCCCGGAGATCCGGATCGCGAGCGCCGAGGATGCGAGCGGCGAGTAACCCCGCGTTGGCCGCGCCGGCCTTGCCGATCGCCACGGTCGCCACCGGCACGCCTCGTGGCATCTGAACGATGGAGAGCAGCGAGTCGATCCCGTTGAGCGCGGAGGAGAGGACGGGCACCCCGATCACCGGGAGAACCGTCTTGGCCGCCGTCATTCCGGGGAGGTGCGCCGCGCCTCCCGCACCCGCGATGATCACCTCCAGCCCCCGCTCCTCCGCGGTCTCGGCGTAGGTGAACATACGGTCGGGGGTGCGATGCGCGGAGACGATTTCCATCTCGTAGGCGATCTCGAGTTCGTCGAGTATGTGTGCCGCCTCCAGCATCGTCTCGCGATCCGAGCGGCTGCCCATGATGATTCCCACGCGCGGCTGACTCAACGATCTCTCTCCCGAAGTGTGAGTGAAGTCGCCTGAATGTAGCTCCCCGCGCGCCGCGGGCAAACGTGCGCGCTCCCTTGCCGTCCACGGGCCGCGCGGAATAGCTTGCCCGCCGGCCGATTCACCCCTCAACCCCCGGTTTCATGGATCTCAGAGACGCGCAGCGGCAGGTGGACCGCTACATCTCGCAGTTCAAGGAGGGGTATTTCCCGCCGCTGGTGAACCTCGCGCGCCTCACCGAGGAGGTCGGCGAGCTGGCGCGCGAGATGAACCACCAGTTCGGGCCCAAGAAGAAGAAGGCCAACGAGGCGGAGGGTGAGATAGCGCTCGAGCTCGGCGATATCCTCTTCGTGCTCGTCGTCCTCTCCAACCAGATGGAGATCGATCTACAGGATGCGCTGGAGCGTACGCTCGCGAAGTACGAGGTGCGGGACGCGGACCGCTGGGAGAGAAAGGGTTGAGTCAGCCGCGCGCGGGACCAGCTCCAGTTCAGCGCGGACAAGTTCTATACCCCTCTGTCGCCGGCTCTCGCGCCCGCTCCCGACAGCGCCGCCATGAAGAGGTCATTCTCTTCGAGCGTGTTGTAGAAGTGGGGTGACACCCGCACGTGCGGGCCGCGGTGATCGACGATAATCTTCCGCTCCGCCAGCCGCGCCACCACCTCCGCGGCGTTCTCGATCTTCAGCATCACGATCCCCGAGCGGCGCTCGGCCTCGCTGGCGATCCGCAGCGACACGCCCGCACCCTCGAGCCGCGTCACCAGGTCTTCCGTGAGCGCCGCCACACGGTCGCGGATCGCCCGCGGACCCGCCTCCAGGATGATCTCGATCCCGCCGAGCGCGGTGTACATCGTGGGGATGGCGGGTGTGCCGAGCTCGAACCGGGCGGCATCGTCGCGGAAGTGGAACTCCTCTGCGTTGAACTGGAACTGGTCCCGCGCGCCGAACCACGACGCGATCGTCGGCTCCAGCTCCCTGATCCGTTCCTCCTTCACCCACAGGAACGCCATTCCGGGGCCGCCCAGCAGCCACTTGAGCGGCCCGCTGACGTAGACATCGGCGCCCAACGCGCGCGGATCCACGGGCATCTGGCCGGCGGCCTGGTAGCCGTCCACCACGAACAGGGCTCCCGCGGCGTGTGCCGCCGCCGCGATCGTAGGCAGCTCCTGGATGTACCCGGTGGAATAAAAGACGTGGCTTGTGGCGACGACGGCCGTTCGTTCGTCGATGTACTCGGCCCACCGTTCAGGCGGGATGCCGATGCCATCGTCGCTCGGGACCCGCACGACCTCCACACCGGGCTTCACCATCCACTGGTAGATCTGGGTCGGGAAGTCCAGCTCGGCCACGACGACGCGGTTGCGGCGGGTATAATCGATCGCGGAGCCCACCGACGACAGAGCAGCGGAAACGCTCGGCGTGAGTGCGATCTCCGAGGGGCTGGCGTTCCACAGCTCGGCCACGCGACCGCGCAGCTCTCGCAGCCGACCGATCCACAGCTCGTACCATGCCGACGCGCCCATCGTGCCCCAGAGCTCCTGGTACTCGTCGAGGTAGCCCATCGAGCGGTGGGAGAGCGCGCCCAGCGAACAGGAATTGAGGTAGGTCCGGTTCTCCAGGATCGGGAACTCGGAGCGCCAGCGCTCCAGCTCCGGGTGCGGCACCGTGCTCATTCGCACGAGTTTTTCGGCCATACAATTCCCGGTGAGAGGGTGAAGTCGGGATAATGGTGCGGTTCGGCACCACGGGTCAAGCGCGGCACGCCGCAACCCGCCGGGGGTAGCAAGCCCCATGAGCACCCTTGGCACGGCACCCGCTACGGAGCTGACCGCCCGCATCCGCGAGCGCGCGCAAGAGCTGGGCTTCGACGCCGTGGGCTTCGCGCCGCTGGGCCGTAGCGAGCATGGCGACGCGTACGCCCGCTGGGTAGAGGCGGGGCACGCCGGCGAGATGGGATATCTGGCGCGGGAGGACGCCGTGGCGAAGCGGCGCGACCCATCGCTGGTGCTGCCGGGCGGTCGCTCCGCAGTGGTGGTCGCGAAGGGGTACTCCGGCGAGGCGGAGCAGCCGGACGCTTTGCATGATCCGTCGCGCGCGATCTTCGCGCGGTACGCCCGCGGCGACGACTACCACGAAATCCTCAAGCCGCGGCTGATCGAGCTGCAGGAGTGGATCGGTCGGGAGGTCACCCCGGTGGGCGGCCGCGCGTATGTGGACACCGGCCCGGTCCTGGAGCGGGAACTCGCCGCGCGGGCGGGGCTGGGGTGGTTCGGCAAGAACACGATGCTGATCCAGCCGCAGCGTGGGTCATACTATTTTCTCGGAGTGATCCTGCTCGACGTTCCGCTCCCAGCCGACCCCCCTTTCGAGCGGGAGCACTGCGGCACCTGTACCCGGTGCCTGGATGGCTGCCCGACCGGCGCACTCCTCGGCCGCGACGCGTCCGGCGCTCCGCGGATGGATGCACGCCGGTGCATCTCGTATCTTACCATCGAGTTGAAGGGGCCGATCCCGCGCGAGCTGCGGCCGCTGATCGGCAACCGCATCTACGGCTGCGATATCTGCCAGGAGGTGTGCCCGCACAACAATACCCGCTTCGTGCAGATCACATCGGAGGAGGCGTTCTGGCCGCGGCAGGGCGTTCACGGCGATCGGCTGATCGAGCTGATGGAGATGGACCAGGCCGAGTTCGCTCGCCGCTTCAAGAACTCGCCCGTGAAGCGCGCGAAGCGGCGCGGGCTGCTCCGCAACGTCGCTGTCGCGCTCGGGAACTGGGGCGCGCCGGAGGCGGTGCCGGTGTTGTTGGCTGCCTTGCAGGACGATGAGCCGCTGATCCGCGGGCATGCGGCATGGGCGCTTGGCAGGATCGCCTTCCGATCGGACTGCCCGCCCGACGCGGTCTCCGCCTGCATCGCAGCGGCTGAGCGACGGCTCTCCGGCGAGAAGGACGAATGGGTGAGGGAGGAGCTGTCGCTCGCGTTGGGGGAGATCTCCAGAAACGGGGAATCCGCGCCAGCCTGAGGCCGGGCGGGATTTCCTTCAAGTGACAGAGCGAGCCTCAAGTCGGACGTCATGATGAAGGCCAACGCCCTCTTCGAGTTCTTTTTCGAGCACGAGCAGCTCGTAGATCCACTCGTCAGAAACGTCAGCGTAGGGAAGGCGAAGCTTCCATGCGAACGAGCGAGAACTGCACGGCGAGGCACCCCGTCGTCACGCCGCACAGCGCCACGACCACGCCCGGGGCAAGCGACGATGTCATCGCAAAGGCTACGACGGGGGCCGCCAGGCCCACGATGACGCCCACGTACTGGAATATCTAACCGAGAAAGGTGTTCGAGGACCCGCTCCCGATCGCGAGCGCGTACCCCAGTGCGCTTCCACCCGCACCGGACACCGCCGCGTTCGCGGCGACGTGCGCCATTGCGCAACGCACCGGGTTTCCGCCCGAAGCCTTCAGATAGACCCAGAATGCCGGCCGCTCCCTACCCCAGACAAGCTCGCCCATCATGATCGCGGGAAGCAGCATGCTGAACAGAACGACCTGGTACACGGAGTCCTCCCCCACCATTCCCACACCGCCGTCCGCCCGGGTCGCCCGCACGATGTACATGGCGATCGCACCGAGCGCGAGAAGCCCCAACCCGAGCGTATCATGCATGTTCAGATGCGTGAGCCGCCGCACCTACCGCACGCGACGTCATAAAGAGGAGGTGATCCCGCCGCTCGCGCACCTCGTCCCGCTCAGCCAGGAGCCGGTTCATCGTGCGCTCCGGCGCGGTGCGCACCCGCGCCGGATGCGGGGCAGGGGGTCGCCGGCGGCGGTAGATCGTCGCCGGCGCGGTCCCCAGCGCTCGGCACGCGGGGCGGGTTCCGATCAGGGGCGTGAGTTCCTCCACGGCTGATTCGATCATCGCTCGGTGCTCCCGCCCGGTTTCGCGCCCCTGGGCCCGAGCAACTCGCCCAGAAGCGCGCAGACGTTTCCCTGCACTTCGATCACCTTGTGCGCCTTCGCCAGCTCAGCCTCCGCCCGCTCCATGCGGTGGCGCAACTCCGCGTTCTCCCGCTCAAGCGGGTGCGGCTTCCGCCGGCCCCGCGGACGGGCCAGAGCCCGGAGCGCACCCTCATCCCGCTGCCGGCGCCACGCCGAGAGATGCGAGGTATACAGCCCTTCCCTACGCAGCAGAGCGCCGATCTCGCCGGGTCGGCTACAGGCATCGGCCTCCTGCAGGATCCGCAGCTTGTACTCGGCCGAGAAGCGCCGCCGCTGCGGCCGCTCAACCAGTTCCGGATTGGGTACTCTCCCGTCCGCAGCCGTCCCGGCGGCCGCGGCGCTCTGCTCGCCTACGGCTCGCTGCGCTCCGCGGCCGCCGCCCATTCCATTCGTGTTCACGTTCAACATCCTCGCTCTCCATCTCGCCCTCAAGACTCAGTGATTCCTGCATGATAACTGTCTCACTCAATCTTGGCAGAGAGGGGACAGCGCAGAATACGATCGCGGTCGTCCCAATCGGGTCGATCGGGGTC
>JACDHR010000133.1 GCA_013820915.1 Gemmatimonadota bacterium
CCAGGTGAGGCGTGTACATCGGCTTGTGCTTCCCGCGGAGAATGCGGGCGATCTCGCTCGACAGCCGCCCGAGGACCTGCCCCTCGGCGTCGACCACGAACCAGCGCCGCTCGATCTCCCCGGCCTTAACGGAATACGTCTTCATCGGACTCTCAAGTTCTTCGCACGCCTCGCGTGCTCAGTGGAACCACATCTCCGCGCGTCATGCGCTCAGCCCCACACGCGCACCACGAGCGTGCCGGCCCAGGAAACGACAAACGTCTCCGAACCCGGTTGTCCTCAGCGGACGTCCGGGCGAAAGACAGATCTCTATGATAGAAACAGAGAGGGAGAATGTCAAGCGCGGCCACGCCACTTACACTGGAAATGCGCCGGGAGGTGACGATCAGTGGAGGAATGTCTCGAGAAAGCGGGCGCGCGACCGGTGGCGGAGGTGCAGCAGCGCGCACTCCTTGATCTGCCGAACACGCTCGCGGGTGATGCCGAACTGCGCGCCGATTTCTTCGAGCGTCATCGGATCGGAATCGCCCAGGCCGAAGTAGAGGCGCAGCACCGTTGCTTGGCGCTCGTTCAGCGTAGAGAGGACGTCGTCGATCGTCCGGGTAAGCGCGCGGGTATAGACCTCGTCGTCCGGCCCCGGCGAGACCTGGTCGCACAGGTAGTCCATCAACTGCCCCTCCTCGCCCGGAACCAGCGGTGCATCGAGCGAGAGGTGGGTCTGCACGATGGCAAGCGCGTGCTTGATCTCCTCCTCCGGAAGGTCGAGTTCCCGCGCGATCTCCTCCATCGTGGGCTCCCGCCCCAGCTGCTGCCTGAGCACGGACGAACGCTTCCCGATCCGGTGCAGCGTACTCGCGCGGCTCAGCGGAACGCGCACGATGCGGGACTGCTCCGCAAGGGCCTGCAGTATGGCTTGCCGGATCCACCACACGGCGTACGAGATGAACTTGATCCCCTTCGTCTCGTCGAACTTTTGGGCGGCGCGCATGAGGCCGATGTTCCCCTCATTGATCAGGTCGGCGAGGGAGACGCCCTGGTTCTGGTAGCGCTTGGCGATCGAGACGACGAAGCGAAGGTTGGATTGTACCAGGCGATCGAGCGCGTCCTGGTCACCGTCCCGGATCTGGCGGGCCAGCACGGCCTCGTGACCGCGGTCGATCAGCGGATATACGCTGATCTCACGGAGGTACTGGTCCAGGACATCGGAGCTTACCGGGAGTTTCCGAAGGGCGACGAAATCCATAGTGCCACTCCGACAGGCAGGAGGTGTGGGAACGCGGGCCAGCCACAGCGGAAGGAGCGCCGCGGATGGAGATCAGAGGAACGGAGCATCGCACCGTACCGGATAGGGAGGGTGGGCAGCCCGATGCAGAGGCAGGCCGCCTCATGACCGGAGCTTGAACATGGAAAGCCGCCCGGGCGGTGTCAAGCCCCCCGCGACGCTCCATCCGGAATCAGCGAATCACATCCCCGATCCTCGTCCACCGCACCGCGGTAAGCCAGGAGAAGGGCCGTGCCATCTGGTGCTCGAACGAGTAGTAGACGAAGATCGGCCGCCCCCGGATCGAGCCCTCATCGAGAAATCCCCAGTAGCGGGAATCCTCCGACTTATCCCGATTGTCTCCCAGGGCGAAGTACTTCCCCGCGGGAACCACCACGGGACCCCAGTTGTCGCGCGAGGGGATGTAGCCGCGCCAGTCGCGCTTCCCCGACGGAAGGTAAGCCTTCTGCCACTCCATACTCACATCGAAAGGATCGGAGTAGATGTCGACATGTCGAGCGTACGGCTCCGTCAGTGGCTCGCCATCCCGGTAAAGCACCTTGTCCCGCATCTCCAGCGTGTCGCCGGGGAGCCCCACGAGGCGCTTGACGTAGTTCTTGGTTGGCTCGTGCGGCGGAAAGAACACCACCACATCGCCGCGGTCGGGTTGCGTGAACGCCGGCAGGCGGCGCTGCGCCCCCGGGATCTCAGCTCCGTACACCGCCTTGTTGACGAGAAGGAAATCGCCGATGAGCAGCGTGTTCTCCATCGATCCCGTCGGGATCGTGAACGCCTCGACCACGAAGGTCCGGACGATGAAGAAGAGCACGAGCGCGGTGCTGATCGCCTTGAACCACTCCCACATCCAGCGGCCCGTCGAGATGGAGCCACGGCTCTCCTCAGCGATCTTCTGCTTTTCGCGATAGACGTGCTCGGCCTGAGGCCGCAGCGGGCGAGGGTCGCCGGAGGAGGAAGAGAAATCATTCATAATCGGCCCATCACAGCGATCCGGTGACCGGCGCAGGAAACAACGTGAGAGACCCACACGCGCGAATACCTCTGCCCGTACCCGGCCCTTTCAGCGCCGTTCCGTAGAACTACAAGTACGGGGAACAACAAGTACGAGAGTACGGGGGGGGCTACGCCCCCGGTACTAAAGTAAGGGACCAGCGAAACGTCCAGCGTACTTTCGTACTTTCGTACTTGTCGTCAGTACGGCCCCGCATCGTAGTTATCGATCTGGGCGCGCTGCAGCTTTCCGGAGTAGTCCGCGTAGCAGACCTTCGTCTCGGAGTAGAACTCGTAGACCTCCCAGCCGCCCTCGCGGTGGCCGTTGCCCGTCTGCTTCACGCCGCCGAAGGGGAGGTGCGCTTCGGCGCCGATGGTGGGCGCGTTGACGTAGGTAATCCCGTTGTCCAGCTCACTGAACGCGCGGAAGGCGGCGTTCACGTCGCGGGTGTAGATGGAGCTGGAGAGCCCGTACTTGACCTCGTTGTTGATCCGGAACGCCTCGTCGAGGTCGGAGACGCGCAGCACGGAGAGGACGGGCCCGAAGATCTCCTCCAGCGCCATCCGCGAGCCGGGCTGCACGCCGGAGAAGATGGTCGGCTGGAAGAAGAAGCCGTCCTCGACCCCATCGCCGGAGGCGCGGGCGCCGCCACAGACCAGCGTCGCCTCTCCGCGACCCACGTCGACGTACTCCTCAACCTTTTCGAGCGCGTGCTGGCTGATTAGCGGGCCTACGTCCACGCCCTCCTCCACTCCATAGCCGAGGCGCAGCTTGCCGGCGCGCTCGGCGAGGCGTTCCACGAACTCATCATGGATGTCGTCGTGAAGCACCAGCCGGGAGGTGGCGGTGCAGCGCTGCCCGGTGGTGCCGAAGGCACCCCAGAGCACGCCGTCCAGCGCCAGCTCCATGTCGGCGTCCGGCATCACGATCTGCGCGTTCTTGCCGCCCATCTCCAGCGACAGGCGCTTGTGCATCTCCCCGCAGATCCGCCCGATGACCCGGCCGGTCTCAGTCGATCCGGTGAAGGAGATCACCGGGATCTCCGGGTGCGACACCATCGCCGCGCCCACCTCGTCACCCATCCCGTGGAGCAGGTTCACCACCCCCGCCGGGATCCCGGCCTCCTCCATCACCTCCACGAGGAGGGTGACGGTGTGGGGTACGTCCTCGCCCGGCTTGATGATCACGCTGTTCCCGCACACCAGCGCCGGGAACATCTTCCAGGTGGGGATGGCGAGCGGAAAGTTGAACGGAGTGATCAGCCCCGCCACCCCGATGGGGCGCCGGATGCTCATGGCCCACTTGTCCCGCAGTTCGGAGGGCACCGTATGGCCGAAGAGGCGGCGGCCTTCCGTGGCGGCGTAGTAGGCGGTGTCGATCCCCTCCTGCACGTCGCCGCGCGTCTCCAGCAGTACCTTCCCCATCTCGCGGGTCGCGGCCCGTGAGATCTCTTCCTTCCGCTCGCTGAGCAGATCGCCCACCCTCTTCAAGATCGCGCCGCGCTCCGGGGCGGGAGTGCGCCGCCACGTCTCGAATCCTTCGCGGGCGGCCTCTACCGCACGCTCGACGTCTTCCTTCCCCGAGCGCGGCCAGTAGCCGATCAGATCCGACCAGCGTGCCGGGTTGCGGTTTTCGAAGTACTCCCCGGTGGCGGGCTCGACCCACTCGCCGCCGATGAAGTTCTTCGCACGCACAGCGTGGTCAGTGGAGGGTACCTTGTGCTGGTTCGTCATGGGTGGTTCGCCTCTCTTCGCATTTATGCCGTCGTTCGGAAGCGGGAATGTAAGGTGCGGCAGGGGGGATGCCAACCGGCGCGGCGGTTCCCCCTGCGTCGTCCGCTCCGGTCAGTCCACCCGTTCATAGTGGTTCGCCAGATACCGGAGTGCACGCTGGGTGCGCGGGTCTCGTTTCCCCAGCGCGTCCCGCAGGCGAGCAAATCCCTCCAACAGCAGCGGCTCCGCCTCGGCATAGTACCCCAGCCTCGACAAACAGGAGCCCAGTGCCGAGCGGGCGATCGCGGTCCCCCAGTGGTTCGCCACCAGCGCCTCCTCCCGAATCGCCAGCGCCTCCCTCAGCATCGGTTCCGCTTCGCCGTCCTGGTTGCGGTCCATCAGCAGGCGGCCGAGGCCCAGCAGGGTACTCGCGATGTTCGCATGCTTCGGGGGGAGCACCTCACGCTGGATCTCCAGCGCGCGGCGGTATAGCGCTTCCGCTTCATGCGAATCCCCCCGCACCCGGAGCGCGTCCGCGAGCAGGGTGAGGTTGAGCGCGTACACCGGGTGGCGGTCTCCCTGCACGCGGCGGCTCGCTTCCACGGCCCGCCGCAGAACAACCTCCGCCTCCGCAGAGTCGCCCTTGCGGTCGAGGGTGCGGCCGAGGTTGAGGAGAACGATCGCGGTTCTCGGATGGTTCTCGCCCACGAGCGCGAGGTACATCCGCAGCGCTTCGCGAAAGGCCTCCACCGCCTCGTCGTAGCGGCCCTGATCGGAGAGCGTGCCGCCCAGGCCATTCAGGACGTCGGCGACCTGGAGATGCGGACCTTCGTACACCCGTTGGCCGCTCGCCAGTGCCTCGCGGTAGACGGATTCCGCTTCCGCGTCGGCGCGGCGTCCCCGCAGCACGAAGCCCAGTCCGTTCAGGCTCTCGACCACGGCGGGGTGCCGGTCACCGAAGAGCCGCCGGCGCATCGCGAGCGCGTCGCGGAACAGCGCCTCGGCGGGCTCGAAATCCCCCCGAAAGCGCAGCACCGAAGCGAGGTTGTAGCTGGTCGCCGCGATGTCGGCGTCGTCGCCAGCGTGCAGACGGCGGCGAATGGCGAGGCTGCGCTCGAGGAGCGCTCTCGCGGAGTCGTACTCTCCCAGGCCGCGATACGCCACACCCATGGCATCCAGCATCCGCGCCTCGACCTCGGGCTGCCCCGCCAGCTCCCGTTCCACGCGCTCGGCTCCCCGGTCGAGCAACTCCCGCGCGGTCACCGCCTGCCCGCGTGCCCTGTCCGGATCGGACACGGCAAAGAGTTCGGTGAGCAGCGCGGCCACCTGCTCGGTCTTCTGGTTCTCCCGAGCGAGGCGCTCCGCCTGCACCGCCGTTACCACGCTCGACACGATCAGCAGCAGGACGAACGCGAGGCCGGCCGCGACGGCGAGCCGGTTGCGGCGGATGAACTTGCCGGCGCGGTACTCCCAGCTGTCGCGCCGCGCGCCCACCGGAAGCCCGGCCAGGTGCCTGCGAATGTCGGCTGCGAGCTGCTCGGCGGTGGCGTAGCGCCGCTCCGGCTCCTTGCGTAGCGCCTGTAGGATGATCGTGTCCAGGTCGCCGCGGAGACGGCGGCGCAAACGCTCCGGGCTGGTACCGCGCGCGGCTGCCGGGCCCGCCGGCCGTGTCGCCGCCACGCTCGGCCGCTCGGGCTCCTGCTCGAGGATCCGCCGCTCGACCTCACGGGGCGCCCGATCCGGAGACCCGGCGGGGTGGGGGTGGCAGCCGGTCAACAGCTCGTACAGGAGCACGCCCAGCGTGTACACGTCGCTCGCGGTGGTGACCGTCTCACCCCGGATCTGCTCCGGGCTGGCGTAGGCGAGCGTCAGCATCCGAGTGCCGGCGACAGTGAGTCCCGCCGACGCCGTACGCCCCGGGTCGAGCAGCTTGGCGATGCCGAAGTCGAGCAGCTTCACCTGTCCCCCCGCTTCCGCCCCCGATGTCCCGGGGGCAGGGTTGGCGGGCCCGGTCACCAGGATGTTACTGGGCTTCAGGTCCCGATGCACGACCAGGTTGCGGTGCGCGTACTGCACCGCCTCACAGACGTCGAGGAAGAGCTCCAGCCGCTCGTCCACTCCCAGCTGACGCGCATCGCAGTAGCGGTCGATCGGTTGCCCCTCGACGTACTCCATGGCGAACCAGGGCAGCCCCTCCGGCGTGATGCCACCATCGACCAGGCGTGCGATGTGCGGGTGCTCGAGCGAAGCGAGGATCTGCCGCTCTTCGAGAAAGCGCTGCACCAGGTAGTCGGTGCCGGGATCGGCACGGACGAGCTTCAGCGCCACGCGCTGGCGGAACTGCGCGTCGTCGCGCTCGGCGAGGTAGACGGCGCCCATGCCGCCGTGGCCGATCTCCCGCGCGATCCGGTACGGGCCGACGCGCTCCGGATGCCGTGGGATGGGATGCGAGAGTACCGATGCGAATTCGGCGGCGGGCGCGGCCAGGAACCCGTCGGCGCGCGTATGGGCGCGGAGCAGACGCTGCACCGTAGCGTACATGCCGGGATCGCCCGCGTAGGCTCCCTCTATGTAGGCCTCGCGCTCGTGGGTGGGGAGGTCGAGCGCGGCGTCGAAGATCGCATCGGCCTGGCGAAATCGCTCGGCGGAGATCGAGTTCATGGTCGCCCTCTAAGCCACGCCGTCCGGGTAGATCTCCCGGTAAAGCCAGCTCCTCGGCTTGGCCCAGTCACGCTTGGCGGTGCGCAGACCGATCCCCAGCGCCTCGGCCGTTTCCTCCTCCGTCATCCCACCGAAGAAGCGGCACTCCACCACCCGCGCCTGACGTCCATCCAGCGCTGCCAACCGGCTGAGCGCGTCGTCCAGTGCGACGAGCAGCGCGGCACGCTCTTCAATGGCCAGATCGGCGTTCTCGAGCGGAACCCGCCGCAGCGATCCGCCCCGCTTGGCGCTGCCGTGGCGGCGGGCGTGGTCCACCAGGATGCGGCGCATGGCGACCGCGGCGATGGCGAGAAAGTGCGCCCGATCCCGCCACTGCCCGCGTGTCTGGTCGGCCAGGCGGAGATATGCCTCGTGGACGAGCGCGGTGGTGCAGAGCGTATGGCCCGTGGATTCCGCCCGAAGCTGGCGGTGAGCAAGGCGGCGGAGCTCTTCGTAGACCAGCGGAAAGACGCGGTCCAACGCCTCGTGCTCGCCGATGCCGGTCTGGAGGAGCAGATCAGCGATGTCGGAGCGTGCATCCATGCGGCGGTGGCTCGTTCGGGAGCCGGATTGCGCGTTACCAGATGCAGGCGAGGCAACCCCGCACCCGAAACATGCCGCATCTCAGGTCCGAAGGCAATGGCCTTCGTGCATCCCCCGCGGTCACCCCCAAGGTTCTCAAATGAAAAAGGGAATCACTCCGTTGGTCCTGCTGCTCGTGGGCTGCGCCACCGCGGGCACGCAAACCGGGCCCCCCGGGCCTGCCGCCGGTGAGGCCACCATTCGCGCGCTCGAAGAGCAGGCGACGACGGCCGTCCTCGAGCGGGACACCGTGACGCTCAGGCGCCTGTGGTCCGATCAGTTCATGGTTAATGCACCGAACAACCGGGTAGCGCCGAACCGGAGCGTTGTGCTGGATCTGATGCGGCAGGGCGTGATCCACTATTCGTCCTTCGAGCGGAGCATCGAGCAAATCCGCGTCCATGGGGATATTGCGATCGTGATGGGCGCTGAGACGGTTCGGCCCATCGGCAATGCCCCGCTGGCCGGGCAGACCGTGCAACGCCGCTTCACCCACCTCTGGAAGAAAGAGGGAGGGACGTGGCGCGTGATGGCGCGCCACGCCAACATCGCCCCGCCTTCGCCCGCGCAGGCGAGCGCCGAACCCACGCTCGACACGGTGCGGCGGGCCACGGAACGCTTCCGGGACGTGAATGTGGCACTCGCGGAAGGCTATCACCGCGACCCGATGAACCTGTGCGTGAGCGCGGATATGATCGGCCGGCCCGCGGAGGACGGTAGGATGGGGATTCATTTCGCGCGCCCGGACCTGCAGGGGATCAGGGGTCCGCCCTCCCCCTGTGTCGACGGCGCGGGGGTGCACACCGACTTCCTGACGCCCGCGGTCCTCCTTTATGAGCCGCAGCGTGACGGCTCACTGGAGCTGGTCGCGGTCGAGAACCTGGTCTTCATTCGGGGCTGGGAAGGAGCGGGAAACCAGGCGCCGCCTTCGTTTCACGGGGTGCCATACGACCGCATAGCGGACGACCCGAGCACCCCGGCGGACGAGGCTCACATGTTGGAGCCGCACTACGACCGCCACGTCTGGCTGTATCGCGAGAACCCGAACGGGATGTTCGCGCAGTTCAACCCCGCGGTCACCTGCGAGCACCACAGAGGGCAGGCGGCGCACGAGGGGCACCGAGCGCGACCTGGCGCGGTCGGTTCACCATCATCCAAACCGTAGGGAGACCCCGGACATGATCACCCAAATCCGTTTCGCCCTGATCTTCGCGGCGGTTGCACTCGCCGGTTGCTCGGATACCTCCGAGCCGTCCAAGGCCGGAACCTTCTCCGGCCCCACGCTGCAGGTCGGAGGTGGGGAGGCGCGCAGCGTGGTGACGCTCGACCGGGACGGCAATCCCGTCTCGATGGCGGTGGCAATCTCCGACGGCGCGGTCGAGAATCCGCCTACCCCCCCGGCCGGGATGATGTGGGCCGAGCACACGCTCGCTCTGCCGGCCGAGGCCGCGGGGACGGTGTTCGATCACCTCACACTCGATTGGAATCCGCACGGCCACCCACCGATAGGGATCTTCAACCTGCCGCACTTCGACATCCACTTCTACACGATCAGCGTCGAAAAACGCAACACGATGTTGCCGAGTGATCCGGCATTCGCCGAAAAAGGGCACCGGCTCCCAGCCGCCGAGTTCATCCCGCAAGGGTACATCTCGCCGGATCCGGAGACGATCCCCCGCATGGGCCGCCACTGGATCGACCCGAGCTCGCCGGAGTTCAACGGCGAACCCTTCACCGCGACCTTTATCTACGGCTCCTACGATGGAGAGATGATCTTCCTGGAGCCCATGGTCACCAGGGCATTCCTCCAAACCCGGCCGAACTTCGTGCGGCCGCTCAAGCTACCCGCCCGGTACGCCGTTCCGGGGCATTACCCGACCTCGTATCGCGTGACGTACGATGCTTCGGCCAACGAGCACCGCATCACGCTCGGCGACTTCGTGCGGCGGGACTGATGCAGCGTACCCTGGCGTCGCGGGACGCAACGGACGGAGCGGCTGCGCGGGGTCCTGGTTGGGTACAACGGTCCGAGCACCTCGGTCGTGGCATCGGGAGGATCAGCCGCTATCAGGCCCGGCACCGTCGTCGAGCCGGAGAGCCAGGCGGCGCGGTTCGGAAAGTTCCACCTGAGAGGGAGAGCGCCCGCGCCGCGGCTCCCCTACCGGACGGCCCACGCCGTGTCGACGGCGATCTCCTCCGGCCAGTTCGCGTCCTTCCAGCGGTGCACGACGCGCAGGCGGGTGTAATCCGCAGACCGGGTGCGCACGATCGCCTGGTAGCCGACGCTCGATACGACGTCTTGCGGGCAGCCTCCGGAAGCAACGCCGGTGACGCGGAGCACGAGTGTGCCGTCCACCACGTCTGCCGATGCCCGAGCATCGTATGGCTGACACGGAGTGCGCAGCGAGCCGCGGACCACGACGGCTTCCGCACCCCGCTCCACGAGAAACGCAGCTTCATTCGCGAGGCGATTGACCCCGAAGGCGAACTCGACCGGGACGATTCCCGGTGGCCCGACCAGCGAGGCGCACGCACCCGCGAGCACCAGGGACGTGAGGACCGCAAGCGATCGGGTTTTTCGATGCA
>JACDHR010000480.1 GCA_013820915.1 Gemmatimonadota bacterium
GAGCTGCTGCCGGTGCCGGAGGAGCGGATCTCCATCAGCTCTGGCGGGATCTCCTTCAGGAAGCGGGAAGGCTGCCGGGGCACCGGTTCGCCACCGCGCTTTCTGGTGCGGCATCCGGATAGGGTCAGGCGGTGCCTCGCGCGGGTGATCCCCACGTAGAAAAGGCGGCGCTCCTCGGCGAGCGGATCGAGCTCGGGCCGCTCCGTCACTTCGGTGATCGAACGCGCGTGCGGGAGGATCTCTTCTTCCATCCCGACCAGGAAGACGTGCGTGAACTCGAGACCTTTCGCGCTGTGCAGGGTGAGAAGCGTTACCCGATCGTCTTCCGGGTCCTCCTCGTTGCGCGATCTTTCCTCCGGCTCACCGATCAGGGAGACCCGCTCGAGGAACCCGGTCAGCGTGGGTGCCGTCCACTCGGTCTCCTCGTCGGGCAGAGGCTGCTCGCTCCAGGTGCGGCCTTCGTACGTGCCGACGGATGCCACGAAGTCGCGGATGTTCTCCAGCCGGATCTGAGCGACCCTTTCGGAAGCGTTCTCGGAGCGGACCGCGTCTTCCAGCTTGACGTCCGCAACGAAACCGCGGACCCAGGCTTCGATCGGCCACCCTGTGTTCGGCTGCTCCTCGCGGGCAGCGTCGACCTGCGCCAGCCCCTTTTTGGCCTGCTCGATCAGGTTGACAAAGCGCAGCACCGCCGCGGCCTGCGGGCCGGTGACGCCTTCGATGGCGTCCACGCCGCGGAAGGTTTCCCAGACGGTCTCTCCGCGCGCACGGGCGGCCTCCACCAGCCGGAGCAGCGTGGTGCGGCCGACGCCGCGGGTGGGATAGTTGACGATCCGCCGCAGCGAAACCTCGTCGCGCGCGTTGATGACCACGCGGAGGTACGCGACCAGATCGGCGATCTCTTTCCGGTCGAAGTAGGAGGTGCCGCCTACCACGCGATACGGGATGTTGGCGGCGCGTAGCGCTTCCTCCAAAGGGCGCGATTGGAGGTTGGTGCGGTACAGGATTGCGAAGTCGTTCCACGCGAGCTTCTCGTGGAAGCGGCGGACCCCGGTTTCGCGCGCCACCATCTCGGCTTCCTCTTCCTCGGATGAACGCGGGCCGTTGCCGCCGAACTCCCAGTAATCGACCTTCGGGCCCAGCCCGTTCCCGGTGTGCATCCGCTTCGCCTTGCGCGCCGCGTTGTTCGCGATCACGGCGTTGGCGGCGTCCAGGATGCGCTGCGTGGAGCGGTAGTTCTCCTCGAGGATCACCACGCGCGCGCCGGGGAAGTGCCGCTCGAAGTCCAGGATGTTCCGCAGGTCCGCGCCACGCCACGCATAGATCGACTGGTCGTCGTCACCCACCACGCAGAGGTTCTGGCGCGGTCCCGCCAGGAGCCGTGCCAGCTCGAGCTGCGCGCCGTTCGTGTCCTGGTACTCGTCCACCATGATGTAGTGCCAGCGGCGCCAGAGCCGCTCACGCGCCTCGGCATGCTGGCGCAGCAGGGAGACCGGGAGGAGGAGCAGGTCGTCGAAGTCGCACGCACCGGCGGCGCGGAGCGATTCTTCGTACCGCTCGTACACCGCCGCCGCGAGAACCGCATAGTCGTCGCTCCGGTTGTGGCGCATCCGGCCCTCTGCCACCTCCGTGTTCGCCTCGGCGGGAGACATGAGCTGGTTCTTCCAGCGGGAGATCTCGTGCAGCACGCGCTTCGCGTCGTAGCGGTCGTCGCCGGCTGTGGCGGTAACGTGCACCTCCTCGGTCATCACGCGGCGGACGAGCGCGAGTTGATCCGCGGTGGCGTAGATGGAGAAATCCTTGGGGAGGCCGATCAGTTCGCCCGAGTCGCGGAGGATTCGTACGCCCAGGGAGTGGAATGTGGAGAGGGTGACCCCTTTCGCGTCGCGGCCCACCACGGTGGCGACCCGCTCGCGCATCTCGCCGGCGGCGCGGTTGGTGAAGGTGACCGCGAGGACGCGCTGCGCATCCACCCCGCTACGCAGCAGGTGAGCGATGCGGAGCACCAGCGTGCGGGTTTTCCCGGAGCCGGCACCGGCGAGCACCAGTACAGGGCCCTCGATCGCCAGGGCCGCCTCCTGCTGCCGAGGGTTGAGATCGCGGAGATAATGGGGGATATGCAAAACCACAAGCGGTGCGTCGTCGAGGTCGAAAAAGTACGGAACTGCGACCAGCCGGAGCTGATATCGAGCCCGGTCGGTGGAGAACTCCTGTCAATGATCCGGAGGCGCCGGAAGATAGAGGCGCCGACTCTGCCGGTCAAAGGCCAGGCGCACGCTGATGCGTGGGGGAGGCGCCGCAGCGACAGGTCCGCTCCGGCGGCAAGCCGATTGGCGACAACCCGCAGCCGAACACGTTTTCTCTTGTTTGACGTTGCCTATGGCTGCCGTTATGTTTCAGCGTCTTTTCACCGGTTCTTCATCCGGGACGGAGGTTACATGGCGCTTGCCGAGCGCTTCCGCGGACTTTCAGTAGACGCCTGCCTGCGGATGCGTGCCGAGGACGATCCCCGGCACCCGCTTCTCGTATTCGAGGGTCGCCGTCTCACGTACGGCCAGGTAGACGCGCAGTCGGAGGCGTTTGCCGCAGCACTTCACGAGCTCGGCGTCGAGGCGGGTGATCGCATTGCGTTCACCCTTCCCAACTGGCCGGAGTTCGTGGTCGCGGCGTTCGCCGCGGCGAAGCTCGGTGCGATCATCGTTCCGCTGAACCCGAAGTTCACGACGACCGAGCTGCAGTACATGCTACGTCACTCGGAGGCCGCGGTAGTGGTCACGGCGGAGAACTACGATGGAGTAGACTACCTCGCCCGCTTCGAGGGATTCCTCACCTCGCTGCCCGACCTTCAGTACGTGGTATCGGTGGGCGAGGAGGACCTGTGGTATGACGATCGGGTTTATCAGTTCGAGGATCTCCTCTCGAGTGGGGAGGGACGAACCTACCCGCGCGCGTCGCTGGCTTCGGACCGGGATGTCTTCGCCATCCTCTACACCTCCGGCACCATGGGGAAGCCGAAGGGGGTGGCGCTGACGCATGCAAACCTGGTGCGCACCGCTGCGCTCACGGCGGATGCACTCGGGCTGGTGCCGGAAGACGTGGTATTCGGCCTCGC
>JACDHR010000481.1 GCA_013820915.1 Gemmatimonadota bacterium
CGGCGATCTCCGTCAGCCGAGCCCGCGGCTAGTCGCTCAGCGGCCCCGCCAGCTCGATCTCCCGCTCGATCCGATCGCGATGTGCCCGGAGACGCCGATCGAGCCCGTCTGAACCCCGGCCACGAACGACATCCGCCAGTAATCCACCATCCGCTCCGGCGTCGTGCGCAGACCCCGCGTCACCAGCTCGCGGGGAAGCCGCACCTCGGCCGTGACGTTGCGGCCGCGCGTCTGCAGGAAGCTCATCGCGGTCGCCTTCTTGTCGCCGGACATGTTGCTCTCCAGGAACCAGAAAGCCGGCTGCACCGGCGTCCGCTCCAGGATATCGCGGCAGACGGCGGCGGTGCAGAAGGTCACCATGTTCTGCCCGGCCGCGTCCGCGGTGTGGTAGGCGAAGATCAGGTAAACGTGGTTGGCCTCCACATGCGTCATCATGTCCAGCAGCCGCCCGTGACGCGTCTCCCGCGCCGCGACTTCCCGGAACACATCCACCTGGTCCACCGCCCAGACGGCGAAGTGCGCGGCATCGGGAACAGATCGGGGGGGGAAGGGCTCGGCAGCAACGAATGCCGCGGCAGTGGTGGATGGTAGTGCGGGAGCGACGGAAGGTTCCAGCGATTGAGAAGGGTCCGCGCGCAAACCGCCTGGACACCACGCCGCCTCGCGCGTACCTTCTTCGTTCCGGTTTCGGCGCGTCTCCGCAACAAATCGCGGGACGCATTCGTAGTACAACTCGGACATCCCCACCATCCCGGACCCGCGCCCCGCAAATTAAGGCGCGTGGGTCATCCACCACGTTTAGCATAGCGATGTTCACTCTGATCAATTTCGTACTCCTCGCCCTGGCCGGCGTATTCGTCGCCATCGGCATCGCTGTACGCAGACCCCCTCGCTCGCGGCGTGCGCTTTCGGTCGCGCTCTTCGGAGCCGCCCTGCTGAGCCTTCTGCTGGCGGTCCTCGGCAACCTCGCGCTCGATCTCTGGGCCGAATACCTCTGGTTCCACTCCGAAGGGTTCGCCGACCGCTTCCGCACGGAGATCTTCACCGACTGGAACGTGGTCGGCATCTCCGTTCTGGCGGCGATGCTCCCCGTCTACGCGGCCGGACGGTTCGGCCGCGCTCCCGGCATCTTCATCGGTGCCGGCATGCTGATCGCCGCTCTGCTCGTCTGGGCCGTGGCAAGCAACCAATGGTCGACCTGGCTCCTCTTCCGCAATGCCGCGCCGACCGGCATCCTCGACCCCGTCCTGGGCCGCGACGTCTCGTTCTACCTGCTGACGCTGCCGTTCCTGAGGTTCGCCCGCGGGATCCTCCTGATCAGCACCGCGATCGCTCTCGTCGTGACCATCGTCAACGTCTTCCTGCGGCGCGGCGTAATCCAGATCGAGAACCTCGATCTCCGCCGGTTCCAGAGTCGGGACCCGAACGTTGCCAGACATGCCGTCCGCGCCGCGGCGGTCGCCGCCGGCATGCTACTGCTGGTGATCGGCGCGGGGTTCTACCTGGACCGGTATGGGATCATCATCCAGGGGAGCGGCTGGGGCGCGGGCGCCGGGAGCGCCGACGTAGCCCTGGGGATCCCCGGACACACGATCTCCGCGATCGTCGTCGTCGCCATCGGCATCGCAGCGATCGCTCTCGGTCTATTCGCCCGCGATCCGCTGGCGTCCTTCCCGATGAAACTGGGCGTCGCCGGAGCAACGCTGGCCGTGATCCTCGTTCCGATCATCGCGACCGGCATCGCGCCGCACCTCTATCAGCGGGTTGCCGTCACGCCCAACGAGATGAATGCGGAGCGGCCCTACATCGAGCACTCCATCGCCTTCACGCGGCGCGCCTTCGGCATCGACCAGGTCGAGGAGCGCCGCCCCGGACCCGCGCAGCCCATTACGGCCGAAACGCTGGCCGACAACCAGGACCTGCTCCGCGACGTCCCGCTCTGGGACTATCGGGCGCTGCATACGATCTACAACCAGCTGCAGAGGTTCCGCCCGTACTACACGATCGAGGACGTGGACATCGACCGGTACCGGATCAATGGCGAGATCAGGCAGGTCATGATCTCGGCCCGCGAGCTGGACCATGCCGGCATCAACCAGAACAGCCGCGGGTTCGTGAACGACTACATCAAGTTCGTGAGCGGATACGGCGTGATCGTCACCCCCGTTAATGAGTTCGATGCGCGAGGCGGCCGCAAGGGCCCCGTCTGGTGGGCGCGCAACATGCCGCTGCAGACCGCGCACGAGGAGATCCGGGTCACGCGCCCGGAGATTTACTTCGGCGAGATCATCAGCTCGCCGGCGCTGGTCGGCACCCGCGAGCCGCAGTTCCACTACCCGAGCGGCGACGAGACCAACATCGAAACCCACTACGAAGGCAGCGGCGGCATCCCGCTCTCCGCGCCCTTCGCGCGGCTGGCCTACGCCAAGCGGCTGGACCTTCACCACCTGTTCACCTCCAACGCGATCCGCACGGACTCGACGCGCCTGCTCTACCGGCGCCAGATCCGGGAGCGGGTGCAGGCGCTCGCCCCATTCCTCACGCTCGACGAAGACCCCTACATCCGGATCGCCGACGGCAGGCTCTTCTGGATCATCGACGCGTACACCACCAGCCGCTACCACCCGTACAGCGAGAGGCACCGCGGGATCAACTACATCCGCAACTCCGTCAAGATCGTCGTCGACGCCTACGAAGGGCGAGTCACCTTCTACACCTTCGACCGCGAGGACCCGATCCTCGCGGCGTGGAACCGCGGTTTGCCCGGCTTGTTCACAGACGCGTCGGAGATGCCGACCGCTCTGCGCGAGGGCGTGCGGTATCCCGAATCGCTGCTCCAGGTCCAGGGGCGGGTATACGCCCGCTACCACATGAGCAACTCGACCCAGTTCTACAACGACGAGGAGCGCTGGGAGACCGCCAAGGAGATCTACCGCGACCGCGAACAGACCATCGAGCCCTACTTCATCCTGTGGAGCGACGAGGACGCGACGGAGCCCGAGTTTCTGCTGGTGATGCCCTTCACGCCGCGGGAGCGCCCGCTGATGGCCGGCTGGCTCGCCGGCCGCTCCGACGGGGAGAACCTCGGACGCCTGATCGCGTACAAGAT
>JACDHR010000482.1 GCA_013820915.1 Gemmatimonadota bacterium
GCCGTTGACGCCACTGAACCGGCGCGCGGTCGGCCCGCCACCACTCGCGCCACCCATCGGGTCCGCGGACCGACAGCGAGGCCGGCGGCCGACGCGCCGCGCCCTCGATCCCCACCAGAGGGCCGAGGGCGGCGAGCGACAGGAGAACGCGCCGGATCATCGGGGCTCCCCTCAATGACCTCGATCCTGAAGCGCCTGGCCCGCCTTGTAGAGCTCGGCACCCCGCTTCTCCAGCGCCTTCAGCTCGCTCGCGGAGAAGGCCCACATCGAGGACGTCACCTCGACCCTGCCCTCTTCGCGCACCGCGTACCGCACCCGCTCCTTCATGATCGCATACTGCTCGGGCGTCAGCGTCGCGGCGGTGGCTCCCGCCGCGTCCAGATTCAGGTCCGGGTAGGTCGGCGGAGAGGGCGGCGGCGGGCGCGCGGGCTCCGCTCCGCACTTGCCGGCCGCCGCCTGCATGTCACTTTGCCTTGCCGGCCGCCGCGGCGGAGGGCGCGCCGACCGCCTTTCCGAGCGAGTCGGAGAGACGCATCACCTCGCCCATGTCTCCGTTCGCCTGCGCAGCCTTGATCCGCTCGGCGACCTCGTTCATCCGCCGCTCGAAGTCCTCCTCATTGCCGCCGGTCACCTGGGCCTGACTCGCCTCCGTCTCCCGCTTCGCCTTGGCCTCCGCGGGCTTCACATGGGTATCCTGGCACTGCTGCCACGCCTTGCGCTTCTCCTGGTACTCCTTGAGACGGGCGGGGTGCTGCTTGTTCTCATCCTCGTAGGCGGTCCGGACCGAGGCGTGCTTTCTGTCGGCGGCGTCGAGCGCCGCGAACTCCGCGCCGTAGCCCGC
The DNA here is from genome assembly GCA_013820915.1 of Gemmatimonadota bacterium. GTDB lineage: Bacteria > Gemmatimonadota > Gemmatimonadetes > Longimicrobiales > Longimicrobiaceae > JACDHR01. Next base: position 842 of record JACDHR010000482.1, read on the forward strand.
CAGAAGCGCATCGATCCTGGGATCCGTGATCTCGATGACCCGATCGTTGAACGTCGGGCTGCGAGAGGTGCTCTGCGACGCCGTCGCGGGAGCCTTTCCCCCGCCGCCGATCTTGGGCAGCTTCGGCTTGAACTGCGCCAAGGCGGGCGGGGCGGCGACCGCGGTGAGCATCGCGAGCACTAAAACGTGACGCACGTACGACGTCATACGGACTGCCTCCGGGACGCGCCCGCGCCCCCGGAGGGAGCGCGGATGGGCTGGAAAATTGACTGGCGGGAATATACGCGGCCGGGCGGGCTCGGCCAGGTGGAGTCGCGTGCGGCTAGTTCCGACTGCGGTTGGCCACGAGGAGTCCGGCCCCGATCACTGCCAGTCCCAGAAGGGTCCGGCCGCGATGCAGCCGCGCCGTGGTGTAGGCGCTCGACTGCAGGACACGGCCCGGGTAATTCCCGTAAACCCGACCATCCCCGGGACGAGGCCGGTGCAGCGTGTCGTCGTCTCGAGCGGGGAGGCCGCTCTGCTGCCCCTCGAACGCCGTCGCCTCCTTCATCAGGTCGAAGATCCGCGGAGCGTATTTCTCCGAGGCGGCGAAGACCTTCCCGCTACCCCCCACCAGCACGTTCCGCTCCGGCTTCTCGGCGCAGCGAAGAATCGCGGCGGCGACGACCTCGGGAGCGTACACCGGTGGCAGGTGCTTCGGCGCCACACCGAGGTAGCTCTTGGCGTGCTCGGGGTAGGGCGTATCGATGGCGGCAGGCTGGATCAGGGTGATCGCGACGGGTGCCCCGCTCTCCTCCACCTCCAGTCGCAGCGAGTCGGTAAACCCCTTGACCGCGTGCTTGCTCGCGGCGTGGTGGCCCTGCAGAGGGTAGCCGGTATCCGAAAGGATGCTGCCGATGTTGATGAGAGCTCCCCCGCCGCTCCGCAGATGGGGAAGCGCGGCCAAGCTTCCGTTCACCACGCCCCAGTAGTTCGTCTCGAACAGCCGGCGGGCATCCTCCAGACTGACGTCCTCGATCCGGCCGTAGACCGACACGCCCGCGTTGTTGACCCAGGTGTCGATCCGGCCGAACTCGGACACGACGTGTTGGGCCAGCCCGCGCACGGCGCTGCCGTCGGCGACGTCGGCGACGTAATGGCTGGCCCGGCCACCCCGATCCTGAATGTCCCGAGAAGCCCTGGCCAGGTCCTCGTCGTCCCGCGATACCAGGACGACGTGCGCGCCCCGCTCGGCCGCCGTGCGCGCGGTGGCGAGACCTATTCCGCTCGAGGCGCCGGTGAGCACCACGATCTGATCGCTCAGCGGCTTCAACTTGGGTTTCATCTGCGACTCCGCGTTGAGTAAACCGTTCCGGGGGCCGCACCGGCGGCCCGATCGGGTTCAGTCTATCGCGGCATCGCTGCAGCTAACGTGGGCTGGATCACTGGTGAGCCAGGAGCACGCGGGCGCGGGGGATACCGCTCTTACGCGGCCATTCCGCCGCGAGACCGTCGTGCGGGGGCAGGCGGTGTCGCACGAATGGGACGGATATCGGCGCTGCGAACCGACCCGGCCCAGATCTCGGGATGCGCATCGAACCATTCGCGCTCCTCCTCCGGAGCGTCGTTCCAGCCGTTGTAATCGCAGGTAACCACGGGTCTCCCACCTTCCTCGTTGCCTCGCCGCCCGGATTTGGGCGGAATCGAGACCATTTTCCCTCCGCATGGCTCGTGCCATTCTACAGTCGAACGTCTCGAGTTTCGGTGAGGTTCCAGCAGCTATTCTTGGTGATGAATCGCACCGGATCCCTCCCCCGTAGAGCAGGTGGTGCCGGCGCTGCGGAACGCACTCCGAGCCGGCTCGGGCGCCGTGCGGAGGAGCCCTGGCTCGCCGGACGCTCCATCGTGATGCTCGAGCCGCGGCGACTCGCGGCCCGGATGCCGCGCGGCGCATGGCGGCGACCCTGGGGGAGAGTCCCGGCGCCACGATTGGCCCCGCCACCAGGATCCTGGTGGTCACGGAGGGCAATCCTCACGCGGATGCTCCGGAAGGACCCGGCCCTCGAGGAGTTCGGTCTGGTCATCTTCGACGAGTTCCACGAGCGGAGCCTCCATGCCGACCTCGGTCTCGCGCTCACTCTTCAGACCCGCGCCATCCTGCGCCAGGATCTCCGTGTGCTGGCCATGTCGGCCACACTCGAGGTGGGGGCCGTCGGTGCGGGCGAGATCCGGCGGGTGGAACGATCGCTACAGGACGTCGGGGGCGACGTGATTCCGCTGCACGGAA
>JACDHR010000483.1 GCA_013820915.1 Gemmatimonadota bacterium
TCGATCTGCACAACCCGCGCTCCTTCGCCGACTGGGCGACCAACTGCGGCGGGCAGGGCTTCCACGTGACGCACCCCGAGCAGCTCGAGCCGGCGTTCCGCGCCGCGTTCGCGAAGACGGACGGCCCTACGCTGGTGGAGTGCGTGGTCGATCCGGATGAGGCCAACCTGCCGCCCAAGATCCCCACCGAGCAAGCCATCAACTTCATGAAAGCCATGGCGAAGGGGCAGCCCAACCCGGTGCGGATCGGGCTGAGCATGTTCCGCAACAAGGTGGACGAGCTGCTGGTGCAGGGGATCGGCAGGATTCCGGGACCGCAGCGAGCGGAGACGGAAGAGCAGGAAGGCCGATCCGAGACGCAGGAACCCTGAGGCGGTCCGGAATTCCGGGCCCCAGGCCAATCAACAAGGAGGACGCAATGGCAGAGATCGCCGTGCAGCACCGGAGCGCCGCAGGAAGCATCGACTGGAGCGCAGCCCTCGTGGCGGGAGTCGTCGCCGGGGTCGTATTCCTGCTGATGGAGATGTTCCTGATGCCGCTGTTCGGGTTCGCACCGACCATGTGGGCGCCCCCGCGTATGATCGGGGCGATCGGGCTCGGAGAATCCGCCCTGCCGCCACCCGCCACCTTCGATTTCGGGATCGTGATGGTGGCGATGCTGATCCACTTCGCCACCTCCATCCTCTTCGCGCTCGCGGCGGCCTTTCTGATCCGCAATCTGGGGATGGGGGCCGCGATCGGGGTAAGCATCGTCGCGGCGCTCCTGCTCTACCTTTTCGTGTTCTACCTGATGACCCCGGTGTGGCCGTGGTTCGCGGACGCCCGCAACTGGCTCAGCATCCTGGCGCACGTCGTCTTCGGTGCCATCGTCGGCTGGTGGTACAAGGCGCGCGCACGCCCGGTCACGGGGCGAGCTTGAACCCCCCCAACTCCAGACGGGAGACTGCGGATGAAACGGAGTTCCAGAGACCCGGTTGACGCCTGGCTCGACGAGAGGACCCGGTCCGGGCCTTTCCCGAGGGGGAGCGGGCTCCCCGAGGCGGCCTTCCGAGGGGCCGCCGCGGGGGTGCTCGGAGGAGCGGTGATGATGATGACCATGAAGGCGGGCGCCAGAGCGCTCCTCCCGGAAGGGGAGGACAGGGAGCCGCCGCCGAAGAAGCTGGTGGAAACGCTTGCCCGGAGCAGCGGTGTGGAGCTGTCCGACGTGCAGGCGACGGCTGCCGGGATGGGGGTGCACCTGGGGTACAGCGCGCTGTGGGGAGCCGTGTACGGCGCGGTGCAGTCTCGCCTGCACCCCCCCGACGCGCTGCACGGACTGCTCCTGGGAGGGCTCATGTACGCAACCAGCTTCCCCTCGTTCGGACTGCTTCCGCGCCTCGGGGTGCTCCCGCCGCCCACGCAGCAGCCCCTGGAGAAGGCAGCCCTGCCGCTCGGCGCCCACCTGGTGTTCGGTGTGGCGACTTCCACGGCGTTCCGCGCGCTGAGCTGAGCTGCGTCGTGACCATCGGGCACCGGGACACACTCGCGCTGGCGCTCCTGCGCGGCTCGATCAGCGGGCTCGCCACCGTGGCGCTGGACGTGATGCTGCGCCGCGGTCTCCGCCCCCAGCGAGCGCGGGCGGCTTTCGGAGCGCGCCGGGGCCGTGCGCAAGCTGTACGCGGGAGCGGCCGCCCTCTCCTTCAGCGTAGTGGCCGACAGCACGATGGAGCATTATCGGGGTGGATTCTACAACCCGATGATGTACGTCGGACCCACGGTGGCCGCTCTGACCCTCGGCGGCGCGCTCCAGGGGTTCCGCAAGCCGAGGGCGACAAGAGGCCGCGCCGGAGTGTTCGCGGCCGCGGTGGCGGCCGGCTTCGTCGGTACGGGCTTTCACGCATACAACATCCTGCGGCGGGAAGGGGGGCTCAGCTTGCAGAATCTGTTCTACGCGGCGCCGCTGGCCGCCCCGTTTGGGATCACCGCCGCCGGGTTATTCGGTCTCGCGGGCGGGCGTTTGGCGGACCAGGACAGCAGTGGGCGGTTGCCTCGATTCGGGTGGATGGCCGCGGGGCCGCTGCTCGCGGGTGGGGCCGCCGTAGGGCTGGTGGGAACGGCAGCGGAAGCGGCTCTGCTGCACTTCCGGGGCGCTTTCCACAACCCCTACCTGTACCTCCCCGTCACCATCCCCCCGCTTGCGGCCGCGGCAACCGGAGCCGCACTGCTCGATCCCACCCGCGTGCGGATCGGTATGGCCGGGACGCTGCTCTGGAGCACCGTGGCGCTTGGCTGGCCGGCGCGGTGGTGCTGATGGTGCTCACGGACGCCAGTCGGCTGGCCGGGGTGATCGAGGCCAACCTGACCCGCTACCAGGGATGCTTGGTGGTGGGCCGGAGCGACGGGGCAGCGGCATGGCTTGCCGGACTCGGCATGCACCTCGTGATGGGAGCGGTGCTCGCCCTCCGCTATGCGCTTGCATTCGGCCTGATCTGGGGCACGGCCAGCTGGATGTCGGGGGCACTGCTCGGAGCCCTCCACGGAGTGGCGGCCGGCGCCGGGTTCCCGATGTGGACTCGATCAATCCCTGTGTCCGGGACGGACGTATGCGCGGGTTCGGACCGTTCGGCCGCGGCTACGGGATGATGATGACGCTCGGGCTGCTTGCGGGGTACGTGGTCTACGGCGCCGTGGTCGGATGGCTCTACACGGTACCCGTGCCGTAGCGGCCGCCGGGCCGCATCTCCGGCGAGAAATTAAAAGACTCTTTGACAGGAGGAGAGTACGCAGCATCAACGTGCCCGGATGGGCGACGGAGACCTGTTGGCCTCCATGGCGACGGGTGCACTGGCGGGTGCCGCCGCGACGTGGGTGATGGGGCAGGTGACCAGCTACCTGTACGAGCGTGAGGACAAGCAGGCGAGGCAGATGGAAGACGACGCTCGCGGGGGCAAGACCGCCTACGGTGTCGCGGCGGAAAAGGCTGCTGGAGTCGTGGGGCGGGAGCTTTCGGAAGACGAGCGGAAGCGGATTGGCTCCGCCATTCACTGGGCACTGGGAGCGGGTGCGGGGGCCGTGTACGGAGCGGCCCGTGGCCGGCTCGCCGGAGCGGACGCGGCGGGCGGGCTGG
>JACDHR010000484.1 GCA_013820915.1 Gemmatimonadota bacterium
GTAGAGCCGATCGTCGCGAGAATGTAGACGCCACGCCGGTTATGCAAGGGCGTTATCCGGATTACGCGGCGGCGTTACGCGGCTTACGCGGGGGTGTTATCTGGAGTGGTGCTGTATAATCATAGTTAGAACTAGTCATCCAAGTGAAGAGGTAAAGGACATGGCAAGATGCACGGCACCAGTAAGAGGCCATCGCACAGCGAGCGCTGCAGCGGACTGCCCCGCATGTGGTGGCCGGTATGGCCGCTATAGCAGCTACAGGTCGTACTCGTCCCCGCCCTACTCCTCGTCGGTAAGCAGCGGGGGCGGCCGGAGCAGCGGCGGCGGGTCTGGCAGCAGCGCAAGGCCGAGATGGTCGCGAGCCGGTTCGTCCGTGGCGTACACGCCTGCCGAGGTGCGGGCACTCACGCCGGTCCGCGACAGCGTCGAGAAGCGAGCGCTCCTGCCTGACCTTCGGGATGTCTTTCTCTGCCATGCGTGGGACGACCGAAGCGGGGCCGCCAAGGAACTGCACGATCTGCTCGAGTCACGCAGTGTCTCGGTCTGGTTCAGCGAAAAGGACGTCGCCCTCGGCACGCCGTTGCTCCGCGAAATCGACAGGGGGCTCGCGAAGTCGCGAGTTGGGATCGTGTTGGTGACCCCTGCGCTGCTGCGCCGCCTCCAAGGAGAGGGCATCGCCGACAAAGAGCTTTCGGCACTCCTAGCGCGTGACCTGCTCGTTCCCATTGTGCATGACACGACGTATGAAGCTCTCCGCGAAGTCAGCCCCCTGCTCGGCTCGCGAAGCGGCCTGAGTACTGCAGAAAATCCGATGGCAGACGTCGCGGCCAAGCTCGCCGAGCTGGTTGCCCCGTAGCTCTATTGCCCACACTGGTTCGCCATTCAGATGCGGCTGCTTGGTGCCCTGACGCGTTAGAGCGCCGATTTGGTCACCAGAAGCCGTCTACGATGCCAATCATTCCGTACCGGCCGGAGATGTTCCCGGTCCACATGGGTCAGCAGCTGCAGGTTCCGGCAACGATTGACTGCGAGTGGAGTGACATACTTCGCGCGGCGATCACAGTTGGCCGCAGAAATGCTCAGGCCGTATTCGCACACGGGCAGCATTCAGTCTTTGAGGCGAATTATCGGGCCTACATGGTGAAGGCTAACCTTACCGAGGATCAGAATGCGGAGCTTGTGCGTACCCGCGCATATCAGGATCTGGATCCGACGGAAAAGGGGGCGGTCTCTTACTTCCTCAGCATGGGCTTGGTAAAGCTGCTTTGCGAGCATTTCTTCGGAGTACCGTGGTTGGTACATCTAGACAACTTCGATCGCGATCTCGATCCACCGTTGGGTCGTGGCTCCAGACCAGACTTGATCGGGCAAGATGCAAACGGTGAGTGGGTCGTAGTTGAAGTAAAGGGACGCAGTAATGATCTTCCCACCGCGCTGCTTGGAGATGGGAAGCTCCAATGCACCATGGTGCAGCGCGTGGAAGGCCGAATTCCCTTGCTGCGGATCGTTGGCGGTGTGTATTTCAAGGAGCATAAAGTGCAGACGATTTTCCGAGATCCAGATCGGAAAGAGGCGAGGCCATCAGACCTGAAAATCAACCGAGCCAGGTTGCTGCGGGAGTACTACACACCGTTGCTGGACGCGGTCGAGCGTGGCGAAGACACCAAAGTTGAAGTGCATGCTGACCGTCGGTACCGCGTTGCACGGTTCCCCAGCTTGGATTTCGAACTCGGCGTGGACGAGGACGTTGCATTGGCCGGAAATCAGGAGTCCGATACAGCCTTCCTGGAGCAGGCACAGAAAGCAGTGCGGCCCGTGCCAAGTAGTATCGCGGAGCCTCGTGCCGACCAGATTAAGACAGCTGAGAAGCCGTCAGTTCAGATATTCCGCACGCGCTCCACCGTCTCAGCTGGCGTGCCCCGCTCGACATCGCTGGGTGTTGACGGTACACTGATTAGACTTGGTCCGACCTGGAGCGCCGGGTCTCTCCTGCCGGCTGCAGAGTAAACGCTCCCGAAGCCATGTTCTAACAAGTCGCTGAAGTGGACGGAGGGCCATCCATGTTTTCGGCCGGCTGCGGTGTCGGCGTCAGGCCTTGCGCCGTTCACAAGCTAAAGCGCCGGCCCTCCGCCACTTAGCTCGTGCGTTAGGCGGATCCACTTACCTCAACCCTTGCATCTCCATGCGCAGACCTCATCGTCTCCTCGGCGCGTTGCAGCTGATCCTGGTGACCGCCTCGTGCAAGCCCGCTCCCGCAGAGCTCGAAGCACTCGCCGTCAGCGCCTTGCAGAGCGAGATCCCTGCGCTCCAGGAGCAGTTCCTCGCAGCCCACGGCGTCTACGCCGGCCATATCCGCGATCTAACCGGCGGCGCCGACACCCTTCTCTCTGGCATCCGCGTGATCCTGCGTGGCGGCACGGCGCAGGGGTGGGCTGCTTCGAGTTCGCATCCGGAGGTGCCGGGTGCGGCCTGCGCCGTCTATGTGGGTGAGCCGAGCATCCGCATCAACCTCATGGGCGGGGTTGCTCCCCGCGAGCCAGGCATGGTTTCCTGCATCGCCTTCGAGCCGTGGAAGCAGCAAGGCATCATCGAGCGCAGCGGCCCTTTCGCCCTCAGGAGCAATGCCAGCCCCCAATAGCGCGGACTGAACATCCGGGCTGATCGTTTACAGAACATTACGGGATGATTGTTTACAGCGCGAGCATCGGAGTACGGGGTAGTGTAGCATGAATGTCCTTCTACTGCTCCCGCCTGGGGGAGCCGAAGCGCCGAAGGCGCGCGGCGCCAGCGAAGCGGGAACCCGAAGCCGGTCAAGGAAGGCGCAGAGGATCACCGGCGCCTGCGCATTCGGCCCTGCACGTCGATGATGCGGGAGTCGCTCTCGTCGAGCCCTCCCAGGGGAACGGGTCCGAAGAAGACGGACCAGACGCCGTCGCCGACCTCCTCGAGACCGACCTTCTCTCGGCCGAGCAGGGGAGAGACGAAGATCTTGCTGCTCTTCCACCGGATCGTTGAGTCCTGCGACACGAGCCGGACTTCGAGGTGAGAAGGATAGGGGATCGGCTCGGGGGGCTCGCGGAAGGGACGTGTGGAAGGGGT
>JACDHR010000006.1 GCA_013820915.1 Gemmatimonadota bacterium
CGCGGCTCGCTCGCCGACGCTGTCGCGGCGCTGGAGCGGGTAGACGCATTTCTCGGGGGCGTGCTGGAGGCGCTGCCCGCCGACGCGCTACTCGTGATTGCCAGCGACCACGGCAACATCGAGGATGTCACTATGGGGCATACACTGAACCCCGTTCCCGTGATCGCTGCAGGGCCGGGCCGGCAGGTGATCGCCGCGCGTGTCCGGTCCATCACCGATGTCGCGCCGTCGATCCTCGATCTGCTTGGTGGGGAGGAACGACCTCCGAAGGCTACTTGAACCGGTACGTGATCCGGCCGCGACTCAGATCGTAAGGGGAGATCTCGACCGTCACACGGTCGCCTTCCAGGATGCGGATGTAGTTCTTCCTCATGCGTCCCGAAATGTAGGCGAGCACCCGGTGTCCGTTCTCCAGCTCCACGCGGAAGTTGGTGTCCGGGAGAACCTCCAACACCGTGCCCTCCATCTCGATCGCTTCCTTGGTCAAGCAGATTTCCTTGCGTTGAGGTTGCCGCCGCGCGGGGAAAATCGCCTCAATATACGGTGCTTTGCGATTTGCGGAAGGCTAGTGCCACGGCTATTTTGCCGCCGGCCCGAATGGCTGTCACTTCGGTACCCGTTCGTTGTTTTTACCCCGCCCGGGATGAGCCGGGTTTCACATTTTTCGGAGGAACCACGGTATGCGGATGCTCGTGCTCGGTGCGGGGCAGCAGGGATCGGCCTGCGCCTATGACCTGCTGGTGAACTCCAGCCACGACGTGGTTCTGGCCGACGTGAATGTCGAGAACATCGCGGACTTCCTGCAGCCGTATGCCGGGGAACGGCTAACGCTGCGGCAGGTGGACGCGAATGACCGCGCGGCCGTTCGCGGGGTGATGGAAGGGGTCTCTGCCACGATGAGTGCGTTCCCCTACTACTTCAACCTCGGGATGGCGGTCGCCGCGATCGACGCCGGATCGCACTTCTGCGATCTGGGCGGAAACACGGAGATCGTCCTTCGGCAGAAGGAGCTGCAGGCGCGGGCGGTCGAGCGCGGCGTGAGCGTGATCCCCGACTGCGGGGTCGCGCCGGGGATGGTCAACATCCTCGCCGAGCACGGGATCCGTCAGCTGGACCGTGCTCGCGCCGTTCGCATCAAGGTCGGCGGACTGCCCCAGAATCCGCAGCCGCCGCTGAACTACCAGATCGTTTACTCGCTGGAAGGTGTGCTGGACTACTATACCACGCTCTCTTGGGTGCTGCGCGACGGGAAGCCCGTGCAGGTCGCCGCCCTCTCCGAGATCGAGGAGGTGGACTTCCCGGGTGCCGGCACGCTGGAGGCGTTCCACACCGCGGGCGGGCTCTCCACGATGGCGCAACGCTACGCGGGCAAGGTCGAGACGATGGAGTACAAGACGCTCCGCTATCCGGGCCACGCCAGGGCAATGGAGACGATTCGTGATCTCGGCCTGCTGGACGCGGAGCCCGTAGAGGTTAACGGCGCGCGGGTCGCTCCTCGCGACCTCTTCATGGCGGTCGTCGGGCCGAAGCTTCGCAAGGACCCGCGCGACAGCCCGGACATGGTCGCTCTGCGGGTCGAGGCGGAAGGCGAGAGCGACGGGGAGGACGTGCTCCTGCGTTGGGATCTGCTGGACCGATTCGACGCCGAAGCCGGGATCACGGCGATGATGCGCACCACCGGCTACTCGCTGGCGATCACGGGGCTGTTCCAGGCCGAGGGGCGGATCCAGCCCGGCGTAGGCACGCCAGACGAGGCGATGCCTGCCGATGCGTACATTGCGGCACTCGATGCGCGCGGGGTGAAAATTTGCGCGAGCCGGCTGCTGACGGCGGGTACTTGAGGAACGGCAAGTACGAAAGTACGAAAGTACGACGGATGTTTCGCCCGTCCCCACTTTCGTACTGAGGGCGTAACCCTCCCGCACTTTCATACTTGTTGTTCCCCGCACTTTCGTACTTGCTTTTAGACTTGCAGTCCGCTGACGAGTAGCTTCATCCGCTCGGCGGAGTGGAGGAGTTGTACGCTAGTTGCGGAGAACTCCTGCGTTGCGGCAGACTGCTCCTCGGCGGCGGCGGAAACCTCTTCGGCGCTGGCCGCGTGCGACTCCGCCGTGCCCGACACCTCACTGAGTACTCGCTCGACCTGCTGGATGGCGACATAGTTGTGGGTCACCGTGCCGGCCACCCGATCCGCGGCCAGGCATACGCCATCCACGGCGGTAATGATCTGCTCGAGCGCCTGATCCGCCGACCGCGAGACCTCCTCCACGCCGGCTACGCGCTCCTTGCCCCGCTCGATCGTGGAGACCACACCCTTGATTTTCGCACGCGTGTCGTGGACGACCAGCGCCACTTCGCGAGCGGCCTGGGCGGAGCCTTCGGCGAGTTTGCGGACCTCGTCGGCCACGACCGCGAAGCCGCGGCCATGCTCGCCGGCGCGGGCGGCTTCGATTGCGGCGTTCAGCGCGAGCAGGTTCGTCTGTCGAGCGATGCCCGTGATGGTTTCCACGAAGCGGTCGATCTGCGCGGAGGACTGCTCCAGCTCCGTGATCTCGCGTCCGGAGTGCTGAACGACTTCGCGCACCTCCAGCAGCATGCGCAATGCCGTGGATACCTCCGAGCGGCTCCGGGCCGCCACCTCCTGGATCTGCAGGCCCAGCCCGGTAACACTCTGCGACGCGGCGGAGATCTCGAGCGCACTCCTCCCCATCTCTTCGATGGCCTGCGTCGTCTCGCGCAGCGCGTACGACTGGCTTTCCGCGCCGCGCGTGATCTCCACCATCGCGGTGGCTACCTCTTCGCTCGAAGCCGCGACCTCTTCACTGATGCTGGAAAGGTCGGACGCCGAGACGGCGATCTGCTCGGAGATCTCGGCTGTTTCACTTACCAGCGTCTGGAGCCGGGTCGCCATCATCCCGAACGCGCCGGCAAGCGTAGAGAATTCTTGCAGCTGCTCCTGCTCCATCTGCACGCGCAGGTCACCGGCCCCGATCTGCTCCGCGGCAAGGGTGAGGCGGGCGAGCGGTGCACTGATCCATCGACGCGTGAAGTAGGTGGTCAGCATCACCAGGAGGACGGCGATCTTGCACACGACCAACAGCCAGGTGCTGCGCTGGTCTCCCATGCGGTCCAGCGCCACGGCGGTGACCGCCACCTTCGCGGCCTGTAGGCTGCCAATCTTACGAATGGCCGTCTGCAGCGCCTGGCTCCTCGGGCGCGCCGCTTCCACCTGCACGAGCGCTTCGCCCTCACGGCCGATGTCGAGGAGCGCGTGCGCGAGCGAATACTCGACTTCGATGGTGGAGTGGAGATCTTCCACGATCGCGATCTGCGTCAGCTCGGCGGCCGTCAGCGCGGGCAGATCGCGGTAGGCCTGCCGTAGCTCGTGCGCACGGCGCCCCAGAGCTTCGAACTCCGCCGCAGTCCGCGGCGACGGCTCGGCGATGTAGGCTTCCGCTGTCACCATCTGCGTCAGGAGCAGATCCTCCATCTCGGTGCTGATCCGGGTGCTCTCGCTCAACGCGCTGAAACGGCTGCCGATCTCGCGAGTGAGATGCTCGACGGTCGCGTAGCCGATCCACGTAGCGGCCGCGATCAGCCCCACCAGAACGAAGGAGCTCAGGATCAAACGCCCGCGGAGCGTGGAAAGCCACCGTGTCCCGGAGAGTCGCGCAAGCTGCCGTCTCATCGTGCGCCCTCCGTGAGGGTGATCGAGCCGCTCCGAATGGTTCCCACGGCGAAGGCTTTGTCCTTCGGGTCACCGTTGCTGTCGAAGGCGATCCTTCCGGTCACCCCATCGAACGCGGGGTGTGCGCTGCCCACCTCCGCCAGGTAGTCCCGCACCGCGCCGCGGCTGCGTCCCTTCTCCGCGGCCCGTGCCATCAGCCGGACGGCATCGTAGCCCAGAGCGGCGAAAGAGTCCGCCTCGCGGCCGTACTCGGCACGGAAGCGTTGGGCGAAGCTGCGTGCCTCGGGCGACTGGTCGGTGTGGAAGAGCAGCCCCACGCGGGTGCCGTTGTAGAGATCGCCCATACCGAGGAGGCCCTCCAGGCCGTCGCCGCCGAGGAACTGGGCATCAATCCCGAGATCCCGGGCCTGGCGAATCATCCGGGCCGCGCCCTCTTCCAGCCCCGCCACGAAGATCAGCTCCACCCCGCTTTGGCGTAGCCGCTCCAGGTACGGGGTGAAGTCTTCCGTGGTGGGCAGGTAGGGATCCGCGCTCAGCACGCGGGTGCCCGCCGCTTCAAGAGCGCTGCGGAAGCTGCCCGCCAGTCCGCGTCCGTAGCCGTCGTTCTCATACAGTATGGCAGTCTTGTCGGTAAGCCGGCGCGCGAGCCGTGCCAGCTCCACGGCGTTGGCGGAATCGCTCGATGCGGCGCGGAAGACCCACGGCCCCAGCCGCGAGATCGCCGGGCTGGTGGCGCTGGTTGCCATGGCCGGCAAACCCTGGCTGTACACTCCGCCGGCTTCGAGCATCGTGCCGGAGTTCACGTGCCCGACCACCGCGATCACCGCGGGGTCCGAGAAGAACTCGTGCGCGACCGCGATGGCGCGCTCCGGGCTGGCGTGGTCGTCCAGCGCACGGAGCTGGAGCGGCCGACCCGCGATCCCTCCCGATGCATTGATCTCCCTGGCACCCAGCTCGGCGCCCAGCTTCATGGACTCGCCGTAGGATTGCGAGAACGGGCCGGCGAGCCCGAACACCACGGGCTGAGACGAGTCGGAACACCCGGCAGACAGGACCAGGAGGAGTGACGCGGCAACAGCTCGCGGCGAGTTGCGCCGCGTGGCTGCGCACCGGACATCGGGCGCGATCATCAGAGGCATGAGAGGCCGATCGGAGCGGGGGGGAGGTGTGGTTCCGGGGAGCATCCGCAACATGGCCTAAAAGATCGGCCCGTGACGCGTTAACCTTGAGCGGTAGCTTCCGGATGCCGGGACCGGCAGCCGTTTGCCAGCGCCGGACGGAATGCCTTATCTTGAAGGCTGCTCCGCATATCCGTTCCCCGGCCGTACCCGACGTGAGCGAGCCCGCAGACCGCCAGGAAGAGGAGATCGTCGGCAAGGCGTACGACGCACGGCTGATGAGCCGTACGCTGCGCTATCTACGCCCGTACCACTTGCGGGTGGTGCTCGCCGTGCTCAGCCTGCTCGCAATCGCGGCGCTGGAGCTGGTGGGGCCTCTGCTCACTAAGATCGTGCTGGACCGCGCGATCCCCGAGCGAGATATGGGCCTGCTCACCGTGCTTGTGGGTGCGTATGCGGGTGCGCTCGTCCTCTCCTTCTTCCTGCAGTACGCCCAGATCCTGCTGACGACCTGGATCGGGCAGCGGGTGATGTACGATCTTCGCGTCGAGCTTTTTGCCCATCTGCAGCGGCTCAGCCTGCGCTTCTTCGACCGCAATCCGGTCGGACGGCTGATGACGCGCGTGACCAATGACGTGGAGGTACTGAACGAGCTGTTCAGCACCGGTGTGGTCACCGTCTTCGGCGACATCTTCACCCTGCTCTTCATTATGGGCGCGCTGCTGCTGCTGGATGTGCGGCTGGCGCTCGTGACCTTCGCGGTGCTCCCGCTGGTGATGGTGGCCGCGTTCGTCTTCCGCGGCCTGATCCGCCGTGCCTACCGCGAGATCCGGGTGCGGCTGGCGCGCATCAACGCTTTCCTGCAGGAGCGCATCGTGGGGGTGACGGTCGTGCAGCTCTTCGGGCAGGAGGAGGAGACCGCGCGGCGCTTCGACCGGATCAACCGCGACCATCTGGATTCGCACCTCCGCTCGATCACCTACTACGCGATGTTCTTCCCGGTGATCGAGGTGCTGACCGCCACGGCGCTGGCGCTGATCCTCTGGTACGGCGGCGGGGAGGTCGTACGGGACACCATGACGATCGGCACGATCGCGGCCTTCCTCCAGCTCGCGCGCCGCTTCTTCCGCCCGATCCAGGATCTCTCGGAGAAGTACAACGTGCTGCAGGGTGCGATGGCGGCCTCCGAGCGCATCTTCGGTCTGCTGGATACGGAGCCGGAGATCCGCGACCCGGCACAGCCCCTCTCTCTCCCCGTTCCGGGGCGCGGCGACATCGAGTTCCGGGATGTCTGGTTCCGCTACGGCGAGGACGGCGACTGGGTGCTGCGCGGGGTGAGCTTCCGCGCGCGGACGGGCGAGCGGGTGGCGATCGTGGGAGCCACGGGCGCGGGTAAATCCACGATCATCAACCTCCTCATGCGCTTCTACGAGCCGGAACGCGGAGAGATCCTGTTCGACGGCGTGCCGATCCAACAAGTTCCCATCGCGGATCTCCGCGAGCGGATCGGGCTGGTGCTGCAGGATGTCTTTCTCTTCAGCGCGGACGTCCGATACAACATCCGGCTCGGGAGGAAGGAGATCGGCGAGGAGCGCGTGCGTGAGGCAGTGGCGCGGGTCGGCGCGGATGCACTGGTGGACCGGCTCCCCGCCGGCTACGATCAGCCGCTGGGGGAGCGCGGCGTCTCGCTATCGGTGGGGGAGCGCCAGTTGATCTCCTTCGCCCGTGCGCTGGCCTTCGACCCGCAGGTGCTGGTGCTCGACGAGGCGACGAGCTCGGTAGACGCCGAGCTGGAGGCGCAGATCGAGACCGCGCTCGGCGAGCTGATGCAGGGGCGCACCTCACTGGTCATTGCGCACCGTCTCTCCACCATCCGCAGCGCAAACCGGATCCTTGTGCTGCACCACGGGGAGATCCGCGAGAGCGGCACCCACGCCGAGCTGCTCCGCAAGGGCGGGCTGTACACTCGCCTGCACGAGTTGCAGTTCGTCAGCACCGGCAATGAACCGGCTGAGACAGAGAGACGCGCCCGGCCAGCACGAGCGAGCTAAAGAAGCGGGCTCAGGGGCTCCAGCTCTTTCGGTGTTGCTTGGCCGCGTAGAGATTGCGGTCCGCACTCTCGATCATCTGCTCTACGGTGAGGATGTGTGGCGCGTACTCGGCCACGCCCGCACTGAGATTGATCCGGTCGGCGAGCCGCTCGCGCACCCGGCGGATGAACGAGCTCGCCCCCTGCAGATTTCCGCCCGGCAGCACCACCAGGAACTCGTCGCCGCCGTAGCGTACGACCAGGTCCGCGCCGCGTGCCTCGCGGCGCAGTACCTCGGCAACGGCAACGAGGATACGATCACCCGCCAGGTGCCCGTCCTCGTCGTTGATCGCCTTGAAAGCGTCCAGGTCGAACATTACGACGGCAAGCCCCTCCCCGCGCCGCGCGGCTGCCAGGCCGCGCTCCAGCACGATCTTCATCTGGCGCCGGTTCGCCAGCCCGGTGAGCGGATCTGCGAGCGAGAGGCTGCGCACCTCCTGGAACAGGCGCACCCGCTGCAGCGCCGCGCTCGCCTGGCGGCTGAGCGTCCCGAGCAGGTCCCAGTCTTCGGGTTCGAAGACGCGGTCCTGCCGGCGCTCGATCAGCATCAGGGTCCCGTTTTCCGTGAACGGGACGTGCGCGAGGACGGAGGCGTGCACGTCGCTGAAGAGCGGCCCGAGGCTGATGAACGGGCCGCCGGTGTCCGCGCGCGCGTCGTTCCTCGTGATCACGCCGGGCCGCGAGAGCCGCGGGAAGCACGAGAGGCTGAGGTCGCGCACCTCGAAGGCGAGGTTCGTGACCTCCACGGCGTGCAGGGCGTCGGATCCCTCCTTGCGGAGGAATACCGCAGCGCTGTACCCGCCCACGATGCGCGGGGCATGATCTACGAGTGCACGGCACACCTCGAGTACATTCTCGGCGCGGTTGAGCTGCTCGGAGAACGCGATCAGCTTCTCGGGGAGCTGGGCGCGCTTCCAGGTGCGAAGCCTCTCGCGCCGCCACGCTGCCGCACCCGCAGCGGCACGGGCGAGCAACTCCGCGCCACCCTCTCCGCGCGGGATGCGGCGCACCGCGGCACCCGCGACCAGGATCGCCTCCTCAGCGCCCATGTCGAGGAGGAAGACGGTGTCGCCGGCTTCAGCGCTCAGGTCCGTGCTGTGGTCGAGCGGTGTGCCGGACCGGGCGTCGAACTGGACCCCTTGGATCTCGATCGCATCGGCCGTCGCGGCCGGGCGGTGCACGACTTCCGCGGAGCCTGCCGAATGAGCCAGAAGCAGGTTGAGGTTCTGGTCCTCGTTTCGTCGCTTGTT
Organism: Gemmatimonadota bacterium; assembly: GCA_013820915.1. Classification (GTDB taxonomy): domain Bacteria; phylum Gemmatimonadota; class Gemmatimonadetes; order Longimicrobiales; family Longimicrobiaceae; genus JACDHR01. The sequence continues at coordinate 8,146 of JACDHR010000006.1, forward strand.
CATCGGTGTTGCGTTTTCCTCCGGAAGCTCCCCGGCGGGCAGGAGAGGCGGTGTGGCCTCGAAGCGGTCGTCCAGCGGTCTTTCGTGCGTCTCACGCCGCGGTTCGGACGCAGGTGCAGTATGGTTCATGTCGCGCCCGCTCCTGCCGCGACAGCTGCGGACTCCTGGAGCCCCGCCTCGGCCCGCCGGACCAGCTCCTCCACACTCCGGGTCTCCGGACCGTGGCCGGCGATTCCGAACTGTACCCGCACGCGAGCCGGGAGTTGCCGGCGGAAGCGCCCCATCAGCGACTCCGCCTGCCGGGGCGTGAGCCGCGGCAGGATGAGCAGGTAGCCATCGGCACCATGGCTGCGGACAAGGCCGAGCACACCGCTCAGCTCGCGCAGCACTTCGCTCGCGGTGCGGCGGACGCGTGTCACCGCGGACGCCCCATCCTGTTCGGCGATCCGCTGCAGCCCCTCGAGCCGGAGCGCCACGATCGTGAGCGGCTCTCCTCGTGCGAGCACCGTCCACGCATGGTCGAGCACGGGAGCGAGCGGAGCGTCATTCTCCAGACCGAGGCGCGGATCGGCCGCCGAGAGCACGTCGATCCGCTCCGCCAGCCGCACCCGTGCCAGGGCCGCGCCCGCCTGGGCGGCGAGCATGTGGAGGAGGTCCCAGTCTTCCTGCTCGAAGACGCGCTCATGCCGCCGCTCCACCAGCAGGATCACACCGCTCTCCGCGAACGGGGCGTGGGCCAGCGATACGGCGCGCTCCTGAGAGAAGAGCGGCGCGAGGTTGGAGAGCGGCCCCGACCGCTCGGAGAGCACGTCGCCGGCCTCGATCAGCCCCGTGCGAGGCAGCGGTAAAGAGAGGCTAATCTGCCCCGCGTCGGTGTGCAGGCGATGGTTCGGGATCGGGCGCAGCGGCGCGTTTCCCTGCGGCGGGAAGAGAAGACAGGTATACCCGCCGACGATCTGCACCGCGTGCTCGCTGAGCGCGGTGTAGACGTCCTGCGGGCACTGTGCGCGGTCCATCTGCTCGGCGAAAGCGGCCATCTGGTTCGGAAGCCGGAAGCGGCGCCAGCGCTGGTGCCAGCCACGGTACCACATGGCGGTCTCGACATCGCCACGCGCGTACCGCGCCGCGACGTCGAACGGATCGCAGGAGAACATCCACTCAGGGATTCGGTTGCCTCCCGCCCCCGATTCTCCGGCTGCCTCCGATGCGGCGCGTGCGGCAGCCCGGACGCGGCTGAAATCAGGCGCGGATGCGAACTCGGCGCGGAGAACGCCGCGCAGCCAGCCCAGGGCCAGGTGTGATACGCCCCCGATCGGCTCGCTCGCGTTGAATGCCTCTTCCTCGTCTGTCATTCCGTCGTGTGGTGGTGTGGTTGCTTGCCGCAGGTTGGAAGGCTGACATTGTACTGGATCGTCATGCTCTCTCCTGGCGCGATCCCGCGGAGATTGGCTCGGTTGCGGTAGAGCCGATGCGGATCGGCCGGTGGCGATACCGCTCCTCGCGCCGGTGCCGCGGGACACACGGCGATCCTTGCAGGCGGGTGTCCGATCCGTGGTGGATTGGCAGACTGCATGCCCGAAAGTGCAGCGTTCGGGTAAGCGGATGAAGCGTAGCGGTTTGACCGGATCGAGGCGGGGCCTCGCCCGGCCGATCGGTGTTACGCATCGGGAACACGTGTTACGGAATCGGAACATGTCTACCCCAGCGTCGGGTTACGTCTAGCTTCGGGTTACGTCCGCGCAAAGCGCCGCCTCGGTTGCGGTCGGGCGCGCGGGATTCTACGTTGGCGACTTCCTTGTTTCTGGGATTACGATGCTCGCACAGACTTCTTTGCAGTTCGACCCGTTGCTCGGGCGTTTCGCGCAGCCGCTCTTCTTGGTGGGCGGAACGCCGATTACGCTCGCGTCGGTGGCCAGCTTCCTCATCATCCTGGTCGTCACCTGGGTGCTCTCGAAGCTGCTGCAGCGCGCGCTCGGCCGGTTCTATCGGCAGCGTGATCTCGAGGAGGGTGTGCAGTACGCTCTGAACCGGCTGCTGCACTACGTGGTTGTAGGGTTCGGAGTCTTCCTCGCGCTGGATAACCTCGGCATTTCCGTGACGGCGCTCGCCGGGCTCGGCGCCATCCTCGCCGTGGGGATCGGGTTCGGTCTGCAGAATATCGCGCAGAACTTTGTTAGCGGCCTGATCCTGCTGCTGGAGCGGCCGGTGAAGAAGGGCGATTTCGTAGTGGTAGGAGAGGCGCGCGGTACCATACGCTCGATCCACGCCCGCGCCACCGTGGTCACGACGCTGGAGAATGTGGACATCCTCGTGCCCAACGGAGAGTTCATCACGGAAGCAGTCGTCAACCAGACGTATCTGGACCGGCAGGTCCGGATCCGGGTGAATGTAGGAGTCGCGTACGGGTCGGATACGGCGCGGGTGCGAGAGACGCTGGAGCGGGTAGCAAAGGAGCATTCCGGAATCGTCAGGAAGGAGGAGACGCTGGTGTTGTTCGATGACTTCGGAGATTCCTCGCTCGATTTCGCGCTCCTCGCCTGGGTCAACTCTCCCCTGTTGCAGTACCGGGTGGCGAGCGAGCTTCGCTTCGCCATCGATGCGGCGTTCCGTGAGGAGGAAATCGAGATCCCGTTCCCGCAGCGGGATCTACACCTGAAGTCGGGGTGGCCGGCGGCGCCAGGCGCGTAAACCCTTCTGGCCCAACAGGGCGTAAAGCAAATGGGGCCCGGAGAGCGACTCTCCGGGCCCCGCCGGTGTGTCCGGCTGCGTGCCGGAGCCGCTACGACCCCGCGTCTCCGCTTCTCGCGGCCGCGGCGGCTTCGCGGTTGGTGGTGCGCCCCGCGGCCTGCTCCGCCGCCCGCTCTCGTGCGGCGAGCACGCCCCTCCTCTCGAACTGATCGATCAGGTTGTTCAGCTCCGGATCGCCACTCCACTGCTTGGCCCGCGATTCGGTGCTGCGGCCGAACGCCTCCGACATCTGGTCGTAGCGCGAGGCCGCGTTCCAGAGGATCCAGTCCTCGAGACCCACATCGTAGACACCCCGCACCTGGGCGCGGAACTGCTCCGGTCCATACGAGTAGGGGTTGCTCCGGTTGATCCAGGTGGCGGTGAAAGCCTGTAGCCACGGGATCAGACGCGCGGGCTCCACGCCCACCTGCCGCATCCGCTCGTTGCGGATCACGGCCATGCCGAGGGACTTGTACACCGTCTCGTACGGCATCTGGTTGGGGTTGCTCACCCCCGGAAGGTGCGTGGCCAGGTAGTGCGACGGGTACACCATCGGCAGCACGTGGTCTGCCGCCGCGACCAGCGTCTCCCACTGCTGGCCAATATCCACGTCGTCGAAGGTGTTCGGCGAGAGGCCGAACAGGTCCACACCCACGGGTGCGCCCAGCGGGTGGATCCGGTCCCTCGCCGTGTTCAGGAACGCGGCCACCGCATCCGTCCGGTCACCCTGCGCGTGGCGGTGGACCTGGGGCGGCAGGGTGCGCCGATACGGCTCGGGGAAGCGGATGTAGTCGAACTGGATCTCGTCGAACCCCGCGCGCGCGACCTCTTCGGCGATCTGGATGTTGTACTCCCACACGTTCGGGTCCCACGGGCTCACCCAGTGGTTCCCCGCCCGGTCGCGCCATAGCCCGCCATCGGGGGTGCGGATAGACCACTCCGGCTTCGCCTGGGCGAGCCCCGGGTCCTTGAAGACCACGATTCGCGCAATGGAGTACACATTGCGGGCGCGTAGCGTGTCCGCGAACGCTTTCAGGTCGCGGATCGTCAGCTCGCCCGGCTGGGCGAGTTCGTTGGCGAGCGCGACCTCGCTGCCACGGTAGTGGATCCCCTTCTCGTCCTTGACGTCCACGACGAAGGCGTTGATCTCCGTGTTCTCCGCGATCTCCAGAAGCCGCCCCAGCCGATTGCTCGACCCCGCGGCGTAAGCGTTGAGATAGATCCCGCGGATGATCGGCGGGGCTGCCGAGCGCGGCGTCTGCGTGGGTGCGGCAGCCGCGCGCTCGGCCGCGGTATCAGCGGATGCGGCTGCCACGGCGGTGTCCGGCTGCTGTGCCGTGGTGCGGGATTCCGCCTGCTGGCCCCCGCAAGCGGTGAGCAGGAACAGACCGGCCGAAAGTGTGAGCGGGCGGAGACGGGAGAAGACCAGCGCTACCATGGTGTTATAGGTCCTGTGGATGTGGCGGAGATGTGCGGCGGCGGAAACGTATGCCGTCGCGGAGATCATGGCAAGGGGCGCGCCGGATGCACGCCCCTCCCGCTCACGGGGTCCAGACGTTGTTCTCGCGGTCCACGTCCGGAAAAAGGTGCTCCGGATCGATCTCCACGCGCACCACCGGGCCCGGCGCCTGGAGCGTGAGGGTGGCCGAGCGGGCGCCGGAGAGCCAGGTCTCTACCGGAACCGTGGCGCGCACCGTCTCGCCCGAGGCGGTGGTCGCGGTGACGAGCGCCGGCATCGGATTGTCGCCGAGGTCGCGGACGGTGATGCGGAGAGCGCCTGTCTCCGCGCCCTCCACCTGCTCGATCGCGTGGTCCAGCACCCCGGTCTCGAACCACCAGGGGTAGAAGAACCAGTCCAGCCCCTGTCCCGCCTCGCGCTCGAAGGTATGGAAGAAGTCCCACGGAGTCGCTTGCTTGAGCAGCCATTCCCGCGCGAAGGTGTTGATCGCGCGGTCGAACACATCGTCCCCGACAATCGCACGCAGCGAGCGGAAGAGCGCCGCCGGCTTGCGGTAGGCCGCGACCACGCGTGCGCCGTAGGGAGAGACGAGATCCGTGCGGCGCATCATGGGGACCTCCACCTCGGTGCCGGCCACGGCGAGGTACGCCTCCCGGTCCGTGGCGAGGGGCGGTTCGGTGCGGAAGAAGTCGCCGTGGGCGAGTGCTTCGTAGAAGCTGGCGGCACCTTCGTCCAGCCAGGCGTACGCAGCCTCGTCGGTGCTCACCATCATCGGGAACCACTGGTGCGCGACCTCGTGGGCGATCACGTCGTAGAGTGCGGTGGGCTGCTGAAACTTACCGATGAACGCAAGCTGCGGGTACTCCATCCCTCCCACCGAGCCCTCCACCACCGTGATCTGCGGGTAGAGGTAGGGCGTCAGTAAGCGGCTCAGGAAGGTAGTCGAGTGCTGCGCGAAGCGCGCGGCTTCCTCCCAGTGCGGCGCGCCGGTACGGTAGAGCGCGTGGACGGCGACGGTTGCGGACGGCTCGCCGCCGCGGGGGATCTGCGCGCGGGTCGCATCCCACACATAGCGATCCGAGGTGGCGAAGGCGAAATCGCGCACATTCCGCGCGCGGAATCGCCAGGTGAGCTGACCGCCTGCGGAGAGGTGCGTCGCGTTGTTGGCCAGCACGTCCGCCTCGGTGACGACGCGGGTAATGGTGTCTGCGCGCAGGGCCGCCGCGAGGCGCCGCCGTGCCTCGTCCGTCAGAACCTCCTCGGCGTTCCGCAGTTCGCCCGTGGCGCCTACGAGCCAGCCGTCGGGGAGGGTGATCGCCACGTCGAAGTCGGCGAACTCCTGGTAGAACTCGCCGTCGCCCAGATAGGGCGAGGCGTCCCAGCCGCGCAGGTCGTCGTAGACGGCGATCTGCGGGTACCACTGCGCAATCTGGAAGGCGCGCCCGCCGAGTGCGTCCTGCCAGGCGGTGCGGAACGTGCCCGCGGGCGGCACCTGCTGATTCCACTGGATCTCGATGCGCGTGCTGTCGCCGGGCGCGAGTGGGCGGGGGAGGAGCAGCCGGCCGATCGTGCCCTGCACCGTGTACCCGGTGGGAACCGGCTGATCGCGCGCGGCGGCCTGCTGCGCCGTGAGCGCGGAGAGCTCCCGCTCCTCTACCGCCACCCGCTCCAGTGTGGTGCCGCCGGTCACGGTGACGGTGCGGTTCCGCGGCACGCCGGGCGCGAAGACGTTCTGGTAGAGGTTCAGCACCAGGGTGTTCAGGGTGTCCGGCGATTGGTTTCGGTACGCGATCCGGGCCACGCCGCGGAGCGTGGTGGTGCCGGGGTCGAGCTCCGCCTCGATGCTGTAGCGGATGCGCTGCTGCCAGTAGCCCGCTCCCGGCGCACCCGTTTCGGTACGGGTGCCCCGCGCGACCGCCGCGCGGAACGCCTCGGGTACGGGCACCGGGCGCACGATGCGCGGCGTGGCCGCGGTGTCGGCGGTTATCGCGTCCGCCGGTGTGTCCTGGGCGGGTGCCGGTGCGGCGGGTGGCGCAGCCGGCGCGCATGCCGATCCGATGAGCAAGGCGAGCAGGGCCAGCGCGTTCGGGATCCGAGCCATAGTGGTTCTCCGGTTGGTTTGCGGGGCTGGCGTAAGGTACATCGAGCCGGTGCGATGTCAAAACGCGTCCCGCACTAGCCGCGGCCGTGCGGCGGGCCCAGATTTCCGGCTTCGCTCGCGAGACGCGAATCCCCAGCCACCCGATAGACTGCGTTGATGCTGAACAATCTGGTCAGGCCGACGATCGAGGAGATGATCGCCCAGCGCCGGTGGACCGATCTCCGCGAATCACTCGAAGATTGGGCCGCGCCGGAGCTGGCCGACCTGCTGATGGATGTGGAGAAGACCGATCGCGTTCTCCTCTTCCGCGCGCTTCCGCGGCCCCTCTCCACCGAGGTGTTCTCGTACCTCGAATTCCAGCAGCAGGACGAGCTGCTGCTGGAGCTCACCGACGGTGAGACGCGCTCGCTGCTGGCCAACCTCGCGCCCGACGACCGTACCGACCTGCTCGGCGAGCTGCCCAGCCAGGTCGTTCAGCGGCTCCTGAACCTGCTGAGCCCCGCCGATCTGCGCGAGGCGAGGCGGCTGCTCGGCTACCCGGAAGAGAGCGTCGGGCGTCTGATGACGCCGGACTACGTGGCGGTGCGCTCCGAGTGGACGATCCAGCAGGCGCTCGACCACATCCGGATGCACGGGCGCCGCAGCGAGACGATCAACCGCATCTACGTCACGGATAGCGCCGGGCGGCTGATCGACGACGTGGACCTGCAGAGCTTCATCCTCTCCGATCCGCGCGAGACGGTCGACTCCATCATGGACAACGCCTTCGTCAGCGTATCCGTCTTCGACGACCGTGAGGATGCGGTGCGCGCGATCCGCCGGTACGACCTGGTCGCGCTTCCGGTCGTCGACTCCGACGGTGTTCTGGTCGGGATCGTCACGGTAGACGACCTGCTCGACGTCGCGGAGGAGGAGGCCACCGAGGACTTCCACCGGGTCGGCTCGGTGGAGCCGCTGCGCATGGGGTACTGGGAAGCAACCATGTGGACGCTCTATCGCACCCGCATCGGCTGGCTCGCAGGGCTGGTGCTCGTCAACCTCGTATCCGGAGGCGTGCTCCATATGTATGAGGAGACGCTGCAGTCCGTGATCGCGCTCGCCTTCTTCATGCCACTGATCATCGCAACGGGGGGGAATGCCGGCACGCAGTCCGCGACCATCATCATCCGCGCGATCAGCACGGGCGACGTGGATCTCGGAGAATGGCGCCGCGCGGTGCTGCGCGAGCTCGGGATCGGGCTGTTCCTCGGCCTTACCCTGGGTGTACTGGGTATGGGGCTCGGTATGTTCCGCGGCGGTTGGGAGCTGGGGCTGGTCGTGTTCCTGACCCTCGTCTCCATGCTGCTGGTGACGAACCTGCTGGGGATGTCACTTCCCTTCATATTCGCCCGCTTCGGGATCGACCCCGCCGTGGCCAGCGGACCGCTCGTCACCTCGGTGGCCGACATCATCGGGCTGCTGATCTACTTCTCGATCGCGACATGGCTCCTGATGTGATCCTAAACCCCGCGTCGCGGTGGTAACTTTCCGCCGCATGCCGTGTATCCGAACGACGTTTCACCTCTATCCGGGAAAGCGTCCGTATGCTGCTGTTGCTCTCTCTTCGTAACGCCGTGCTCGGGAGGGCCGCGCTGCCCGGTGCCGTCCTGCTCGCCGTGCTGCTCACGGGCGTGCCGCTCCAGGTGCAGGGGCAGGCTACGCTGGGCGGCGAGCCCGGCTCCGAGCTCACCGTCTACCATGTCTTCATGGGCCAGGGCGACCTGGTATACGAGAAGTTCGAGCACAACGCGATCTGGATCCACGATCCGGTGCGGGGTACGGACCTGGTATACAACTACGGTCTGTTCGACTTCAACGAGCCGGGGTACTGGGGCCGCTTCCTGAAGGGGAACTGGATCTATCAGCTCGGCGCGTTCGACATCCACTCGACCCTGCGGTTCTACCGGCAGGACAACCGCAGCGTGTACGCGCAGGAGCTGAACCTCACCCCCGCGCAGCGTGTCGAGATGCAGGAGTTCCTGCAGTGGAACCTGAGCGGCGAGAACCGCTTCTACCTGTACGACTACTATCGGGACAACTGCTCCACCCGCGTGCGTGACGTGCTGGACGGCGTGCTGGGCGGCCGGATCCGCGCCGCCACGGCCGACCGCATGACCAATACCACCTACCGCTGGCACAGCGAGCGGATGATCGCCGACGACAAGGTGAGCTACACCGGGCTGCTGGTGGGGCTCGGCCCTGCCGCCGACCGCCCGATCACGGTCTGGGAGGAGATGTTCCTTCCGGGCAAGCTGCATGAGTATCTCCGCACCCTGCAGGTCCCCGACGAAGCGGGGCGGATGGTGCCGCTGGTGCGCGAGGAGCGGGTGCTGTTCCAGACGGACCGGCCCGCGCCGCGCTCCGAACCGCCGGGGTGGCTGGGCGCGTACCTGATGGTCGGGCTCGCACTGGGCGCGCTCTTCGCCGCGCTTTCGCTGTGGGTGCCGCGTGCACGGGCGGCGCGGCTCGCCTTCGGCGCGGTCGCCTCGCTCTGGATGCTGGTGATCGGGATCGGAGGGGTGCTGCTGCTGGGCCTGTGGACGCTCACCAACCATGGGATCGCCTACCGGAACGAGAACCTGCTACAGTTCAACCCGCTCGCCCTCGCGCTGGTGCTGCTGCTGCCGGCGCTCGCGTACGGGGTTCGCTGGGCGGCGCGTCCCGCGTATTGGCTGACGATCGCGGTGGCGGGCCTCTCGCTGCTGGGCCTGCTGCTCAAGGTGTTCCCGGCGTTCGATCAGGCGAACGGTGCACTCATCGCGCTCATCCTCCCGGCACACCTGGGGCTTGCGTGGGCGGTGTATCGGCTGAGCGGCGCGGCCGTTCAACAAACGCCCGTGCAACCCGCACCCGGGCCTTCCGCGCCTCGCCGGCGCGGTGCGCCCGCTCGCTGAGGAAACGGCATGGAAGTCCAGATCTTCGGCACGGCGAAGTGTGCCGACACCCGCAAGGCGCAGCGCTTCTTCAAGGAGCGGCGGGCGAAGGTGCACTTCGTGGATCTCCGGCAGCGCACGGCTGCCGCGGGCGAGCTGCGCCGCTTCGCGCAGAAGTTCGGCACCGAGGCGCTGCTCGACCGTGAGGGGAAGCGCTTCCGCGAGCGGGGACTGCACGTCGCGCACCTGTCGGAAGAGCGGATCTTCACCCTGCTGGTAGAGGACTCGTCGCTGCTTCGTACGCCGCTGGTGCGGTTCGGGAACCAACTCTCGATCGGCGTGGCCGAAGACCGCTGGCGGGAGTGGGCCCAGTGAGCGGCTTTCTCGCACAGAGGCGTACCCGATGAGGATCGCAGGAGGGAAATGGACCGGGCGGCATCTGACCTCGCCGCCGGACCGGCGGGTGCGGCCCACCGCCGAGCACGTGCGTGAGGCGTGGCTCAAGCTGGTGGAGCCGGACCTCGATGGCGCCCGTGTGCTGGACCTCTTCGCCGGCACCGGCGCGCTCGGGCTCGAAGCCATGTCGCGCGGCGCCCGCTACGCGGATTTCGTGGAGAACCGCCCCGCCAGCCTGCACGCGCTCAAGGCGAACGTCGCCGCGTTGCGGGTGCGGGAGAAGACGCGCATCTTCAAAAAGGACGCACTCCCCTTCGCTGCCGCGCTGAATGCGGGCGCGTACACGATCGCGTTCGCGGACCCGCCCTACAGCTCGCGCATGCTCGATCGGCTGGTCGAGATCTGGAAGCGCACTGCGTTCTCGGAGATCCTTACCGTCGAGCACGCGCACGATCACAAGGTCCCACCCGGTGGGCGGCGGCACCTGTTCGATGAAACCGCCGTCACCCTGTACCGCGCTCGTGCCGCCGATCTGCAGCGCGGCCGGGTGAACCCCCGACCGGCTGCCAATGCAAACCGACCCGATCCGGATCCGCCCCGCCGCCGTGAGTGACGCGGACGTCTTCCTCTCGCTCGTAGATGCGCTGGCGGACTACGAGGAGTTGGCCCGCCCCACACCGGACGCGCGCGAGCGCCTGCTGCGCGACGGCTTCGGGCCGGAGCCGCGCTTCCGGGCGTTCCTCGTCGAGCTGGAGGGTCGCGCCGTCGGCTACGCGATCACGTTCGAGACGTATTCCTCCTTTCTCGCGTTGCCCACGCTGTACCTGGAAGACCTCTTCGTGCTGCCGGAAGCGCGCCGGCACGGCGTGGGCAGCGCGGTGTTCCGGTTCCTGGCCGGTGAGGCGGCGCGGCGCGGGTGTGGGCGCATGGAGTGGACGGTGCTGGATTGGAACCAGCTCGCCATCGACTTCTATGAGAAGCTCGGCGCGCGCCGCATGCGGGAGTGGCATGCCTACCGCCTGACCGCCGATCAGCTCCGCGAACTCGCCGCCCGCGGGAAGACCGGGTGAGCCGCCGCCCCGCGCGCGCCGCATTCCCCGAGGGTGCCGTCGAGCACCTCCGCAGTGCCGATCCCGTGCTGCGCGCGGTGATCGACAGGGTCGGCGACTTCGAGCCCTCGCACGAGCCCGATCTCTGGCGCGCCCTCGTCGGCTCCATCATCAGCCAGCAGCTCTCCGTCCGAGCCGCGGCCACCATCGAATCGCGCGTCGCCGCCCTGGCGCCGGGCGATGGCTTCCCCGCGCCTGAGGAGCTGCTCGCCCGCCCTGAGGAAACGCTGCGCGCATGCGGGCTCTCGGGCGCAAAGACCCGCTACGTGCGCGACCTTGCCGCAAAGTGGACGGACGGCTCCCTCGCGATAGAGCGTCTTCCCATCATGGACGATGAAACAGTGATAACGGAGCTCACACAGGTGAAAGGGATCGGGCGGTGGACGGCCGAGATGGTTCTGATATTCACACTCGGCCGCATGGACGTGCTCCCGGTAGACGACCTCGGCACCCGCAGCGCGGTGCAGCGCGCGTACGGACTGGACGAGCGGCCCGGAGCCGCGGATCTCCGCGCGCTGGGTGAGGCGTGGCGACCGTTCCGCTCGGTGGCCACGCTCTACCTCTGGCGCAGCCTGAACGGTTAACTACGAAAGTACTTGTTGTTCCCGTACTTTCGTACTTGTTGTTCCCGTACTTTCATACTTGCTGTTGGCTTGGAACGTGCACCACCGCACTTTCCTTCGGATCAGGCCATTTTTTCTTCAGGAGGTGTATGATGGATCGTAAACACAACGACTCGGGTCACTCGCCGATCTCCCGCGATCACCACGAGGTAGAGCCCAGTGGTGGGGACATAGTGGGCGGCACTGTCGGCGGCGCGAGCGGGGTCGCGGCTGGCGCGGCGCTCGGCTCGCTCGGCGGGCCGGTCGGCACGATCATCGGTGGCATCGCGGGCGCGGTGGGCGGGTGGTGGACGGGGCGGTCGGTTTCCGAAGCCGCCGCGCACTACACGAAAGAGGACGACAGCTATTACCGCGGTCACCACAGCTCGTCCTCGAATCGCTCGACGGGGATGGACTACGACCGCGCGAAGAAGGGCTACGCTGTCGGCCACATCGCGGGCGGCAACCCGGACTATCAGGGGCGCCGCTGGGAGGACGTGGAGCCGGATCTGCGGCACGGCTTCTCCGGCGAGCAAGCAAACGACTGGGATGAGATGCGCCCGTACATGCAGCATGCGTACGAGCGATCCATCGTGATCCGTCCGTCTGATACCGGCGACCGGGTGAACATCCAGAACAGCTGAGCGCACGCTTGCCGGATGAGCGCGCCGCACGGGACTCTCTTGCCGTCCCGTGCGGCGCGTGTACTTTGGGGCCCGGTTTCCGGACCCCGCTCCCCCGTTGCATCTATGGCGCTGCTGCGTGACTGACCTCGATCGGCTGATCGCCACCGTCCCGACCACCCCGCGAGCCGACGACCTGCTCGCGGAGTTCGTTCCCCCGGCGCGCTTCGCTGAGAAGCGCTTCGACAACTACACCCCCGATCCGCGGCACCCCACGCAGCAGGCGGCGCGCGAGCGTCTCCGTGCGCTGGCCGAAGCGCTCCACCGCCGGAGCTCGGATCCGCTGCGATGGGTCCGCTCGGCGCTGGGGCGGGCTCGTACGGGCCGCGGGATCTATCTCGATGGCGGCTTCGGCGTGGGGAAAACACACCTGCTCGCCGCGCTCTGGAACGCCGCCCCGAGCCCCAAGGTCTACCTGAGCTTCGACGAGTTGGTCTACACGCTCGGGCTGCTGGGCGTGGAGCGCGCACGCCGCGTATTCCAGGGGCAGCGACTCGTCGCCGTCGACGAGTGGGAGCTGGACGACCCCGGAAATTTGAAGCTCGCGCTCGCCTGGCTGCGCGGTGCGCTGGCGGACGGCGTACAGGTGGCGGTGACGTCGAACACGGTGCCCGACGAGTTGGGCCGCGGGCGCTTCTCCCAGAAGAGCTTCGCCGCCGAGATCGAGGAGCTGTCCGCCGCGTTCGAGACTCTGCGCATCGAAGGGGAGGACTACCGGCACCGCCACTTCGAGGCCGATCCGGGGCGCGAGTACTTCCAGACCGCCGCATCTCTCTCCCGCCGTGCCCGTGCAGCCGGCGAGAGGGCGCTGTGGGTACCCTTCGCGGATCTGCTCGAGGGGCTCGGGCGGGTGCACCCGATTCGCTATGCCGCGCTGGTGGAGCTGCTCGATGGGCTTCTGGTGGAAGATGTCGCCCCTGTCGCGCACCTACCCGACGCGCTGCGCTGGGTGCACTTCGTGGACAAGCTGTACGACGCCGCAATCCCCTTTCTCGCCAGCTCCGAGGTGCCGCTGGGCGGGATCTTTTCCGCGTCGTTCATCACCGGATCGTACGGGAAGAAGTTCTCGCGATGCCTCTCGCGGATGGAGGAGCTTCTCGGGGAGGCCGACGCTTCGCCGGAGGTTCTGCCCGGCTACGTGACGCAGCTGTAGCGGAGCCTCAGCGGGAGAGGCGGCGGATTGCTCCGCGGGTTTCTACTCGGGGCGATTGACGGGACGGCGCAGACGTTTGACCTCGGAACGGCGCTTCTTCGCCTGCAGATGTCTCTCCCGCGAGGCACGGGTGGGGCGCGTCTTCTTGCGCCGCTTCGGCACGTGGAGCGCCTCGCGAAGCAGCTCCTGGAACCGTTCGGTGACCGCCTCCTTGTTCCGGTTCTGGCTCCGGCTCCCCCCCTCGGTGAGGAGGAGTACGCCTTCGGTGTTGATGCGGTTGGCGAGCTTCGTGCGAACGCGAGTACGCTGCTCGTCCGTCAGGCTCGGTGTGCCCTCCACGTCCCAGGCGAGCTCCACGCGCGTGGAGGAGGTGTTCACATGCTGACCGCCGGGCCCCCCGGAGCGCGTCGCCCGGTACGTCAGCTCCGCGCGAGGGACCCAGAGGTCGTCGGTGACCGGAAGAACGCTCTCGCCGCTCATGGGAAGGCGAACCGGGCTACAGTTCCACGTCGAAGACCAGCGTGGACGCGCTAAGCGGATGCCCCGCCGTATTCCCATAGCCCAGGCTGGGTGGAATGATCAGCCGGCGTTGTCCGTCGATACGCATGCCGATCACGCCCTGCTCGAATCCGGCAATGAGCTGACCGGAACCGGGGGTGAACCGGACAGGCTGATTGGTGTCTCGCGAACTCTCCAATCGCTCGCCGTCTACAAACAGGGTGTAATGAACCACGATTGCACGGCACGCCTCGACGACGGCTCCGGTACCCAACTGAGTCTCGATGTACTGCAGGCCCGTGGTCGTGGTGACGGTGTCTCCACTCACGGAGGCCTGCTGGGTTGTGATCGGAGTGCAGGCCGGCCCCACGGGGCTATCGCCGACGCATGCCGGGAGAACGGCGACCGTAAGGAGCAGGGGAATATACAGGCGTGGCTTCATGACATCTCGTGGTGCGGGGGTAAAGAAAAATTGCCTCGACAGCCTCACAGCCCTAACATTCGGGCTGGAGGCGGAACCCGACGGTTTCGCCGTGCTCCGCGGGGCGCGCTCGTACGGCGTTCAAGCCGGATCCGAACCCGGTACACTGAAAGATAACCATGGTACCGTCCTCACGTACACCTCGCCACTATCACCTGATCGGCATCGGCGGTACTGCGATGGCGTCGCTGGCCGGGCTGCTCAGAGCGGCGGGCCACACCGTGACGGGCTCGGACGAGAACGTCTACCCCCCGATGTCGCACCAGCTCCGGGAGCTGGGAATCCCATATCGCGAGGGCTATGCCGCCGGCAACCTGAAGCCGCGCCCGGACATCGTGGTGGTGGGCAACGCGATCTCGCGCGGCAACCCCGAGCTGGAGGCGGTGCTCAGCGAAAAGCTTCCCTACACGGCTGCCGCCGTGGTGGTCAAGGAAGAGTTCATCCGCGGGCGGCACTCGCTGGCGGTCGCGGGCACGCACGGCAAGACTTCGACCGCCTCGCTGCTCGCGTGGGTGCTGGAATCGGCGGGGCTGAACCCGTCGTTCCTCATCGGCGGGATCGTCGAGAATTTCGGCAGCTCCTTCCGGCTGACGGATTCTCCCTACTTCGTGATCGAGGCGGACGAGTACGATACGGCCTACTTCGACAAGGGGCCGAAGATGTGGCACTACCTGCCGGACACGGCGATCGTCAACAACATCGAGTTCGACCACGCCGATATCTACCGCGACGAGGAGGCCTATCGCTTCGCCTTCGAGCGCTTCATCAATCTGGTGCCCGGCAACGGCACCGTGATCGCCGGGTGGGACTCGCCGATCATGCACGATCTGGCACCCCGTTCGTGGGCACCGGTGCAGGGATTTTCGTATGACGAAGGCGTCGGAGCCGCCGAGCCCGAAGCGCCGCGAGACCCGAGGCCGGAGATCCGCGGCGCGAGTTCGACGCTTCGGCGCCCGCCGCTCGGAAACCAGCCGCGTTGGACGGCCGCCGACGTGGAGTTTGGTACGCGGACGACGCGCTTCCGCGTGCTTCACGAGGGGCGCGAGTGGGGCACGGCAGAGACGCCGCTGGCCGGCGCGTTCAACGTGCGCAACTGCCTGGCCGTGATCGCGGCGGCCTCCGCCGTGGGTGCCGAGCGGGAGGGGGTCCTCCGTGGGTTGGCGAGCTTCCGCAGCGTCAAGCGCCGCATGGAGGTGCGTGGCGAAGCGCGCGGCGTCACGGTGATCGACGACTTCGCGCACCACCCGACCGCTGTGCGCGAGACACTGGCCGCGGCGCGCCAGCGCTACCGTGACCGTACGCTGATCGCCGTGTTCGAGCCGCGGAGCTACACGGCGCAGCTCCGCGAGTTCGAGGACTCCTATATCGCCGCATTCCGCGAGGCGGAGACCGTGATCCTGGCGGGGCTCTTCCATCCCGAGCGCTACACTGCGGAGACCGCCATGGACCCGCACCGCCTGGTGGACACGCTGCGGCGGCAGGGCAAGCAGGCGGCGTATTACCCGGATGTCGACGAGATCGTGCACTGCCTCGCCGAGCGGCTTCAAGGTGGGGAGGTGGTGCTCTTCATGAGCAACGGCGGCTTCGGCGGCATCCACGGCAAGCTGCTGGAGGCGCTGACGGCGAGTGCGTGAGTGCGGGCCCTCACCCTGGCTCGCTTATGCTCGCCGCCCCTTTCCCACGTAGGGCTATGGTGTATACACAACGTGGAGTGGGGGAGTGAGAGGGAAGTGCAGAGGTGGCGAAGCAGTTTGGAGGAGAGATCAGGATGTACGAGGGATACTTACCCGATCGGCGATTGGCGCATGCGCGGAGATGTTGCAGCAGGCGATGGTGGAACAGCAGAGTGTTCGGGTGTCTGGGCTATCGCAGGATTGGGCCGAACAGATGAGCTATTACCGCCTGCTGAGCAATGAGCGTGTGGAGGAGGCGGATCTGATCGAGGCACTCTGTGCGCGTGCAGTGGACGCAGTGCTCCAGCAGGGCGGTCGGGGGCATCTGCTGGCGATCCAGTACACGACGTAGGCGCAGCTGGAGCAGGCGCGGGCCGCCGTTGCGAGCAGCTCTACCGCGAGGTAACCGATTCGACCAGTGCCGGAAGGCCCACAGCCACGGGGATTGCAACGGCGAAGCCCACCTCCGTCGAACCGGTCACCGAGCCCACCAGGAAGCCGAGCCCGACGCCTCCCGCCGTGCCCAGCACGGAGCCCGCCACCGTGGCCCACGGGTTGCCGCGCAGACCGTTCGCCAGGTGCGCACCGATCCCGGGGCCGACCAGTGCACCGATCGTCGCTCCCACGAGCGGCCCGCTCGGAACACACAGGAACATACAGCCGTCCGCGACGTCGTCCCGTGGGCCGGTCAGGTAGCCGACGCCGGTGCCGACGAGGATACCCGCCGGCAGGCCGAGGGCGGCGCCGGCCAGTGGGCGGCCGATGCCGCCTGTGTATGCGTTCATTGTCTCATTTCCCCCTGCGGTCGCCGTGAGAAGACGCGGAGAAACGTCAGCCGGGAGGTCCGCGGCTGCATTGAACGGTAAAGGAGCGCGTTCCGGCGCCTGCGCCGTGATCGCGGCGGGAAGGAGGAGCACGGGGAGCAGCCCCCAGGCCATTTGTCGGAGCGGTCGTAGCCAAGCGCGCATGTTCGTTCTCCGTTACAGTAGGTTCAGCTACAGGGGGTCCAGCACCCGCTGCGGAATGTGTGTGCTCTCGACATCCGGGCGGCCGATGCCAAGCTGGCCCCGGTCGTTCTGTCCCCAGCAGTACAGCTCGCCGTCGAGCGTGACGCCGCAGGTAGCCTGATCAATGCTGAGGCTGCGGAAGCGAAGATTGCCAAGGATAGGGATGGGAGTTCCAGTGCAGGGAAAGCGTGTCCCGATATTGCCGCACATCTGCAAGGCGGCCGGGTCCAGAGCGCTTCCGGTTCCCCAGCACCACGCCTGACCATTGGGTATGATGCCGCACGTCATTCCGCCGCCCAGTGCGAGATCCTCGAAGCGTAGCTCGATCGCGGCGGGAGTCGGCACATCCGTGCTTCTGCCTGGTGGTCGTCCAGATTCTCCTCCGTCATTGCTTCCAAAGCAGTGCATCTCCCCTGCTGCGGTCAGGAAGCAGGTAGTGGTACCACCTGCCTCTACGCGGACGGGCGTTACCGACGTCGGCACCTGCGTCGGCACAGGCACCGTCGCATAACCCGGTCCGACCGGTATGCTCCCCCAGCAGTAGAGCTCCCCGGCGGGGGTGATCCCGCAGGTGTGTACGCCGTGCGTCGAAATGGACCGGAATGTGCCGGCGAAGGCGACCGGAAGCGTCCGGCCGCCCCGCTCGCCCGAGCCGAGGATGTTCTCGGTCACCCCGAGCTGTTGCATCAGGTTCATGCCCCAGCAATGGGCACGCCCCTCCACATCCAGCAGGCAGGCGTGCTGCAGGCCGACCGCCAGCGCGGCAGCACGACCGGAGAAGCCTACCCGCACCGGGCCTGTCTCAAAATGCACACTGGTGCGGCCGTGCCCGAGCTGGGATCCCAGGTGCAGCCCCCAGCACCACACCTCGCCACCGGCAGTGCGCGCGCACGCGAAACCCAACCCCACACCAATTCCCTCGAAGGCGAGCGGGGAGTTCACGCGGACCGGCCGGTGCGTGTTGGTCCACTGCCGCCGGTCACCGCTGGTGCCCCAGTTGCCGTAGTAGTCATCTCCCCAGCAGTAGGCGTGGCCCTGCACGTCCAGCGCGCAGGTGCCGCTACGCCATGTCGCCACCGCCTTCCAGCGATGGGTCGACTCGGCGCCCGCTCCGAGTACCGTCACGTTGGCCGAGTCGCGCCGGGAGCCCACCTGCACCCACACCGTGGCGCGGCCGGGGGCGAGCGCTTCAATCCTGCCACTCGATTCGTTTGGCACCCGCAGCACCGCCGGGTTGTCGGTCCACCAGCGTGCGTTCCTCGGCGGAACGATGACGGTGCCTGCCTCCTCCGCCTCTGCCGAGTTGTTGCTGACCTGAATGCGCGCGCTCAACGCGATGCTCTCGCCCGGCTCCAGCACCACGCCCGTGTCGCGGATCCAGAGGCCGCGCGTGCCGTCCCGGCCGGGACCGAGAATGTCGCCGCAGCCGACGAGGAGTAGCAGAACTCCTGCTGAAAGGATGGAGGGGAAAGGTCGCAAGATCATAGCACGGAACGCCTTGGGTGAATGGGTGGGGCGGCAGTGTTTGGAAACACTTGCGTAAAAGTATTGGGGGGGGGGTAACGTATGTCAAGGTTGTCCGATTCGGGACGGCCACCCGCCCTTCTCTTTCCGGAGGTTCCTCATGCGTATCCGCGTTCCTCTCCTGCTCACGTTTTTCGCGCTGCTGCTCGGAGCCTGTACCGACTACCGACAGGATCCGCTGCAACCACCGCTCGACGCACTGGCCTCCAAGGCGGGCGCTCCGGAGCCGATTCCTCCCCGCGGCGAGGACCTCGCCGGCTACTGGGAGCTGATGACGGACGAGGAACTGTGGCAGCATCTCCAAGCGCAGGATGGCCAGGCCGTGATCGGCATCAAGAACCCGGGCGAGGCGCGCGGCATCTGGCGAAACCGGGTGCTGGTCAGCGCGGCGACCCTGAGGGGCGCGGAGGTCGTGCTGCGCGCCCGTTCGGATGTCGAGGTGTTGCAAGCGTATGAGCGGCCGCCGTTCATCGTGCTGCGGATCGAGAGCCCCGATGCGCTCTCGGCCATCCGCGCTCTGCCGTTCCGTGACTACCTTCAGCCGCTCTACATGGACACCGGCAGCGGCAGCGGAATGATGGATGGCTGCGGCTGGAGCGAAACGTATACGGGTGGGGCGCCGCTGAGCAGTTGGGGCGATCCGATCCCGCCGGGCCTCGCCCGCATGGGAATCCGGGATGCATGGCGCCGCAACGCAGGAGAGAACGCTGTGATCGGCGTGACCGACACCGGTGTTTCGCTTGACCAGGCGAACCTGCGTGCCAACTTCGCGACGGGCGCAAGCGCGAACGGGCGCTGGCACGAGATCATTACGGTGGTCAGCGGGGGCACACAAGATTACTGCGGCCACGGAACCCGCTTGGCGGGGCTTTCCTTCGCCCCCAAGAACGGCAGCTCCATGGTGGGCGCCGCGTGGAAAGCGAACGCGGTCAGCGTGCGGCAGGGCGATGGCGTCAGCACTTCCGGCGGTCTCAATTCAGCCTTCGTGACTGCGGCGATCAACACGGCGGTGAGCGCAACTCCCAATCCAAACTTCGATCACCACCGCCGCATCGTCTCCATGGCCTGGGGTGCCGCCAGCTCCCACAGCAACGTGGAGGATGCGATTCGGGATAATCACGGACGCGGGGCGCTTTTCTTTGGCGCGTCCGGCACCAGCGGCTGGTTCACCTGGTCTGGCGTCGTCTTTCCCGCCACGATGAGGGAGGTGGTCGCCGTCTCCGCGGTGAACCCGGACGGCTCGCGAGTAAGCAACGTCCACTACGGCAGCCAGGTCGAGCTTGCCGCGTATGTGGACCAGCTCGGGACGGGGCAGTTCACCACCCAGATCCGCACCGTCGCGGGTTCGTCCGCAGCCACCGCCGCGATGTCCGGCATCGCCGCGCTGGTGTGGACACAGTACCCGAACCTCACGAACGAGCAGGTCCGCCGGCGGCTCCAGTGGGCCGGCCACATCCACCCCTCCCGAAACGACACCCACGGCTACGGAATCGTCAACGCGTTCAAAGCGGTCGGCGGAATGCACGCCGTTCGGATCGATGCCCCCTTCTGGGTGGATCCGTACTCGAGCTTTACCGTTACTGCCGAACCTCTTGGGGGAACCGGTCCGTTCTCCTACCAGTGGAGCAACGGCGCCACAACGCGGAGCACCACGTACACGGCCGGAGGTGAATGGTCGACGGTGGATTATTCCGTTCGGGTCACCGACGCCTTTGATGGAGCGACCCGGACGGGAGCGGGCACGTCTTACGCCCAGGACCGGAGCGGCTGCGAGGATGAATCGATGATTGTCTGCTAGCTTGCCCCCCGGTACACCAACAACATCGGGTCTGCCGCCCACGCGGAGCGGCAGACCCGATGTTGTTCCTGATGTCCAATCCATTTGCCACCCCGGCACATTCCTGTCGGCCGATCCACTTCACCAAATGCTCAGGTCCACAACATCTATCCCGCCTGCATCCCCAGCTCCGCCTGCACCACCATGAACGGCGTTTCGTGCACGGGCAGCTCGCCGAGGTTCACCACGAACTTGTAGCTGCCCGGCTGCTGGAACTGCACGCCAACCAGCGTGAAAACCTGATTGGCGGTCGAGAACTCTCCCGGCGCTACCGGCGGTGGCGTGATGTCGCCGGTGGCCTCGAACAAGATGCCGCCGGTCAAGTGCAGCTTTGTCTGTAGTTTCTCTCTTCGGGTGCTCCGGTGCTCAGGCGCTCTGCCTGAGCGGGGTTGTCTGCGACGCTCCGCCTACAGGTGATGCCCGGGGCATCGTGAGGTAGCGTCGCTCCAGCCACTGCTTGGTCTTCCTCCGCAGTGATGGACACGGGGTTTACGCCGCCCTCGGGATGAGGACGAGCTGCGCCTCGTACGCGGCGGGCGTCTGGTAGCCCAGAGCCGAGTGGCGGCGCTGCCGATTATACCGAATCTCCAGATACTCGAACAGATCGCGCTTCGCCTCCTCGTGCGTGTGCCAGTCGCTCTGCTCGATCAGTTCCCACTCCAGCGTGGCGAAGAAGCTCTCGGCTACCGCGTTGTTCCAGCAGTCGCCTTTGCGGCTCATGCTGCAGCGGATACCGTGCGTGCGCAGAATTTCCTGGTACTCGCCCGATGCGTACTGCACTCCACGATCCGACTGGTGCAGCAGACCCTCTCCTGGTCTGTGCCGCCACAGCGCCATCTTCAGCGCATCGCCCGCCAGCGACGCCTCCAGCGTATTCTTCATCGCCCATCCCACCACGGCGCGGCTCTTCATGGTCCACCACCACCGACAGATAGAGCCAGCCCTGTCTCGTGGGAATGTACGTGATGTCGCGAACCCACGTGCGGTCGATCCCCTCCACGTCCGTGACGGCGAACCTGCGCTCCAGATGGTTGGTATGGATCGGATGCGCGTGGTTCGAGTCGGTCGTCTTGCGGAAGAGCCGTTTCTTCTTCGCCCGCAATCCGTCCTCTCGCATTAGCCGTTCGACGCGCTTTCTTCCCCAATGCAGCCCTTTCGCCTTCAGCTCGGCGTGTACACGGGGACTGCCGTAGCGCCGCTTGCTCTGGCGGTGAATGGAGCGGATCTCTACCAGGAGTCGCTGGTCGCATGACAACCGGTAGATCACTTCAGCCAGGCTGCACCAGGCGGCGCGAGCAGGGCTGCCCCCCGCCGCCGCCGGCAACAGGTAGCGGCGGAGACGGCGTGCTGTGATCATTGGCGTGCGGGGGTTCGGAGTACGCGGGTCGTCGGATCAGCGGATCGGAGAAGCCGTTGGCAGCGAATCCGGATGCGCGGTGGTGATCCAGGCGACGTTTACGCGTGGCCCGTCGGGCTCCAGCCGCAGCCCTGCGTACAGATGAGTGTGCTCGACGTCCAGCCGGGGGAAGCGGCTGCGGATCTGCCGCTGCACGTCGGTGCTGCTCCACGACGCTCCCGCCGCCGGCATCCTTTCGGTTCCCGCCCGCAGAACATGGCCCGCCGCATCGGCGACGAACCAGACGTACACGGCCGGGTCGCCAAGCGCCTCCTCAAGACCAAAGCGGGACAGCGCCTCGCGGGTGCGGCGGGTGAATTCTTCGCCGCGCGTGCGCATTTCCTCGGTGCGAAACGCCATCTCCATGTAGCGACGCTGCGCCTCGGCGTGCCACCGTTGTGTCTCGGCCACCTGCCGCTGTACGTCGGCAATCCGCCGCTGGAGCTCCGCGGCCGTGGCCAGTGCAGGCGGCGCAGCCGGAGCGCGTGCCTCGGTGGAAATCAGCGGGAGATCCGCGTCGGCGGGGCGTGGCGGGATGAACTCCAGCGGCAGCGTCACGCCGGTGGCGATCGGTTGGTCTTCGGAGACCGCCGCCGCGGGGCCCGTTCGCGCCGACACGCGTACCCGAGTACCGTGCAGCTCGGCGTGTTGCCAGCGCTGCCGCGCCCGGCGCAGACGCAGCATTGCCGAAAGCAGCAGGGCCGCCATCGCCAGCACCCCCGCCCCCCAGCCCGCGAGCAGGACTGGCTGCGCAAATCCGCTTGCCGCCACCCCCGAGAGCGCCGCCACGCCAGTACCGATCGCCGTGCCGCGCCGGTCGAGCTCCGGTATCGGCCGCAGGGCTTCGGCCGCGCCGCCCGCTGCGGGAGCACCGCCGCGCTTTCATATCGCCGCTTCCGCAGCACTGGCCTGGCCTGCCTCGGAAAACACCGGGACGGATCCGGGGCTCTCGCCTTGCACCGTGATTCCCCCTACCAGAAGCCATCCCGGCACCAGCAGCGTGGTGAGCATGGCAAGCGCCCACAGCCACCGCACCGGCTCCCCGTACATCCGCGCGATTCGTTCCCCACCCCGCAGCCATTGCAAGCGCTGTGATTCCCGCCATCATCGCGTAAGCCATCCAGAGAGTAATCATCACTCTTCCTCCTGCAGGTGGGTATCCAGCAGTTCGCGCATGCGCCGAATCGCGTCTTCCGGTACGTCACGCTTGGTCACCAGGTGCGTCAACAGCAGCTCGGGAGAGCCGCGGAACATCTTCCGCATCACCTTGCGCAGCGCACCCGACCTCGCGAGGTCACGCTCCAAAAGCGGGTGGTACCGGTGCGCCCGCCCCTCCTCCTCGTAGCCGACGTAGCCCTTTTCCGCCAGCGTACGCAGCACCGTGAGCACCGTCGTGTAAGCCAGCTCGTCCGGCAGCTGCTCGCGCACCTCCGCCACCGTCGCGGAGCCACGCTCCCACAGCACCTCCATCACATCTATCTCGCGGTCGGCAAGCACAACGTCCATGAATCTCTCCCGGCCAGGGTGGACAACTAATCGGATAGTAGCATGCGTGGCGAGTGCTGTCGACTACCTCTTTAGTACACAATCCGGGATGTACCTGCTGCGCCCTGCGGACGGGGGTGAGGATCCCCGGGTCGGGGGTGCAGGAAGAGGCTGCGGCAGTGGATGGTCGGCCGGCGACGTCCAATCCGATCATCGGATCTCGGACGTATCCTCTGCGGATCTATACCGGAGGTACACGATGCGGGAAAGAGTTGCAACAATGGTGGTCGGCGCCGGTCTGGCACTGGCGGGCTTTGGGAGCGCGCCGGCGGCAGCCGCGAGATTGGAGGCAGCGTCCGACCGAGTGCTTGGTCGGCTGGAGGAAGCGCGGATCGGCGCGGCGCTGCCGCCGGGGTGGCAGTTGCGGCCGGTGCGCGGGGTGGCGGCGCCGACGAGCCAGGTGGTGGCGGATGCCCGACATGGCCGGGCGATTCGCTTCGATGCCCGGAAGCAGGCCGGGTTCTTCGGCATCGAGCTGGCCGAGCCGCTCGATGCAGCCGGTGGCAGGCTGGCGTGGCAGTGGCGCGTGGAGGAGCCGGTGCCCGGCGCCGCGCTACGCGACCCCGCCCGTGATGATTCGGCCGCACGGTTCTTCGTCATCTTCGGCCGGCGCGGGCTGCTGACGCCGCCGCGGATGATCTTTTACAGCTGGGGCAACCAGGAAGCCCACGGCGCCGCGTGGCCGAGCCGCGTAAGCGGACGGATGCACATCGTTGTGCTGCGCAACGCCGCTGACGGAACGGGGCGCTGGCTTGCCGAGGAGCGGGACCTCGCCGCCGACTATCGCGACGCGTTCGGCGGCGAGCCGCCTGCCGTCACCGGCATCGGCTTCATGATCGACACCGACGACACAGGCGCGCGGGCGGTGGGGATGCTGGGGCCGGTGCTGTGGCGGCCGGGCCGATAGCTCCGGCTATCGGGTGGCCCGTCGGGAAGGCCGGTTCGCGGTCCGCCACGCGCCCAGGTGCCGCAGCAGGTAGTCGATGGGCAGCGCCACGCGCCCGCCGCCCTCGCGGCGGAAGGCGACCTGGCTCCAGCCGCGCATCCCGACCGGCGTGTACCAGCGGCCATCGATGCGGAGCCGGTCACCGCGGATCGCGTGGATCAGCACCTGCTCGTAGCGGGAGCGGCTGAGCGCGCGCTCGGGGAAAAGGTCCTCCCAGGTGCAGAGCCGGCCCACGTCCTCGTATGCAGGCGGACGATCCGGCAGGTCCAGGAGCTACGGCGCGCGGCCGCGCATGACGGAGCCGATCAGGCGGAAGGTGAACGGGTCGGAAACGCGGCGAATCGGGTGCCAGAAGCTGTGGATGATCCACCCGCCGATCTCGCGCAGGCTGGCGTGCTCGCCGCCGCGGGTCCGCCACTCCGGAACGTCGATTTCGGCGGTGTAGGGGCTGCGCGGAAAGGAGCTTTCGTGCGCGAGCCACCGCTTGCGCGAGGTGTGGGGGATGGGATGGAAGTCCTGGATCACCGGGATCCGCATCCGCTCCAGCATCTCGAGCTCGAAGGAGGGCCAGCGCATCACCTCGCGCACCACACCCGTGATCAGCGTGCCCGTGGCGATCATCAGTGCCGCGCTGGGCGTGAAGTCGACGGTGATCTCGATGCGGTTCCCCCGCGGCCGAACGCCCACGCCGGTGGAGCGGCGGTTGGCCGCGAGCAGCATCACCGGTACCGGGAGGATGAAGGTAAGCAGCTTCGCGAGCTTTCCCACGGTCCGGTGGGTGCCCTGCGGGTGGCGCGGCAGCTCGAAGGAAATGTTGTAGTGCGCTCTGAAGCCAGTCAGCCGCACCTCGCGCCCGGTCCGGCGCTCCCACCCGTCCAGCTCCTGCCGCACGAACAGGATCGCCTCCCCGAGCGACCGCCCCGCACGTGCCGCGCACCCGCGCTCGATCTCGATCACCGGCGTGGCGACCTCGATGACGCCGGTGTCAAAGTACACTGCGCCGCCCGTCGGCAGGTGGTACGAAGTGCCCTGGCGGTGCATCAACGACTGGCGCACGAAGCGTTGTGGGCTGCCGAACACGCGCTTGGGATCGAGCTTGCGGTCGTCGATCCACAGCTCGAACTCGGCCTCCATCCCGATGGCGGCTAGTTGCAGCCGCTCGGGGTGCGAGCCGGTCTTCCCGCGGACCTCCGATCTCTTCTTTCGCTGCATCGGTTGTGTCATGCCGCGGTCTCTTCCTTCCCCGGAGTAGTACCGCCCCTGTCTTCGTCTTCAGCCCTCACACCGCGGGGCTCGACGCTGAGATGCCCGAGGTCCAGGTGCAGGTGGTCGTCGGCGAAGCCGATGCCGTGCCCGTACGGACGCACCCAGACGCCCGGGAGCACCTCGCGCACGAGTTGGGTGTAGCGGGCGATCTGCTTTTCGGTGTCCAGGAAGTCGTCGCCGATGCGGTAGATGTTCGCCGCCGTTCCCCACAGGTGCGGGGACCCGGACGCGGAGAGCGCGTGGGCGGGCGAGCGGTAGCCGCCGTTCGCGGAGATGTGGACGTAGGTGTCCACCGCCTCGCGGAGCACTTCGAGATGGGCCGCCAGCAGCGTGATCGCCAGGGGAACGTAGCGGGGAAAGCGCCGCTGCGGGTCGGCTTCCCGTACATCTACGTGCAGGAATTCGGAGAGCCTGAAGTGCGGCGCGATCTGGATCTCCATGGCCGCATTCCACGACGGCACCTCGTAAAAGAATGCCGGGAGCTGATGCGGTGTGCCGTCCCGGTCGCGTACCGGCTCGCCGGGGCGCAGCACTGCGCGGAATTTCGTATCGAGCTCGCGCGCGTCAACCACGCGAAGCGGCAGCAGTCCCATCTCACTCATCCGAGCCCTTCCGCGCGAGATGCTCGTACACGGCGCGCGAGATCTCCGCGATCATCGGTCTACGGCCGGATCCCCCGGGCGCCCACTCGGTGAGCACCACCAGCAGGTAGGGCTCGCGGTCCGGGAGGAAGACGATCCCCGCATCATGCGCCACCGTAGAGATCTCGCCCGTCTTGTGCGCCACCCGCACCTTCTGAGGGAGCCCGGCGGGAATCCCGCTGTTGAACTCCTGCGAGTGCAGGATGTCGAGCATCGCACGCGTGATCTCCGGTGAGAACCCACGCTCTTCCACGAGCGGACGAAGACACTGCAGCAGCCCGTCCGCCGTGACACGGTTGCTGATCCCGGCTTCGTAGGCCGGCTCGTCCTCCACCCCGCGTACCAGCTCGATCCCCTCGTGGATGCCGAGGGCGCGCAACGTCTGTTGCATACGCTCGAGCCCCACCACGTCGACGAGGAGGTTGGTGGCCAGGTTGCTGCTGGTCACGATCATGTGTCGGGCGAGCTGCTCCACCTAGAGCATCTTTCCGAGTGCGTCGTGGACCTCCTCGTTCGCATCGCGCGAGGACTCGACGCGGAACACCGATCCGTCGGGTACGCTCAGGAAGCGGTTGCGCACGTGTACGCGGGAGTGGGGCGGGAGCCGCCCGTCCGCGATCGCGCCGTACACCCCGAGCAGGATCGGGCTCTTGATGGTGCTGGCGGCGTGAAACCAGCGGTGCGGCCGTACGCTTCCGCCGCTATCGGTTTCATAGTCATGATAGGCGATCGCTACCGCCTCCGCGCCCGCCTCGTCCTTGATCCGCTCGATTCGCCGTCGAAGGCTGTGTGCACTTGCCGGTCCGGAACTCATGTCTCCAGGCGTCTGGTACGAAACGGTCTTCCGAAGGCGCAGATCGCGTGTGCGGCAGCTCCTCGCAAGCGCGGTGCCTGAAAACACGGACGGGCGCCGAAGACCTCCGGCGCCCGACCGTGCCGGGGTTTCCGAGCCTGACTCCCTCCTCTCACTCCTCCATCACCTCCGCCACAGATACCGCAAACCCCTCCAGCACCCGCGATGCCACGGCGCCCGAATTCGCGGCGAAGGAGGCGAGCCGGTACTCCTCCCCCTGGAGCGCGAGTACCTCGATAGCGCGGTTCGCGGGGTCCACGATCCAGAATTCCGGCACGCCGTAGCGTCGGTACTGCTCGCGCTTGCGGTGCCGGTCCCGTTCCAGGGAGCTGGGGGAAAGGATCTCGACCACCAGGTCCGGCGCACCCTGCACCGCCCGTTCGTCCACGATCTCCGCCACACGCGCGGCGCGGATGAAGAGCAGATCCGGCTGCACCACCACGTCTTCGGCCAGCACCACGTCCGTGGGAGCGGGGAGGAGTAGACCCGTATTGTACTGGCGTACCCACCGGGCGAAGCGATACTGCAGCTCTTCGACGATCCGCTGATGGCGCGTTCCGGGGGCCGGGGTCATGAGCAACTCTCCATCGAGGATCTCGTAGCGGTGCTCGTCGTCCAGCTCCAGGTAGCGGTGATACGTCCAGCCGCGCGCAGTCGGTGCAGGCGATGCCATGATCTCCTCCTGCTGTAATGGTTGATACGGTCGCGCCGCTAAGTACCCGCGGTTACGGTCGCGGCGACCGGCTCGCGCGCCGTGTACCGCGTCCGGACGTACTCCTCCAGGATCTCCTGGAACTCCGCGGCGATATGGTCTCCCTTCAGCGTGATGTAGTGCTCGCCGTCCACGTACACCGGCGCTTTCGGCTCCTCGAAGGTGCCGGGGAGCGAGATCCCCAGGTTGGCGTGCTTGCTCTCACCGGGGCCGTTCACCACGCACCCCATGACCGCGACCTTCATCTCCTCCACGCCCGGGTGCCGCTCGCGCCACGCGGGCATCTGCTCGCGCAGGTAGCCCTGGATATCCTCGGCCAGCTTCTGGAAGTACGTGCTGGTGGTGCGGCCGCAGCCGGGGCAGCTGGTGACCTGCGGAGAGAACGAGCGGATCTCCAGCGACTGCAGGATCTGCTGCGCGACGTGGACTTCCTCCGCCCGGTCGCCGCCCGGCTTCGGCGTCAGCGAAACGCGGATCGTGTCGCCGATCCCCTCCTGCAGCAGGATCGCGAGCCCCGCGGCAGACGCGACGATCCCCTTCGCTCCCATCCCCGCCTCGGTGAGCCCCAGGTGCAGCGGGTAGTCGCAGAGGCGGGCGAGCTTGCGGTACACGGCAACAAGGTCCTGCACCCCGCTCACCTTTGCGGAGAGCAGGATGCGGTCGTGCGGCAGCCCCGTCTCCTCGGCGAGGGCGGCGGAGCGCAACGCGCTCTCGATCATCGCGTTGCGGAGTACCTCCTGCGCGTCGAGCCGTTCCGCCTCCGGCATGCGCGCGTTCGTGTTCATCATCTCGGTGAGCAGCGCCTGATCGAGCGAGCCCCAGTTGACGCCGATGCGCACGGGCTTCTCCCAGCGGATCGCCTGCTCCACAATGGTGCGGAAGTTCTCGTCGTGCCGCTTCGCGCCCACGTTGCCGGGGTTGATCCGGTACTTGGCGAGCGCCCGCGCGCACTCCGGGTACTTCGTCAGCAGGAGGTGGCCGTTGTAGTGGAAGTCGCCCACGATGGGCACGAACACCCCGCGCGCGGCCAGCCCCTCCACGAGGTGGGGAACGGCACGCGCCGATGCCTCGTTGTTGACCGTGACGCGCACCACCTCGCTGCCCGCCCGCCAGAGCGCGGCGACCTGCCGGACGGTGCCTTCGACGTCGGCCGTGTCGGTGTTGGTCATCGACTGCACCACCACCGGGTGCTCACTGCCGACCCGGACTCCGCCGACCTCTACCGTGACCGTCTTTCTCCGTTGGAGCACCACGCTGCTTCTCCCTCCAAGTCGCCGACAAATGATGCGTTGAATGTAATCAGGATCAGGGGGGCGGGAAACCCGGGCCCTTCGCGTCCTCGGGTGACTTGGCAAGCAAAAGGCGGGGCCGGCGCATTGCCGGCCCCGCCCTATCCCGG
>JACDHR010000485.1 GCA_013820915.1 Gemmatimonadota bacterium
GCCCAGCAGCGAGAGCGGAAGTGCTACGCCGCCGCGGTCGCGCGGGAGTGGGAGCCGCCGAATGATAGTGCGCATGAACCGATCCTAGTCGACGCGGTTGCGAAGGAAGATCCGAGTGGATGCCGTGTTGTCCTGCGGTGTGCGATTCTGCCCAAACCGGGCGCGGCTGTTCGCCAGCACCGTGATCCCGATGCTGCGCACGTTGTCCGGGCCGCTGCCCGCACCGCTGTACTCGTAGGCGAGCTGCAGCCCGTTGGCGGGCACCGGCCCGGCGAAGGCGGTGCCGTCGCGCAGGATCCACTGCTCGCCGGCCGAGCTGCCCGTGCCCGCGCCCACCGCGTAGCTGACGCTCTGGTACAGGTAGACGCGCGAGCCGGGCGCGACATCAGAAGGAAACGACGAGCCGCCGTAGACGCGGACCCGTTCCGCCGTGGCCGCCGGAGAGGGTGCGACCCCGCCCAGCCCCGCCTGGCCGTTGCAGGTGACCAGCGCGGCGCTGCCCGGCGCGCCGGTGGCGGAGGTGAACGCCCAGCCGCCCGCCGCCGGCGACTCCACCGCCAGGCGCAGCCCGGCCGGGATCCCCTCGTCACCCGCGTAGGAGGGGAAGAGCACCACCAGGCTGCCCGCCAGATACCCGCACGCAACCCCCCAGATGCGAGGTGACCGGAACGAGATGGACTGCGGCTCGGCCGTGATCAGCCCTCGCGGGGCGACCCCGCGCAGCTCCGCGCCGATCAGGTCGAGCGCCGCACGGCTGTTCTGCTGCACCTCCTGACGCGCGCCCTGCAGCCGCGCGAAGCGGCTCTGCCCGAGCAGGCTCTCGAAGATCACCGTGGCCAGGATGCCACTGATGACGAGCGCCACCAGCAACTCCACCAGCGTGAAGCCCGCCTGCTCAGGAGCAGGGCGAGCCCGCGGCGGCCGAGATCCCGGATGGGACGAAGGCATAAGATACCAGCGTGTAGGGAAGTGGGTTGGAGAGTCCCGCGGGCGTGCGGACCTCCACGGTGATCCGCGGCCGCGTCGGCTGGTTCGGCGAGTTGACGTCGATCGCGACGGATACCCGGTCGCCATTGCCGAGCGTCTCGCACAGCTGCCTCGGCGTGCCGCCCCGGAACTGGTTGAACGCGGTCTCCATGTACTGCGAGGCGGTCGCCGCGGCGCGACTGTTCTTCTGCGCGAGCCCGTTGGACCGCACGGCCATAATCCCCAGCGCCTGCAGCCCCAGCAGACCGACCGACAGCAGTACCATCGCGATCACCACCTCGATGAGCGTGAAGCCGCCCACGCAGCGCGGGGAGCGCGGTTCAGAGGAGCGCGAATCAGTAGTCACGGGACACCCTTCCGGTAGGGAGTACCTGCAGCGTTTTGGTGATCGATCCCTGCGTCGCACTCACCGTCACCGCGCCGTCCTGCAGCAATCCACGCGAGTCGAACGTCAGCGAGGGCGCGGACGAGGCCAGCGTCAGCCCCGGGTACTCGGAGGCCGTGTTCACGCTCCTCGCCATGCGCAGCGTGCCATCCGGCTGCACGATCACGATCTGGTACCCGGTGGAAGTCAGCCAAACCGTGATCCGCTGCCCGTTCCTCACGGCCAGCATGCGCGCGTACATCAGGTCGGTCGACAGCCCGCCAAGCGCGCTGTCGGCCCGCGTGACGCGGATCGTGTTGGTGAGCTTCGGGACCGCCATGCCGGCCATGATGCCGATCAGCACGATCACGATCACCAGCTCGATCAGCGAGAAGCCGGCGATGCGGCGGCGGGCGGAGGGATGGGATCTGTTCATGGGCACGCACTAAGGGAAGATACGTGCCCGGAAGCGATGTGTTGCAGCGTAACGACTTAGCTCAAATCGGAGGGCCGAACGGAAGGTAATTCTTGCCGGTCGGGAAAACTTTGCCGGGCCGAACACGCCGCGCAGCGTGGCAATTCGGGCGCTCGACACCGCTCATTTTCGGTTGAAGCAGTCCGACGGCCGGTTGCGTCCGCACGCCTTCACTGCAGGATCGGAGTCCGCATGACCTGCTCCTCGAAGGCAAGGCGGAGGTGTTGACCGGAATGGTGTACGCGCTCAAGTCAGGTCTGAGCATCTAATGGTCGGCCGCTCCCTGGTCGGCGGGATCACCGCCGAATGGGTCTTCCGCCACTGTGCTTCCGGGAGAGGCGGCGAGAATTACGCGGTCTTCCTCGTTCGCCTCAAGCCAGGTTCTGAGCTGGTGGTTGAGCACGAGAGATGGGTCACTGACCCTTGAGCACGGCGGCGTCCGCCCCTGCCTTCAGGGACCAAGCAGCCGGGCGTCCCAGGTGATCGCTACCGGAGCTTCGATGCGAATGCGGCTATAATCGGGATGATGTGGATTCAGGAGAAGATGGGTTCCGAATGGCTTCGCGGTCGCGGCAGGAACGCGGAGAATCGCCGTCCTGCCCTCGTCCCACCAGCGGTCCCCATGCATGATCGCGGCGGCGGGCGGGTCTGCATCCCATCCGGGTACCCGGGCAGAGTCCACTTCCTCGATCGCCACGTCTTCCGGTGCGAACGCGCGCGCGCAATGATGCTGGCCGGGGAGCTTCTGTCGGTTGCCGGCGTGTACGAGGATCTCGAGGATGCTTCCCGCCAGGGTTTCGGCGCCGTAGATCACGCGCCGGCCCGGAGAATTCCACCGGCCGCCCTGAACGGCCGCTCCCGTTCCGTCGAACACGGGGTGTCGCACCTTGGAGACGCGATAAATCCGGATCTCCCTCACGCGGGCAGGCTGTACTCCAGCTTCATCAGGAGGTCCTCCACGCGGCGGGCCCCCAGCTCCGTTTCCGCCAGGGCCAGAGGAGTCTGGTCCCCGAACAGCGCATGTGGCTCGCTCATGAACGTGCGAGCGTCTTCCTTGCCTTCCCACACGAACTCGGCAAGGGCCATGATCCGGGCGAGGCGTGCGACTCGCTCGCTTTCCGCCAGCTTGAGCCGCTGGCGCCGCAAGCGCGTGGCGCGCGGTACCAGGCGATCCTTGATCGCGGCAGCAGCTTTCCGGTCCGCGGCAACGTAGCGTGCGGTCTCGTCCAGCGACCCGATCGGGAGCCCGTCGATGAC
>JACDHR010000134.1 GCA_013820915.1 Gemmatimonadota bacterium
TGTAGCCGTCCCAATCGATACCGGCGGGGAGCGCCTCCAGATGCCAGCGGCGCACGTAGGGATTCTGCTGATCCAGCGGCTCGTCGGGCAGGTAGTTCGGCTCGACGTACGGCTCAGCCAGCGGCTCGCCGTTGCGGTGTACCACGCGCTCAATCATACGGATGGTGTCGCCCGGCTCGCCGACCACCCGCTTCACCACGTCGATCACCGGATTGTTGTACTCGGGACGAAAAACAACGATGTCGCCACGCTCCGGCTCGCGGAACGCGGGCAGGCGAATGTTGGTGAAAGGAACCCGCGCACCGTAGATGGCGTTGTTGGCCATCAGGTAGTCGCCGATCATGAGCGTGTCCTCCATGCTCCCGGACGGGATCGTGTATGCCTGTACCAGGAAGGTACGGATCACGAGGAAGAGGACGATCGCGACAGCGAACGACTTGATCCACTCCCACGTTTCGTTCTGCGGGGGCTTGCGAGCGCCACGCGCGGATCCGCGTGCCGAGGCTGTCGATGATGCCGTCCCGTCTGTGCGGCGTGTGGTGGAACCCTTCACGGCATGCCCCTCTCGATCATGCAGGTGCACCGGGGTGCATACGGCCGCCCCGGCGAAGATAGTGTTGAATATCGCCGCGGCGTTCCCAGGCGACAACATCCACGAAGACGATCACGGTGCGCCCCGGCCATTTCAAGCCGCGGAAGAGCGCCCTGCCGCCCCTTAGTACCCGGGTTCGTTCCCGGGTTTCCATACCCGGTGCCCGGCCATCGGGAACGAAGACGCCCGCCGGGACAAACCCGGCGGGGCGTCTTCAGCTTCCAGCGCGGCCGTTAGCCGGACGCGATCTCGCCGAGCACCCGCACCGCCACCGCGTAGCCGGCAAGCGGAGTTCCCTCGCTCGCGTCCAGCTCCTGCAGCAGATCACGGTAGGCGGTGGTGTGGCGGGCGTGGCGGTGGTCGAACTCCT
Source organism: Gemmatimonadota bacterium (assembly GCA_013820915.1). GTDB lineage: Bacteria > Gemmatimonadota > Gemmatimonadetes > Longimicrobiales > Longimicrobiaceae > JACDHR01. The sequence continues at coordinate 963 of JACDHR010000134.1, forward strand.
CGAGCGCCGCGGCGATTCCATCCCCCGCGGCGTTCGTGGCCAGCAGCGCGCGGACCAGGCCGCGGTGCGCGCGGTCTACATCCTCGCCGAGTGCCTGCGCATGACGCTTCTCCCAACGGTCGTCGCGGGCGGCCTGCTGAACGACCGCCCGGAGCGCGGCGCAGCGGAAACGCTCGGAGACCATATAGTACACCCGCGCGGTCTCCACCGCGTCCGCTACGGATTCCTGGGCGATCCGCAGGATATCGAGCAGCTGCGGAAGGAAGCGCAACGTGATGATCCGCTCGGAGAGGCCGGGGTCGATGTCCAGGGTCTGGATCTCCTCGAGCAATGATTCGAAGAGCTGACGGTCCGCGCCGGTGACCAGGAGCGCAAAGTTATTCCGAAGCCGCGTGAGCCCGTCCAGATGCTGGTCTACGACCGCGATGGCCGGAACATCCGGTGCGACATTGGCGAGTACCCAGCGTGTGGTGCGTGCCAGCAGACGCGCGAGTCCGAAGTACCAGCGGTACACTGTTTCCGCCGGCATCCGGCTCTCCAGCTGCGCCATCTCGGCACGGAGCGGAGCGGCACCGACCAGCTGCGAGGCGATCAGCCAGGCACGGACCACGTCGGAGATGTCGCTGCCGGTATCGCGTGCTGCGTGGTGCAGGAATGAGGCACCCATCAGGTCCACCAGCTCGTTGACCAACTCGGTAGTGACGATCTCACGACGCAGCCGGTGCGTGGCAAGCCGCTCGCGTCCCGCCACCTCTACGGCGATCCCGGGGAAGTAATCGACCAGGTAGGGAGCCGTAGCGGGATCGTCCGGCAGGGCGGACGCCAGGAGGTGTATCTTCGCGTGGAGCTTCGCGTATGCCAGCAGCACCGAGAGCGTTGGACGTGTAAGCCCCAGCCCGTCGCGAGAGCGCTCCTGGAGCGTGTCGCTGCTCGGGATCCCCTCCGCACCCCGCTCCAGCAGCTTGTCGCGCTCGAAGGCGGTGATCAGCGCGGCGAAGTCGCCCAGCACCGTCTGGCTGCGTACCTCGTCCATCGAGACAGCCAGCGACTGGCTGATATTGTTCCTGAGCACCAGCCGGTTTACCTCCCCCGTCATCTCCTCCAGCAGTCGGTTACGCCCCGCCAGGTCCATCTCGCCCGCCGCGGCGACCGAGCCGAGCAGGATCTTGAGGTTGACCTCATGATCCGACATGTCGACGCCCGCCGAGTTGTCGATGGCATCGGTGTTGATCCGCCCCCCCTCCAGAGCGAAGTGGATGCGGCCGCGCTGCGTGAAGCCGAGATTGCCGCCCTCACCGACCACCTTGCAGCGCAACTCGGTGGCGTCTACGCGCACCGGGTCGTTCGCGGTGTCGCCCGCGTCGACATGCGTTTCCTCCGGGTGCTTTACGTAGGTCCCGATCCCGCCATTCCAGAGCAACTCGACGGGAGCCCGGAGCACCGCGCGGACCAGCGCCTCGCCGTCCAGCGTCTCGACGGCCGCATTCAGGCCGAGCGCCTCACGCGCCTCCGGCGTCAGCGTCACCACCTTGGAGGCGCGCGGGACGATCATCGCGCCGGCTGATAGCGCACCGCGGTCGTAGTCCGCCCAGCTGGAGCGGGAGAGCTTGAAGAGGCGCTCGCGCTCGGTGTAGGAGGTGGCGGGGTCGGGATCGGGGTCGATGAAGATGTGACGATGGTCGAACGCCGCGATCAGACGGATCTGTCGCGACAGCAGCATCCCGTTGCCAAATACGTCGCCACTCATGTCGCCGATGCCGACGGCGGTGAACGGCTCGGCCTGGATATCCTTGCCGATCTCCCGGAAGTGGCGTTTCACGCACTCCCAGGCTCCGCGCGCAGTGATGCCTTCCTTCTTGTGGTCGTACCCGTAGCTGCCACCGGAGGCGAACGCATCGCCGAGCCAGAAGCCGTACTCTTCCGCGATCTCGTTGGCGACGTCCGAGAGGTGCGCGGTCCCCTTGTCGGCGGCGACGACGAGGTACGGGTCGTCGCCATCGTGGCGAATCACGTCCGGTGGCGGGACAACCTCGCCGTCCACGATGTTGTCCGTGATGTCCAGCATACCGCGCACAAGCGTGCGGTACTGGTCGGCCGCTTCCCGCATCATCTCATCGCGATCCGCGATGCTGTGTTTGGTGACGAACCCGCCCTTGGAGCCGCCGGGGACGATTACCGCGTTCTTGACGATCTGCGTCTGCACCAACCCCATGACCTCGGTACGGAAGTCGTCGGGACGGTCGGACCAGCGGATCCCGCCGCGCGAGACGGGCGCACCACGCAGATGGATCCCTTCCATGCGCGAGGAGAACACAAAGATCTCGTAGAGGAGCCGGCTCCTGCGAAGCTCTTCCACATCTGCCGAGCGAATCTTGATGGAGATGTAGGGGGCGCCGCCGCTGGTGAAGACGGGATCCACGCCGCCGTGGCGGAAGTAGTTGGTGCGGGTTGTCGCTTCGACTACGGAGACGAGGCGGCGGAGCGCGCGGTCGTCGGCAAGCGAGGTGACCGCCTGCAGGGCACCCGCGAGTGCACCGCGCAGCGCCTCCACCGCCTCGGCTCGACGCTCGTCCGAGACGGAGAGCGTGAAGTCCGGGGTGAAGCGAACTCGGAAGAGCTCAAAGACCAGACGCGCGACTTCGGGGTTGCGCACCAGCGCGCCGATGATCGAGACGCGGCTGGGCACGGTACCGATCTGGAACACATAGTTGGCGTAGGTGCGAAGCACATCCACCTCGCGCCAGCGCAGCCCCACGGTGAGGATCAGCGCGTTCAACCCGTCGTTGGGCGTATCGTTGCGGCGCACCGCCAGGATCGACTCCGCCAGTACGGGAGCGCGTTCGATCGGGAGCGGACCGCCGTCCGGGCCCTGCACCGCGAACGAGTAGACCATGAACTCCGGCAGCCCCTCGCCTCGTACCTGGAACGGCGTGACCTCGATCACGCGCAGGCCGAGGTTCTCCAGGATCGGCATGAACTCGGAGAGGATGAGACGCTGCTCGCGCAGGAACAGCTTCAGCGTCTTGGTGCCGCGGAAGTCCTCGGCCCGGCCGCGGCCGCGCGGCTCGCGCAGGTCCAGCGAGACGCGCGTGCCGTCGCGCCGCATCCGCTCCATCTGCTCGATGTCGTGGAGGGCGACCTCGGGGAGCGTCGCGGCGCGGTAATCCCCGCCGAACCCCGGAGCGTACACGCCGACGAGCCGCTGCGCATCACCGGCCGGGTGGAGCTCCGCCAGCGCGTCGAGCAGGCGGTCGTCCCACGAGCGGATGATCTGGAGGATCTCGCGCTCCACATCGCGCGGCGCGGTGCGCTCCACGACCTCGGCCGGGGCGGAAAGATAGAAGTGCAGCCGTGCCTGGTCGTTCGCGCTAATGGCCAGGTAGTAGTTCAGAACCGTGGCCTGGAGGCGGCGCTGAAGCATGTCCTGGATCCGGTGGCGCACCTCGCCGCTGAACCTTCCTCGCGGCAGGATCACCATCACGCTCACGCCGCGCCCGAGCGGATCCGGGCGAAGGGTGACTCGCACCTCGTCGGCGAAGAGGAGATGCAGCACCGTCTGGACCTCGTTCTCCAGCTCCGCCGCCGAGGCCTGGAACAGATCCTCCTTCGGCATGGAGTTGAAGATCGTCATGATCTCCTTGTGATCGTGCGAACCCGGTGCGGCGCCGGACCGCTGGAGGATCCACTCCAGCTTGCGCCGCAGGATCGGGATCGTCTCCGCGTGTTCCGCGTACGCCTTGCTGCTGAACAGCCCCAGGAACCGCCGCTCGCCGACGATCCGGCCCTCGGTATCCAGCTTCTTGATCCCGATATAATCCATCCGTGCATTGCGGTGCACGGTGGACGACGCGTTGGATTTGCTCACGATCAGCACCGGCCCCGAGGTCACACGGCGGAGTAGCTCCTCGCTGAGCTCGGTCAGCCGGACCCCTGTCGCATACGCCGACTTCTCCTCGCGGCGCAGGATTCCCAAACCCGAGCCGGCTTCCACATGCAGCGCCTCCTTCCCTTCAGTGTCGAAGATGTCGTAGCTGCGGAAGCCCAGGAACACGAAGTTCCCCTGCCGGAGCCACTCGAGAAATTCGGTGATCTCGGTAAGCTCGCTGCGCCGCTCGGGGAGCTGCTCCGCGGAGGTGGCAACGGCGCGCATCGTCTCGTCGAGCGCGTCGAGCATGGCTGCGAAATCTTCCGTAGCCGCAATTACATCGGAGAGACGCCGCTCGATCTGGGTGCGGATCTCCGCACGGCGGCTCTCCGAGCCGATCCGGGAGATCTCGCAGTGGACGAGCGCCTCGTTGTAGTCGCCGTCCCCTGCCTCGCCCACCCCGGTGATCGAACCGTCCTCAGCGCGGTGCACCCCGAGTACCGGATGGATGAAGTAGTGGATCACCACGTTCTCCGAGCCGAGGTACTCACGGATGGTATCCACTACGAACGGCCGGTCGCTCACTGCGGCGCGAATTACGGTGATCGGAGCCTCCCATCCCTCCTCTTCGGGGTTCAGGACCTGGACATTCGCATCCTGAGCGCGAGCCTGCCGGAAGAATCCGAAGGCGCCGACCGCCAGTGCGGTGAGCTGCTCAACGCTCCGCTCCAGCAGGAGCGCATGCGGCACCCGCGTGAAGAAGCGGTACGCGAACGCACAGAGAATCTCCGGACCCTCATGGGCATGAGTACGCTCCAGGTGAGCGCAGAGGTCGTCCACCGTCGGTGCGGTGGGAGCGCTGTACGTGTCAGTCGAGATGCTCATGTGCGCGGCGAAAGCGGAAGAACGGATCAGGGTGCGGCGGCCGCGTGGCCGCGGAGCGGTTAATGTAATGGATCGGCGAGAGTTTGCCAGGGACTAAAGCGCGGCGCTCCGGCGGTACCGGGACCGGAGGCGCATTCCTCGAGAAGCCGGTGCGGGTGGTATTGGCAACATCGGCCGCCGGGCAGAGCGGCTGAAAGCGCGGGTTACGCTATGATTCCGGATGTTTCACGACTTCTCCCGCTCGCCACGGGGGGGTTGCTCAGCCCGGCCGAGGAGCGGAGAGGATGCGATCAATCGATCCATCCCCTCCTCCCATTTTCCGAGCGCCTCCACCTCCACGCGGTAATAGCCCCACATGGAGGCATTGGTCGCGCCCGTGATGGCGGTATCGATCCGCATGATGGCATCCACGATCTTGTCCGAGGCACCCCACCGGCTGACGAGATACGTCCAGATCGCCCGCCGCAACAGGTGGTATTCGGTGAACATCATCCATTCCGGAATCCCCCGTTCGCGGCGGTTCTGTCCATGCGCGGCCGCGGCCAGGATCTTCTGCCTGCACGCATCCCAATCCTGCGGTTTGCACAACGACGCCTCCACCAGCCCCACCACCACTTCGGGAAGGCTGTCGATGCGGTGCTCGGCGGGGAGCGAATACCACGGCTCCTCGCGGACCAGCCGTTCCCACTCGGCGAGCACCTCGATGGAGTGTGCTTTCAGGTCCTCGCAGATTTCTCTCATGCAAGGCTCGGTAGCAGGTTCGATGCCATGTGGCCGCACTACGATAAGTATATGTGGCGTACGGGCTTGTATTTTGCAACGCATCATACCTCCGAGACCCCGATCATGAATCAACCGATGGATTATGATATACGAACCGGAGACCCGCGAAAGGGACCTCGAGGCGGAGTGGCGGGAGCAGCGCAGATATGCGCTGCTCGAGCGGCTGTATCTGCTCACCGGGGACGATTGCAGCGCCGTCGTCTACGACCGGCAGATGGAGGCCGAACTCGGAGTCCCCGGGGAGGAGGCCGCCTCGCTTACCGATGAGCTGATCCAACTGAGATACCTGGCGCACATCGGGGAGGGGCAGCAGGTCTGCATCACGGAGAAAGGGCTCGCATTCCTGCAGAAGGGAGCGTGGCGCCGACGCAGTATCCGCGAGTGAGGCGCTCCCCTGGCGGAGGATCGGAGAAGCGGATACATCTGTGGAGATCCGTAAACCCGAGCCGCGAGCGCAGTGCCCCTGTCGCATACCCGAGCCCTGCACACGGTGACCCCTGAGCCCCAGCCTTCCCGCACCTTCGAATCCGGGCGCCTCACCGTGCAGCGGCTCGGCTCCGGGGACGAGGCGGTGCTGCAGGAGGTGTTCGAGAAAGCGGGCGACTACTTCCTGCGTATCACCGGCCACCCCGCGCCCGAGCCGGATGCCGCGGCGCGCGAGATCGGCAGTTGCATCGCCACTCCGGGAAGGGACGTGGCGCTCCTCTCGCTCCACGTCGAAGCCGGGGCCGAAGCCGAGGCCGAGCCTGTGGGGGTGCTCGGCTGGTGGCATGGGAATCCGGAGCCGGACGTCACCCTGCTCGGAATGCTGATGCTCGTACCGGAGCGGCGGGGGCGGGGACTCGCGCGCGATGCGCTCGCGGCTCTGGAGGCGTGGGAGGCGCAGCGGGGAGTCCACCGTCTGCGCACGGCGGTCGCGGCGGGCAACTACCGCGAGCACGCGCTGCTTCGGGCGCTGGGGTTCGACGAGATGCCGATCCGCGACCACGTGGCGCTCGGGCTGGGTGGTGCGCACCTCGCCCTGTTCGAGAAGCCGCTGGGCTGAGGAAGAGGCGGGAGACGGTTAGCGGCTCAGGTGGCGCGCGAGGAACTCCGTAGTGCGCTGCCAGGCATCCTCCGCGGCGGCCGGCTGGTAGTTGCGGCCGGATGGGTTGGCGAAGGCGTGACCCGCTCCCTCGTACACGTGCACCGAAACACCCTTACCGAGGGAGCGGAGCGCCGCCTCGAACTCCCGGACCTGTGCAACGGCCGGCGCGCGGTCTTCGGCGCCGAAGAGCCCCAGCACCGGAGCCTGTAGAGGCCGCAGCGCCTCTGTGTCGGTGACGAGCTGCCCATAGTAGATCACGGCGGCATCCACCCGCTCCGGCATCGCGAGCGCGGCGCGCAGGCTCCACCCGCCGCCGAAGCACCAGCCGATGGTGCCCACCCGCTCCGCTCCGCGCCCTCGCAGATAGGAGACTGCTTGCTGCAGATTGCGCGTGGCGGCTTCGGGATCCCCCGAGACCGCGGCGACGAGATCACGTGCTTCTTCCGGCTGCCGGGCCACTGTCCCGCCGAAAAGATCCACCGCTAGCGCCGTGTACCCTTCCGCAGCCAGCCGCCGCGTCATCGCTTCCATGTTCTCATTGAGTCCCCACCACTCATGGATGACGATGACGGCGGAGTGCCCGTCTCCCTCCACGGGGCGGGCGAGATAGCCTTGAAGAGCACGCGCATCCGCGGTTCCGTAGGTGACCCGCTCGGCAGCCACCTCGGCGTGGGCAGCCCGGGTGGCGGGGCTGGCGACGGGAGCGTCTCCCTGGTGCTCGCGCGCTACGGCGTGCAGGTGTGCCGAGTCGGCAGGCGCCACGGTGCTGGCGCCTCCGCCCGCTCCGGCGCATCCGGCAAGGAGATGCGATAGAAACAGGAAGGCGAGAGTCTGCCGCATGAGAGTACCTCCGGGAAGCGGGTAGGGGGGATCACTCCGAGCCGCGATCCCCGTCAGGAAATGCCAGAACCAGCCGCCGAGGCGGGCGATAGCCAGACCGCGGTGGGTGAAACGCTGCCCCAGACCTCGGAGGGAAGCGGTTCCGCACCAGAAGAAGACGCAACGCAGCCACGTCAATACGCCGGTTGGCCTGCACCGCGCTGGACCACGCGCAGCCCGTCCGCCCATTCGGGTACGAGCACATCACCCAGCGTGCCGAGCACTTCGCCCGAGGTACGGGCGCGCAGAAGCCGGGCACGTGCCTCGGAGAGCGGGCGCAGCAGGTGCTGAAAGGTCTCTAGCAACTTGGGACGAACGTCAAACAAACCTCGTAAACAAGAGTGGCAGACACGCCGCTCAATGTGCGAGAATAGTACAGCAATGGCAAGGTGTATAGACGTGCAGGGGTGCCGTGCAACAGCCAGGTTATCTTTCCCGATGTGACCGTTTGGCCCTGACGACCGTCAGAGAGATAGATCCAGTTTCCTTATCTGTCCCGGTCCGGAGGCCACGGTTTGTTGCTGTCAGATTCCTGCTCCAGAGTGAAACCCGCTGCGAGAGTGGCACCCGGCCACCTGTTGCAGGCCGATCCGGAACGGAACCCGATCGCCTCTGCCTACTGGGCTGCACGGGTGTTGCTGGCCGGGTTGGACTACACGCAGAACGTGGACGCCCTGGCACGGCGGATCGGATGCAGCCGAAACTTCATCGCCAGGTGCAGCCGGCGGCTCATCGACAACGGGGTCTGGCAGGGCGGGCAGACGATCTGCGACTGGGAGGGCGAGCGGCAGCTGAACGCATCCTTCTGGAACGACGTGGCGGTTGCGGAAGGGAAGTTGTGCCGGCGAGTCGGCGAGGACGGGCGGCTCGAATGGGCCGCGATGGGCGAGTGGACGAAGAGGTACGACTACGTGAAGGCCGAGGCGGAGCCGGACGGACTGGGAGCGGATTACATCGTCCTCGAGCCGTACAACCCCGAGGTTGAGGCTCCGCTCGCGTCCGCAGATCACGAGAGCGACACGGACAGCGAGCCCGCGCCCCGGCCGATGGCGCCCGCGCCGAAGAAATCGGTTGAGCGCTCATCGCGCCCCACACAGCCGCCCGTCTCTCGTGTACAGCCGGCTCCGCGCCCGCGTCAGCCGCTCCCGGAGATCTTCCCTGATGCACAGTGGCTCATGTAACGGAAGTACGAGAGTACGAGAGTACGGGAGTGCGAGAGTGCGGAAGTGCGGAAGTGCGGAAGTGCTGAAGTGGGGATGTGCGGAAGAGCGGAAGAGCGGAAGAG
>JACDHR010000486.1 GCA_013820915.1 Gemmatimonadota bacterium
GCGGCACCAGGAGGTCGTGCAGCTGCCCGTGCCGATTGCGAGCGGGCACCAGCAGCCGCTCCTCGGGACCGAAGGTCGCCAGCCCCACCGCGTCGCCGGCGCGAAGCATCAGATGCGCGAGCGCCGCGGCGACAAAGGCCGCGTAGCGAAGCTTCGGGACTCCACCCGCTTCCGCAAAGTCCATCGAGAGAGAGGAGTCCACCACCAGGTAGGCACGCAGGTTCGACTGCTCGCGATACTCCCGCACGTAGAGGCGGTCGGTGCGGCCGAAGAGCTTCCAGTCGATGTGCCTCACCTCGTCGCCCTGCTGGTAGGGGCGGTGCCGCGCGAACTCCTCACCCGCGCCCCGGTGCGGCGAGCGGTGCGTCCCGGCCACGAACCCGTGCACCACGGTGCGCGCGATCAGGTCCAGCCCGCCGATGCGCTCGAGGAGCTGCGGCGGAAGAAATGCCGCGGCTACCACACTACCTCGGACCCGGATTGTGCCGCGGTGTCGCTTCTACACCCAGCGCCTCCGCACAGATCATTGCCTGGGCGCGCACGTTGGTGACGCGCGGCAGCCGCGCGAGCTGCGGCACCGCGGCGTCGGGCGCAACGACGTAGAGAACGCCGCGCACGCCGAGGCCGCCGAGCACCCGTCCCCCAAGCGCTTCGATAGCGCGGAGGTCCTCATCCCGTGGGGCGTCGACGAAGAAGATCTGCAGCTCAACGTCAAAATTGTCGGGATCAGGCACCGTGGCCGCCCACTCTGCGATGGGGTCCCAGCTCCGGATGAGCGCGGGAATCCGATCCGTGGAGATCTCCGCGCGCACCATCGCCACGTTGAAGACGTGCAGGATGCGCGCGCCCGCGCGGCGAAGCGCCTCAAGCTCCTGATCCGTCGGAACCCGGCTGGCGTCTCCGGAGCGCAGCCGGACGTCGGCAACGATACGCTCCGCGGTGGGTCGCTCGGGTGTCCAGTCGCAGACGAACATCAGCCGCTCGGTTCGCCGCGCCGGCTCACGTGCACCAGGTATCGGCTCCTGCATGGGGTGCCTGAAGATCGCAGCGATGTCAGGCTGATTCTCCCGTCTCATTTCCTCCTCCGGTTCCGCCGCAGGCGGCACGCCCGCAGGTGGCGGAGCCCCACGCGAGCCCTCCGGCTCCGGCGCACGGCAGCCGGCAAGGAGCAGCAAATAGATGCTGAGCGCGAGACACCGGTGCTGGCGCATGTAATTCTCATCAACAAGGGGTGAAGCAGGCCAACCTACCATTCATCGGGTCAGAGCTGAAGGCTCTTCCTCTAAGACACGGGAGAGACATCCGTAGATCCAGCAGACGATCTACACTGCGAGCGCAAAGAGCGAGGGCCGGCGCCCGCTCCGCGGACGCCGGCCCTGTATTGCACTTCCGCGCCTATAGCCGAGCAAAAGCTCCGGCCGGCCCTACCCCGCGCAACTCAGTGCGTGATCCAGGGGCCCGGGATCTCCGCACGGATGTTCAGCATGTGACTGAAGATGGCAGTGAGCGACGTCCCTCCCCAGAGGATACCCTGGAGTCTGACGCGGGCTGGGTCCGCGAGGTCGATCGGCTCGAACACAGGCGAACCGCTATCGCCACCCACAGGCGGCATCAGGATCCGGTCCTGGCAGAGCATTGCGACGCCCGGCAGGCCACCTATAGTCGAGTTAAAGCAGGTCTGGCTCACCGGTCCCCCGGTCAATCCGGTGCTGCTGCCAACCTTACCGACGCCCTGCCCAACCACCACACGAGACCGCGCCTCGTCGACGATGGTGAACCGCGCATTGGGGTCAGGGAGCACGATCGCGCCTGGAATGGGCCGAGCAATCCGCGCGAACTGCACCTGGGCTCGCGGGATCGCGTACTGCGCCACCGCAGCATCGCTCCAGCGGCACTGCCACCCTGTCGGACAAGCTCCACCGGTGAAGTATGGCGGATCAAAGACCTCCCAGCCGATGAAGGTGTCGTCCTCGAAGCGCGAGTGCTGCCAGTACTCGGTAGGCAGTACCACGCCCCGTTCCGCCGTGCAGTGGGAGTTGGTCATGAAGAACTGCTGCCGGGTCAGCGCCGGCGCGCGGAGATTGAAACCCAGGGTACACCTGAACGTGCCCACGTCAGGAATAGCGCCGTGGATCTGCACGCCACCAGGGACCGGCCGGAACTTGTCGCGCGTCGTCATTCCCCATTCTTGCAACGGCACGATAGGCTCGGTCTCAGATACGATCACCGCGTCGCGGGGCACGCCAAGCGCCTGGACTGCCTCCCCGATCTGCGCCTCTGAAACACCTTGCTCGACGCCGATCCGCAGCCGGTTCGTTGTCTCGTCCACGTCGGTGAAGACCACACCCGGCATCGCCAGCACCGGGCGCACGCGCTGGTGCCAGGCATTGAGCTCCACGAAGTCATACTGCGCACTGCGCACCACAAGCTGCTCGGCGGAAACCGCATCGAGGCCCAACGCCTGCAGTCGGCCGCCCAGTGCGTCTGCCAGCTGTCGGGTACTCGTCATCTCCCGCGCCTGCCCCCGCGCCATGTAGACGTTCAGCTTGCCGTCCTCGTCGTAGAACAGGCCGCCAAAGCCGGGAATCTCCCGCGCCATCCGGGCAAAGACGGCGTCAAGCGTCTGCGGCCCTTCTACAGCGGCTGTACCAGCGGAAAAGACAGCGGTTGGATCATCGGCCTGCGCTTCAGGCTGGGTGGGAGGACGGTCAGCGCAAGCTCCTACGAGGCCGACGGCTGCGACGGCCAGACCAGAGACTACGGCTCTTCGGTTCCACATGCGATGGACTCCTTGTTCGCTACAGGTGTACCCGCAACATACCTCCGGAAACCGGTCCGCTGAATGGTCGGTTCACCTCCTGTGGCTAATAGTCCGCTGCCTTTGCTACGTCCACGTGCGGGGCCGAAAGTAACCGGGTTCGGCTGGGTTGGTCTGTTGGGTCGAGGTCAGGATCGCTCTGCGCGGTCTACCTCCAGGTATAAGGGTGAGGAGAATTTTTCCGTGCAAGTTCAGGCCCATACCGTGGCGGTTCGTATCGCCATCATGGTATGACGCTCCGCCACAACGACATACG
>JACDHR010000487.1 GCA_013820915.1 Gemmatimonadota bacterium
GGCCGGGCCCACGCGCTGAGCCGCAATCAGGACGCCGGTGCCCGATCCCGAGCCGATGTCGAGGACGGTGTCGCCGGGGCGGATGACCTCGGCGGCGAAGGGATAGCCGACGCCGGCGAAGGATTCGACCGCGGTATCCGGCAGGGCGTCCAGCTCCTCGGCCGGGTAGCCGACGAACTCGCAGGCTGCACGGCCGGTGGGGAAGTGGAACTCCTGCTCCGGCCGCGTTGCCACCTCCGTATACATGGATTGGACGGCGTGTAAGATGATGTCACGCTGATCTTCTGTGATTACGACCATCGGTCTCTCCTCTCTTGCTGCTCCTCGGCGCGGCCACGCGGGCGGCGCGCTCAGGAAGTGGTCAGGCTCCGCGCCACTTCGCTTCTGCAGGGGCGAACGCCCGCGCGGGAGGCGCGACTTGACGGTGCCGATCGGCACGGCGAGCGTCTCGGCGATCCCGCGACATGAGAACTCCTATAGCTCTCCTCCTCGGAGGGCTCGCGGAGGGGCCGCACATCTCGCCGTGTTCAGGCGATGCTCTCCTCCGCCTCGCCGATTCACCAGTTCTGCTCGTGGCCATGCCAATGCCGCACGTGCTCGGTGTGAGTTTCGAGATACGCCCCCGGCTGGAAGTGCGCATCGTAGTATTCGGTGTCGATGTGGTGCGCCTGTACGAAGCCGGTCAGCACCATGGTGGTGAGGGTGCCGGGGAATTTTCCGTGCTTGCTGCACACGTACTGCGCGATCTCGCCCAGGCAATCCACGAACTCCTCGCTGTAGGGGGTGACGCTGCGCTTTATGTTGGTGCTGTCCTTCCACGGGCCTGGAGTGGCGGCATCGTACGCGCCGCCCGCGCCGAACTTCCGCTCCACGAACGCTTGCACGGCGGCGCGCATGTCCGGGTAATATGGAGGACAGAGCGCCTCATAGACGCCGTCGAGCCCCACCGGGTTGGGTACGGTCCAGCGGTCGTCCTGGATGAAGCGGAACCCGAGCCCCCGAATGCCCTCCTCGGCGAAAGCACCGAGAACGCTCCAGCGATTGGCTCCGTTGAAGTACAGGCCGCCCAGCCCCATCGCCTGCAGCGTCAGCACGATGTTGTGTCCCATGAATGCCAGCTCCGCGCAGTTCGCCTCATACGTGCTCTGCTCGAGCACGGAGAGCGGGAACTTCTTCTCCTCCTCGAGCAGGCCGCAGCGAACGAACGGTGCCAGGTCGCCGGCCGGTCGCTTCTCCCGGTCATCCATGATCATGTAGCCATGGTCCACGAAGATCGCCAGCAGACCCAGGAACTGCTCGCTCGCGTCGCCCATGGGCATGAAGAGCGTGGAGCCCGGCGTGTTGGCCATCCAGAAATTGGGCTCGAGCATGTGCCCCGGAGCCGCCGGCAGGTCCAGCCGCTCGTCCGACAGCTGCACGGTGTGCTCGCGGCAGACAGCCAGGATCCGCTCCACGTCGTTCTCGATCTCGTTCAACTCCCGGACGCGCGTGGGCTGGACGTCGCGCGTATTCGTCACGTAGGTGCCGTTGTCGTCGGTGTAGAAGAGCACCGGCGTGCCGATCCCCGCCGCCGTCGGCGCCGTGCGCCCGGTGAACCGCTCGGTTAGAGTGGCGTGCTCCGCGGCTCGTTTCGGTGAGAACGGTACCCCGAAGTTCCATCCCGACACCCCCGTGCCCGCCGCGATCAGAACGGCCTGCTCCAGCTCGGAGAGCGGTCGCGGATCCGAGCGCGACTTGAAAGCCAGGGGCCCGGAGGGGATCTCCATTCCGAGCCCAAAGCGGCGCGATCGCCGTCCGAAGATGGCCTGCATCAACGGGAACTGGAGTAAATCAGTGATCGCGGGTGACTGCGCAGCCATGATGTACCTCGTGAGAGGAGGGTGGTCGGGTGAGTGGTCGAGCTCTTCGATGAGCGCCACCAGATCGGAGGCAAAGCGCTCAGGCTCCCATAGTGCAGCCCATGCCTTGGAGATTTCCCTTGTTCCACACCTCGATGAGGGCGGGCTTCCTGTCGCTCATGCCGTTCCAGAGCCGGCGCACCTCCTCATGGCCGTCGCCTTCGGGACGCAACAGTTCACCGGGCAGACGCATCTTGAATGCTTCCAGTGTGGTTTCGTTCATCATGCTCATCTCCCGGGGCGGCCGCTTACCCGGAGAGTGGAGGTCAGGATGTCCATGTAGAGCGGCATGGCTCTATTCTCCAGTCCGGGTTGAATGCGAAGGGCGGCGGGAGGACTCTCGCGGCCCGATCGCTGTCTCGTAGCTGGCCAGCACCTGCCGGAGCTGCTCGAGCGCTTCGGGCGCGAGTTCACCTTCCGTCCCCTCCGCTACCCAGCGAGCGGCGGCCATCAGCGCCGCCAGCTCGTAGGCGGAGAGCGTGACCTGCAGCACTGCAGGTCGGATCCGCTCGATCTTCATCTCAGCCCTGCTGCGAGAGGTGCTCGCCGATCTGCTGGAGCTCCTCGGAGAATTGGTCGTAATCCTCCTGGATCCCGTTCAGGTAAACGCTCCAGCCGACGGTGTACTTGGCGAAGTGCACCGCCTCCTGGATCTCCTCGTCCGTGGCGCCGAAGAGCTTGGCCGCCTCGGTGTGGAAGAGGGTGCAGTAGCGGCACTTCGTCTCCGAGTGCACCGCCACCCCGATCAGCTCCTTGTACTTGTTGGGGATCAGCGTCTCGCCCAGCTCGAGATCCTTGAAGAGCGTCCACTCGGCATCGAGGAACTGCTCGGGAATACGCCCGAAGAAGCTCGGGACGATCCCGAGTGTCGCGCGGATGTCCTGTTCTACCGCGGTGCGGGTGCGTGTGGTCGTTGTCACTGTAGCCATGATTTCTCCTCTGTGGTTGAAAAAGTGATACGCCGGCCAGACGTTCTGGCCAGGTATGCTGCGCCACCCTGCCTGCCCGCGGTGGTATCATCCGTGCGGGCCATTCTCGCACACGGAAGGTTTTTCCTTCCCGCTTGTTAGTCGCGTGTATGGGCAGGGCCCGGGATCGAGAGCGATGCTCTATCCCTCCAATAGGTAGACGCGAAAAAACCCTCGCCCAGCGGACAGCAGCC
>JACDHR010000488.1 GCA_013820915.1 Gemmatimonadota bacterium
CGTTCGATAGCTCTCCAGCGCTTCGTTGAGCAGATGCGCGTTGCTGTACGCATCGCCCAGACTGTTGTGTAGGCCGGGCGATTCCGGGAACACTTCTGCATTCAGTCGAAAAATGGCGATGGCGTCGCCGGCCGCGCCGCGCTCCAACAGCCAATTGCCCACCGTGTTGAGCGCCGACTCATCGAAGATCCAGCGATCGGGAGCGGTCTCGCGGAGCGTGCGATAGCGCAGGATCGCCGCGTCCAGCCCTCCGGTGCGGTATGCCGTGGCGACCGCTAGTCCTGCAGATGCCGCAGGCAGAGGTACGGTCGCGTCGAGCAGGTGGGCGTCCAGTCCATCGACGCCGTTGCTGTAGGAGTTCGTCAGCACGACTACCGCCCTACGGCCCGTGAGGTCCAGCAGGAGCTGTGAGCTGTAGCCGTAGGTTCGCCCATCGTGCCCCGCAAAGACGCGGCCGCCCTCCACGCCGATTCCCCACCCGAGGCCAGTCCCGTGATCGCCCTCGGTACTCTTGCGGTGCATTTGGAGGGCGTCGCGCAGCGCAGCGTGCACGGCCGTCGTGTCCTCGGACAGGTTCGCCGCGGCGAAACTTAGCATATCGTTGACCGTCGAGCGGAGGGCGCCGGCACCGTGGAGCGTTAGCCAGTCGAAATCCGGCCAGGGATAGCCGCCCCTGTCGTGCCCGCGCACCTGGCGTGGCCTCATGCCAGGTGTCGGTGTGATGGCGGTGTGGTTCATCCCCATTGGCGTGAGCACACGCTCCTGGAGCAGTGCCTCGAAGTTGGTTCCCGCCCGCAGCGCGAGGGCGTGGCCCAGGAGGCCCACGCCGAGGTTGGAGTACTCGAACGACTCGCCCGGGTCCCGCGGCAGCTCGAAGCCGGAGAGGAATTCGTACAGCAGCTCCTCGGTATAGTCGGCGTACGGATTTCTCGGATCCTTCTCTGGAAGGTTGTCAGAAAGCAACGGCAACCCGGAGCGATGCGTCGCAAGATCGAGGAGCGTGATCTCCTTGCCGCCACGCGAGGGTACGCGCACGCCCGGCGGAAGGAAACGCGCGACCGGGTCCGCCAGTTCGACCTCGCCGCGCCGGACCATGTCGGCGAGCAGGATGCCCGTAAACACTTTCGTAATCGAGCCGATTTCGAACACGCTCTCCCCGTTTAGCGGCCGGGCGCCCGAGCCGGGGCTGCCGTGCGCGAACACTCTTCGACTCCCGTCCGAATCCAGCAAACCGACCACCAAGCCCACCGTGCGGCCGTCCTCCACGAGCGCCTTCAGCGTTGCCCGCACCTCAGCGTCCGATAAACTCGGAGTTTCCGGAGCCGCCTGAGGGGGCCTGGATGTGCCTTGCTCCGCGCCAGGCAGGCCCGCGCATGCGGCGCTGAGGGCGGCGAGGAGAAAACAAGAACGGTGCGATATGGTTCTCATGGGTCGATCCTGTTCAGGTGTGCCGCCCAACGCCAGTGCTAACCGGCGCAGGGCCGCCGCGGAAGGTGGTGAACGGCACCACACTCAGAAAACACACCAGACTTTCCAGAAAACATGGGTGGCCCTGCGTCCGCGTTCAGCACGTGGTTAGGTGCGGGCGGACCACGCCTCCACCTCCAGACCCGGCACGCGCCTGAACTCCCGCTCATTGGCCGTGACCATCACCAGCCCATGTGCCACACAGGAGGCAGCGAGCCACAGGTAATTTGGGCCGATCATCTGTCCACGTGAGGCGAGATCCGCCCACAGCTGCGAATGGGCACGGGCAATCTGCACGTCGATCGGCAGCAGCGGAAAGCGCTCCAGAATGGCTTCCACCCACGCGGAGCGCCGCGCCCGTACCGCTGAGTCGGTGGCGCGATGCACACCGTGCAGCAACTCGCTCGCGGTGACCACCGAAAGGAAAAACTCCTCCTCCGCGCGCTGCTCCAAATGGTGCTCCAAGTCCAGCCGCTCACGTTCGTGCTCGATCAGCACGCTGGCATCGATCAGGACGCCCATGGATCGCGTAGAGGCTGCTCGGCAAGCTGCCGGCGCACGGTGTCGAGATCTTCCGCGAGTGCGGCGGCATCCTTCAGCGAGAGGCGCGGAAGAGAGGCGAGCACCTCCGGGAGCTCACCGAGACGGCGACCGGCAGGAACCGGGCGGAGCTCCGCCACAGGTTTGTTGCCGCGCATGAGAGTGAAGCGCTCACCTCGAAAGGCGACTCGGTTGATGTAGTCGGCGAAGTGGCGTGCCACCTCGGTGACGCTCGGGCTGAACCGCATCATGGCACCTCCGGTTCGGGTTGCAATCAGATTATCTGATCTGCACCCGTTTGTCCAGAGGTGGAGCACCTAACGCTCAAGCTCAGGAGCGCGGGGCGACGCGAGAGCTGAAAAGCGGCAGGGACTTGAACCCCACACCACACTCGAAAACATGGACGGCCCCGCGTCTCCTGCAGCGACTCATTAGACTGGGTAAGCGCTTGCAGAATAGCAACTTACAACTTCTTCATGTACCGCCGCACCGGTGAAGCAACAACACTGCACCAGAGGAAGACTGGGAGGTGCAGGTGAGTCACACAAGGCCGAGGTCTGCCAGGTTAATGTGATCAATGCGCTTGGTCGTTGAGGCGGCGGCCAGGAACCGAGTGTCGAACCCGCGTGCGATCACGAGGCCATCGACGCGGCGGCCGCTCGCGATCCGCTGCTGCGCCCAGCCGATGTAGCTCGTAATCTGCCCGAAGGTATTCTGCCCCGCTCGCACGTTCTTCAACTCGATCACCACATAGCGCTTTCGACGGCGATCGTAGCAGAGCAGGTCAATCCGCCCGCCGTGTCCTTCACAGACTCGCTGCCGTTCCCGAACCTCCAAATCGTACCCAAATGGACGCAGGAGTGAGGGCTCGGCGGCAATCTTGTCTTCCAGCTCCTTCTCGTTGATGAAATCGGCGGGCAGTCTTCTCGAGACGAGCAGACCGCGAGCGGCGGGTTCGCGCTCGCTGATGAGGCTGACCAAGCGGCTCCTTGCCTCATCGGGGATCTTGTAGACACGCTGCCGAAAGTTGCTCCTTGGGGAGCCCCACTCC
>JACDHR010000135.1 GCA_013820915.1 Gemmatimonadota bacterium
GTGCTGCTGGACCTGCGGCTGGGGAGGCGTGAGGGCACGGAGCTGTGGAGAGCGCTGCGGGCGCAGGTGCCCACGCTGGCCGAGCGCGTGATCTTCCTCAGCGCGCTCGCGCCCGGAGACGCGGCGTGGGACGAAGCCGCAGCCACCGGGCAGCCCCTCCTCGCCAAACCGCTCGACCTCTCCGCCCTCGCCTCCGCGCTCCTGCGGGTCTGCCCGGAACACGGCGGATAGCTTAGCTCCGGCCTCCCCACCCGCGGCTGCGTGATGCTCGCCAGCGCGTTCCTCTTCCCCCGCCGGCAATCGCCTCGAGCCCGATCAGCGGTCCGCTACTCCGCTCTCTCCCTCCCCCTCCGGCACCAGCGAGACCTGCACGTATCTCCGCGTGTCCACATATCGGCGGGCGGCGTCTCGCACCCGCTCGGCGCTCAGCCGCTCGGCGCTGCGCTCGTGCACCGGGATCTGGCGCGTGTCCCAGCCGTAGCGGTCGTACGTCATGAGCTGGGAGATCCAGAAATTGTTCTCCCTGAGCCGCACCTCGCGTGCGCGGAACTGCATCTCGCGCACCTTGGCCAGGTCCGCCTCGCGCGGTCCGTTCCGCTGCAGGGACTCGAGCTCGGCGAAGGTGACGCGTACCAGCTCGTCGAGCCGCTCCGGCGCGGCGCCGAACCCGATCGTGAGGCGGTAGCTCGGCTCGGGGTCGCGTGCACCCGAGGCCTGCACCCCCACGCCGTAGGTACCGCCGAGGTCCTCGCGCAGCACCTCTCGCAGCCGGATCTGCAGCACCTCGGCGAGCGCGTTCAGCGAGGACAGCTCCTCGCGCCCGAACTCCAGCGGGCCGTGAAAGACGATCTGGGTGCGGGCCTTGGGCTCCGTTCCGCGGCGCACGGTCTTGCGCACCACTCCCGGCGGTGGCCGCACCCCGACATCCCTCCAGCTCTCCTCCCGCCCGAGCGAGGGGAGGCTGCCCAGGTAGCGCTCGACGTGCGGGCGGATGGAATCCGGCTCGAAGTTGCCGACGATGTAGAAGGTGAAATCGCCGGCATCCGCAAAGCGGTCGCGGTAGATCTCGAACGAGCGGTGCAGATCCAGCGAGTCGAAGAGCGCAACGGAGGGCGGCCGGGCGCGGGGATGCCCCTGCGCCAGCGTGACCTGCAGCGTGTCCGAGAAAGCGGCTTCGGGGCTGAGACCGCGGTTCCGCATCATCTCGCGCGCCTGCGAGCGGTAGGCGAGGAAGGCGGTGCTGTCCATCCGCGGGGCGGTGAAGCGCAGGTAGATCAGTTGGAAGAGGGTCTCCACATCGCGCGGAGAAGCGGCGCCGGAGAGCCCTTCGTGCAGCTCGCCGATGTCCGCGCCCGCCCCGGCCATCTGCCCGGCGAGCCGCTTGCGCAGCTCGGTGACGGTGTGCTCGCCCACACCCCCGGCCTGCACCACCGCGGTGGCCGTGAGCGCGGCCACGTAGTCTTCGTCCGCCACGCGCGAGGTGCCGCCCGGGCTGCGCGCGGCGAGCAGGATCTCGTCGTTTTTGAAGTCGGTGGGCTTCAGAATCACCCGCACTCCATTCGTGAGCGTCCACTCGGTGACGCCGATCTCCGCGACGGTGCGCTCGCTGCGAATCTCGCCGGGCGCGGGAGGCGCGGCCATCAGCGGGGCGTCGCCGGCACCATCGTCGTACGCCATCAGCGTCTCGCCTCCCGCCCGCTCGTCGACCATCGTGGCGACGGCGCTCTCGTTCGGTACCACCACCCCGTCGCGCTCGGGCGCGCTGACCAGGACGACGCGGTCCCGCGCCCCGACCCAGGAGCCGGCCACGGCATTCACATCGCCCAGCGTGACTTGCGGCACGAGCTGCCGGTAGAGCGTCCACTCCGTATCCGCGCCGATCAGCGCGCCGCCGTATAGGAAGTGCGAGACGTACTGCCCCGCGTACTCCGCCGAGGTCGTCTTCGCCCGCTCGGCGTGCCGCTGCTCCATGATCCGCAGCAGCTCCGTCTTCTCGCGCTCCAGCTCCGTGGCGGTGAAGCCGTGCCGCTCGGCGCGCAGAAGCTCGGTGAACAGCGCCTCGGTGCCCGGCAGCACGCCGGCGTCCGGAACGATGGCGCTCAACACGAACGCGTCGATCGGCCGGACCATGCGGCCCTGGAAGGAGGATACATTCAGCACCGGGGCGTCCGGCTCCTGCGACAGCTCGTGAAGGCGGCTGTTCAGCATCGCGCTGGCGAGCGACTCCGTGATCCAGTTGCGGTACGCGCGCGGTGTGCCGCCCTCCCGCGCCGGCTGCTTCAGGTACACGCTGACGCTCGCCGACGTGGCCTCCCGGTCGGTAGCCACGGAGACGCGGGTGCTGTCGTGCCCCGGCACTCCGTACTCGGGGCGGGGGCGCGGATTCTCCGCGGCGGGGATCGAGCCGAAGTGCGTGCGGATCAGCGCCTCGATCCGGTCCGGGTCCACGTCGCCTACCACCACCACCGCCATCAGCTCCGGCCGGTACCACTCTCTGTAGAACCGCTCGAGCGCCTCGTGATCGAAGCTCTCCAGTGACTCGCGCGTGCCGATCGGCAGACGCTCCGCATAGCGCGACCCGCCGAAAAGGACGGGGAACTGGCGGTCACGCATGCGGGTCCCCGCGCCCTGACCCAGCCGCCACTCCTCGATCACCACGCCGCGCTCTTTCTCCACCTCCAGCGAATCGAAGGCGATGCCGTGCGCCCAATCCTCCAGGATCTGCAGCCCCGTCTCCACCACGCCCGCGCTGTCGGTGGGGAGGGTGAGCATGTAGACCGTCTCGTCGAAGCTGGTGTAGGCGTTCACGTCCGGCCCGAAGCGCATCCCCACCGACTCCAGGTAATCGACCAGCTCGTGCTTGGCGAAGTTGCGCGTACCGTTGAACGCCATGTGCTCCACGAAGTGCGCGAGCCCGCGCTGGTCCTCGTCTTCCAGCAGCGAGCCGGCGTTCACGGCGAGCCGGAGCTCCGCCCGGTTGCGGGGCTCGGCATTCTGGCGGATGTAGAAGCGGAGCCCGTTCTCCAGCGTCCCGGTCCGCACCTGCGGATCGGTGGGGAGGGGGGCGTCCGACGGGAGCGGAGCTGGGCCTCCGGCGGTGCGCGCGGAGGGAGAACACCCCACCAGCGTGAGCGCGCCAAGGAGGGCCATGGAAGCCGTGCTGAGAATAGTACGGTTCATGATTCCGTTTGTTTTGTGACGGGAAACCGGGCTGGAGCATCGCGCAACGAACTATCCCATACCACGCCGGGCGCCTCCGGGGTCCCTTCGTGGTTGATCCTCCCGTATTCCATCCGCGGCGGCACGTTGAACACGAACCTTGTGCGAAGGCGCTCCACCCCGTAATGATAGGGGGATACTCACCGAGTTCCTTCCAACCGAAGCATCCGGAACCGCACCACGCGGCCTGAGAGCCGTCCCCATAAGAGCCCGGGAGGCATTGACGACCAGCATCCAAACCCTTCTCGAACCGATCCGCGGCCGAAACAGCGCGGGGGTCCGCCGGCTGATCGATGCGGAACCGGAGTTGGTGGCGATGAGGGGAGAAAATGGGGAGACTCCGTTGATGACCGCCATCTACCACGACGCCGGTGGAGTGCTGGCGATCTTGATCGTGCGCGGAGCGGAGATGGATGTGTTCGCGGCCGCGGCGGTGGGAAACAGCGCGTATCTGGCCGAGCTGTTCGACCAACCCGGAGCGCCTTCACGCCTACAGCTACGACGGGTGGACACTGCTGCACCTGGCTGCCTCGCGGGGCACTGCGGAGGTCATCCAGCTCCTGCTCGGCCGCGGTGCGCTTTCCATCGTGAGGATGGACGACGGTACCACACCCGCCGCCATGGCCGAGTCGCTGGGGTACAGGGA
The DNA here is from genome assembly GCA_013820915.1 of Gemmatimonadota bacterium. GTDB lineage: Bacteria > Gemmatimonadota > Gemmatimonadetes > Longimicrobiales > Longimicrobiaceae > JACDHR01. The sequence continues at coordinate 3,866 of JACDHR010000135.1, forward strand.
TGTAGCGGCGCTGCTTCAGCCGAGCGCCGCCACCGCTCCCCAGCCGTTGCTGCTGGAGTCAGCGAGAGGATGGATACGCTCGTTCTCTCCGCCTACGGCACGCTGAAGCGGCTCGAAGCAAAGAACCAGCTTCAGGGTCATACCGAAGCCGTACCCTCCGCGATGTCGCGGTAGAAATCGAGCGTCAGCTCGGCGATACGACGCCAACTGAACTGCGCCAGAACGCGCGCCCGTGCGGCCTCGCCCATCGCCGCGCGTCGCTCCGGCTCCCGCATCAGGTCGTTGACCGCGGCTGCGAGCGCGCGCGAGAACCCTTCCGGATCGCGCGGCTCGGCGGAGCTGCCGCCCTCCGCCTCAAGCGGAACCAGGATCCCGGTCTCGCCCGGCACCACGATCTCGGGGATCCCGCCCACCGCGGAGGCGACGACCGGCGTCTCACACGCCATGGCCTCCAGATTGATGATGCCGAAGGGCTCGTACACAGAGGGGCAGACGAAGACCGCGGCATGCGAGTAGAGAACGATCACGTCCTCCTTCGGTAGCATCTCCGGGATCCAGAGGACCTTCGCGCCGGCCTCGCGCCTCGCCTCCTCGACAAGCGCGCGCATCTCCGCCGCGATCTCCGCGGTGTCCGGCGCGCCGGCGCAGAGAACCACCTGCACCCCGGCCTCCAGGTGCCGGATGGCGCGGACGAGATGCAGGATCCCCTTCTGTCGTGTGATGCGCCCGACGAAGAGGACGATCGGGATCTCCGGGTCTACGCCGAGCCGGCGCAGCGTCTCCGGATCGGGGCGGGGGCGATACTCGTCCGGATCGATCCCGTTGTGGATGACGCGGACACGCTCGGGCCGGACGCCATACAGCGTCTGCACGTCCTCCTTCATCGCCGCGGAGACCGCAACGACGCCATCGGCGTTCCGGTACGCGGTCCGCTCGATCCAGACCGTCGATTCGTAGGCGGTACCGAGCTGCTCCGCCTTCCAGGGCCGGTGCGGCTCCAGCGAGTGCGTCGTGAGCACCAGCCGCGCGCCGGTGAGCGGACGGGCGAGGCAGCCGGCGAGATGGGTGTACCAGGTGTGGCAGTGCACGATGTCCGGCGCCTCCACCGCGCCGACCATCGCGAGGTCGCGCACCAGCGCGTCCAGCAGCCGCTCGTGGCGGGGGTCCTGCGCCGGGAGCTTCACCTCCGGCGCGACGCCGTGGACGCGGAGATTGCCGTGCTTTTCGCGCTGGTGCCCGAAGCAGAAAACGTCTACCTGGTGAGCACCGCTCTCGGCGCGGGCCAGCTCGCGCGACAGATACTCGACGTGGACGCCCGCACCGCCGTAGACGTTCGGCGGGTACTCGTTGGAGAAGAGAGCGATGCGCATGGTTCGCGTCGTTGACAAAGAGAGAAGGGTCAGATCACGGTGCCGTCCGGGATCTCCGCGTTCTTTACGATGACGACGATGCCATCGCGGATGTGGAAGCCCGGGCCTTCCCCCTCCTGCACCCCTTCCGTGTTCACGATCACGCATCCCTTTCCGATGGACGCGTTGCGATCCACGATTGCAGACTCGATCCGTGTCCCCTCCCCGATCCCCGGATTTGCCGGTCCCTGAACGGGGTCGCGGGCTTCGGGGTTCTGCCACGCATAGTAATCCGACCCGAGGAGCACCGAGCGATGGATTCGCGTGCCGCGGTCGATGAACGAGCGGACCCCGATCACCGCGTCCGTGATCTCGCTGTCCACGATGACGCTCCCCTCGCCGATGATCGTGCGCTCGATTTTCGAGCGGGTGAGCTTCGCGGGCGGCAGCATTCGCGCGGCCGTGTACAGGGGGCGGTTCGCGTCGTAGAGGTTGAAGTCCGGCTTAGGCTGCGCCAGCATGATGTTCGTCTCGAAGAAAGAACGGATCGTGCCGATGTCATTCCAGTACCCCGTGAACGGATACGCCGTCACATGCCGCTGGCCGATCGCGCCGGGGATGATCTCCTTGCCGAAATCGTGGTCGTCGGGTCGCGCGTCCAGCACGTCGCGCAACACGTTGGCGTTGAAGATGTAGATCCCCATCGAGGCGAGATAGACCCGCCCGCCCGCCTGCATCTCGGGAGAGACCGGGCTCTCCTTCCCCTCCAGATCGTGCAGGGGCGGCTTCTCGTGGAACTCCGTGATACGGTGCTCCTCGTCGGTCTTGAGGATGCCGAAGCCGGGGGCCTCCTTCGCCTCGACGGGGGTTACGGCAACCGTGATCTCGGCCCCGACCCGCTCGTGATGCGCGAGCATCTCGCAGTAGTCCATCGTGTAGAGCTGGTCCCCGGAGAGAATGATGACATGGTCGTGGGGATAGCTCCGGATGTGAGGCATCGACTGGCGGACGGCGTCGGCCGTGCCCTGATACCACAGCTCGGAGGCCAACGTCTGCTCGGCCGCGAGAATCGTTACGAACCCGCCGCGAAACCGATCGAAGCGGTAGGAGCGAGAGGTGTGATTGTTGAGGCTGGCGGAGTTGAACTGCGTTACGACGAAGATGCGGTCGAGGCCGGAGTTGATGCAGTTGGAGATGGGCACGTCGACCAGGCGGTACTTCCCCGCGAGCGGCACGGCCGGTTTGGCACGGTCACTCGTCAGCGGGAAGAGCCGAGTGCCGGCGCCACCCCCGAGAATCACAGCGAGCATCTGGTGGCTCATAAAACGCGGGGTGCGGGTGATGCGGAGATGGCCGCCGGGTTCAGTGAAGAAGAGCTGGCGGACTACATGCGTAAGCCAGAACGTACCCCGTGTGAGATCCCCACGCCAGAGGGCGTTTTGCAGAGCTCGAGGCGCAGGCCCGCGACACGTCTCCTGCGAAAACTCCACAGTAGGCAAGCGTGACCCCGCACGCCGGATGCCGGCCCGGGCGTTCGTCCTCTTGTGCGTCAGCACTGGCAAATGCAGTTTCTTCCCGCGCTCGAGTATTGCGCGACCCGCGATCTCCGCAGTTTATTTACCCCGGGGACGAAGGTACAGGTACTCCGTACGGGACCTTATGCACATTCGAATTGATCTGATGGCGCTCGCTACCACTACGTCGTTGTTCCTTGGCGCGTGCGCGCAGACACCGGCTCCCGGGAATGCGCCGGCTCGTGGGCCGGTCGCCTGGGAAGAGATCGCGGCCCTGCCGATACCTCCCGCAGACCACCGGACCGAGTATGGAGACGGTCCGCTTCAGTTCGGCGAGTTGCGCCTGCCGCGGGGGGCGGGACCTCACCCCGTAGCCGTGATCATCCACGGTGGGTGCTGGAGGTCCCAGTACGACCTCCAGCACATCTCGCATGCGAGCGATGCACTCTCCCACGCCGGTATCGCGACCTGGACGATCGAATACCGACGGCTGGGCAACCCCGGTGGCGGATGGCCCGGAACCTTCCAGGATGTCGCCCGTGGCACGGACCACCTTCGCTTGCTCGCCGAGAGATTCCAGCTGGACCTGAGCCGTGTGGCTCTCGTCGGCCACTCCGCGGGCGGGCACCTCGCGCTCTGGCTGGCCGCGCGAGGCAACCTGCCGGCGCAGAGCCCGCTCTACTCCCCCGATCCTCTGCCGATACGAGGAGTGGTAGCGCTCGCCGGGATCACCGATCTTCGCACCTACGGCGCGGGCACCGGCAGTTGTAACGCGGCGGTGGTGCCGCTGCTGGGCGGCACGCCCGACGAAGTGCCGGATCGCTACGCGCAGGCAAGCCCGATCGAGCTGCTTCCGCTCCGCGCGCCACAGCGTCTTCTGCACGGTACGCGAGACCCCATCGTTCCCGTCGAGCAGAGCCAGCACTTCGCGGCACGAGCCACATCACTCGGGGATGACGCGGAAGTATGGCTGATCGACGGAGCGGGACACTTTGATCCGATCGCTCCGTTCGCCCCGGCGTGGACGCGGGTGGAGGAGGCCGTGCGCTCGCTCCTCTCCGTACGCTGAGCCGGTCCTTCAGGTCTCCGCCGAACTCCTTCCATACACCCCTTTGCATGCCTCACGGATACAACAGGAGACAGGAGACAGGAGACAGGAGACAGGAGACCCTTCCATATACCCCTTGCATACCCTCACTGATACGGAGGCGATTCGAGTTGCTGAAAGTGCCCACCCTCTTGCCCGCCACGACATGTTCCTGCTGAGGCGGCCCTCTCCCCCGTTGCTCGACCGGATTCTGGATGCACAACGATCCCAGTCGGTCAGCTATCCCGAGGTGGGGATGACTCGCTCGCCCGGTGGCAGCAGCTATCCGCTCAACCACCACCGCATCGATCTCGGCTCCGGAAGCGAGATCTATGCGGGTGCTGTCGCCGCGGTGCGGAGCTGGGCGATGTACGACCTGTCCTGGACCGGGTTGTACCCCGCGAACACACCCGTTGAGGAGGGGCGGGTATTTGCCACTCTGGCGAACCACTTGGGCTTCTGGTCCATCAATCCATGCCGGATCGTGTATGTTGAGGACCGCGACGAAGAGCTCTTCCCCAGCTTCTCGTTCGCGATCGGGACGCTACCCCTGCACAGCGAGCGCGGAGAGGAACGCTTCCGCGTGGAGTGGGACCGGGCTCGGGATCTCGTCTCCTTCGAGATCCTCGCCCTTGCCGGGCCCCAGCACTGGCTCGCAAGGCTGGGCTGGCCAATCGCGCGAATTCTACAACGCCGATTCGGAACGGAGGCACTCCACGCCGTACACTCGACCGTGCGACGCGCCCGCGCCTGACGCTGCGCCACACGGCGGCATCTGTGTGGGAGCGGAGCCACACGTTGGATCGGGACCTGAGATCCAGCCGAGTGGCCGCCGCAAGGCATGCGACGGAGGATGCCGACTTGGTAGGTACGTTGATGCACCGTAGATTGTCACGACGTAACGAGGATCGAAGCGGTGTCGCGGCGCGCGGGGCTCCGCACCTCACAGTGACTCTCATGCGGTGGAACGATGAAGATGGGACCGGGTTGGCTACTTGGCTTCGGGGTTCTGCTCCTGGTCGGATTCCTGATCTACGCGAGCATGCCGCGTGTTCAGAGTGAGTGCGAGGTCTGCCTCGAATTTCAGGGTGAGCTGGTCTGCCGCAGGGGGGCCGGCGCAACGGAAGAAGAGGCACGAAGGGCGGCGCAGGAGAGTGCGTGCGGAGGTAATACGCGTGGAATGTCGGAGATCATCCTCTGCCGAAATGCCGTTCCCGTGCAGGTCCAGTGCACTCCATCGTGAGCTGCGCGGGGCTGTCCGGGCGCCGTGAAATGCCCGGCAGTGAATCTAAGAGCACAATCCTTGCACTCGCTAAAAACTGACAGTGCGGGTAGTGATCACACCAGCAGAGAGGTTCAGGATGGCACGCGAGACGGGTACCGTAGAGCGGTTCATGGATGAGAAGGGGTTTGGCTTCATCAAACCCGACAGCGGTGGCAAGGACGTTTTCGTCCACCACTCGGCGATCGGGGGGAGCGGATTCAAGTCGCTCTCGCAGGGTGCACGTGTGGAGTTCGACCTCGTTCAGGATCCAAAAGGACCTCGAGCAGAGAACGTCGTGACCGTGGACGAATAAACGTCCGACGGTTCGGGCAGGCGGGTGCCGGTCTTCGCAGGCTCTGGAAACCGCTCCCACCTGTGTGCCCGGCTGACTTTCAGTGGGAACGACGAAGTATGTCCAGCGGCTCCGGAGGTGCGCGTTCCCCTGCAAACCGCTCATAGACCCGGGCAGCCAGGGGCGTGAGCGCCAGCGTAAAGGCGATGCGCAGCGGCTGCGTCACCTTCGTGGCGACGTAGGCGGCCGTGA
>JACDHR010000489.1 GCA_013820915.1 Gemmatimonadota bacterium
ATTCGCCCGCGCCGCGTAGATTGCCGCCGTCCAAGCGGCGGGTCCCGAGCCGATGATGACGAGCTTCTCAGGGGTGCGTTCCGACATGGTCGTTCTCCAGGGGAAGAGGCGGCCGTACCGCTCAGTGTGGCGATCAACCAACAATATAACCTACCGGAGAAGAGGGGAACCACCCGCGGCGGCTCCGTCAGAAAGCACGCCACTCGCGCATTCCACCTCCAGAACCGACGCGGCGCCGGGCCGGAAGTGCCGGCATGATGCGGCGGTGATGATCCGAGTCGATGGAGTGCGACATGCGAATTTCCACGGTAGTCCTGGTGCTGCTCCTCGCGGGGTGCGGTCCGACGGTCCAGTCGATGACGCTCTCCCCGGAGCGCTCCCCCGCCCGGCAGGCTGACCATCCGATCCCGATCTACCGGAGCAGCGTTCCGCACTGTGCATTCGAGGAGGTAGGATTGCTCATCGGCTCTCCGCGGTGGAGATCGCTCGATCGGCTGGCGGAGCGCATGCGAGCCGACGCCCGGCGCATGGGCGGCGACGCCATCATCGCGCTCTCGACGCGGCAGCCGGTATCCGGCGGAAGCGTGATCGGGGTCTCGATGCAGGATGCGAGTCCCGCGCTGATCATCGGGACCGTGGCTGGCGACGAGAGCCGGCAGTTCGTCGCGACGGTGATCCGTTTTACCGACCCGCTGTGTTCGCGGTAGATCGCGCCATCCGCCCGCATGCTGCGTCGTCCTGCACGTGAATGAGAGTTGAAGACCGATGAAAGCTGACAGGGTCTCGACCGTTTTCCACCTGGTCGTGTGCCTGGCTCTCGCCGCCGTTCCCGCCACTGCGGCGCAGGAGCTGCCGGGGCGCGGCACCATCGCGGGAGAGGTGGTGGACGCCACGAGCACGCTGCCGATCGAGGGAGCGACGGTGGTGCTCGAGCCCGTATCTCCGGGCCTGCTCCCCCCGGCGCCGCGGCAGGGCTCCGCCTTCCTGCCGGCGGGTCGCTCGACGGTCACCGGAGCGCAGGGGAGGTACCGCTTCGAGGGTGTGGCGCCGGGCGAGTACCGGCTTCGCGTGCAGCGGCTCGGCTACCAATCTGCTTCGGTCGAGATCGAGCTGCGCAGCTCCGCCGACTCGCGGGTCTCGGTGGGCTTGAAGGTGGAGCCGGTGGCGCTCGCACCGGTGCAGGTGGATGCCTCCCCTCAGCAGCCGTTCGGCCGCGCTCGCTCGGGGGAGGCGGCGGAGGAGCAGGCGTTCGCTCACCATTGGCGGGCACAGGCGCACCTGGGGACGGATATGCGCGAGATCACCTACGCGGACGTGGTCGAGTCGGTGACGCTCGCGGAGACGGATCTCTTTCGTGCGCTGCAGCGGCTGCCGGGGGTGAGCACGCGCGACGACTACGCGGCGGAGCTCTGGGTGCGCGGCGCCCCCTGGGACCAGACGCGGGTCTACCTGGATGGTCTCCCCCTCTTCAATCCGCTGCACGCCTTCGGCGCCTTCTCCGGGCTGGCGGCCGACGCGGTCGGAGCGGCGCTGCTGCACGCCGGAGTGCGCCCGGCCCGGCTGGGTGAGGGAGCGGCGGGGGTGGTCGAGCTGAAGTCGCGCCGGGGAGAGAGCGTCGGCGAGGCGCGGGGTCTCGGCGAGCTGTCGGTGGTCAGCGCGCGGCTCGCTCTCGACTGGCGCGCGGAGGATGACCGCCGGGGGGTGATGGCGTCCGGGCGGCGCAGCTACTTCGACCTGGCGACGCGGGCGGCGGGCTGGATGCTCCGGGACGAGGAGCTGCGGCTGCCGTACCACTTCACGGATGTGACGCTTCGCACCGACCACCGCATCGGCCGCAGCGCGGCGCTCGAGTTCAGCACGCTCTACTCGTTCGACGAGATCACGGGCGACATCCCCGACCTGCTCCACCGCACCGATGCGAGCTGGGGGAACGGGATGGCGCGGGTGACGCTGGCTGCTCCCCTCCGGGGTCTGGAGAGCCGCCACACCCTCGGCTTCAGCGGCGCCAGCTCCGCCACCCGCTGGCGGACTCCCGACCCGCTGCTGGACGAGCGGTTCAACGCCCCGGACGCTCCGCCCTCCTTCGGCCAGATCCTCTACGGCCTGGTGGCCGGGGAGTGGGCGCCCGCAGGCCGTTCAAACGAGCCGGCCGCCTGGTCGGCCGGCTATGAGTTCGCTATCCAGGACGCCAGCTACCGCGGCCCGCCGCCGCAGATCTACAGCGATGCGGTGGATCCGCTCCCGGTCTACCGTTCCGGCTCGCTCTTCGTCGGCGCCCTCTGGGGCGAGCGGCGCTGGAGTCCTACGGAGCGCCTGGCGCTGCAGACCGGATTGCGCGTCGATGCGGGCGATCCCGTGCAGGATGAGGGAGCTCTCCGCGCCGCCCCACGCCTCTCGCTGCGCTACCGGCTCCACCCGGAGCTCGCCTTCTCCGCAGGAGCGGCGCGCTCGTACCAGTACGTACAGAGCTTCGGTGCCACCGGGCCGCGGGTGATCGCACCGCAGTTCACCCCGGGGCGGCAGTGGCTGCTCGCCGGGCGCGAGCTGCCGCCGATCCGCGCCGACGTGGCGACGCTCGGTGCCGAGGGATGGGTCCATGGATGGCTCGCGGCCGCCAATCTCTACCTGCGGCGCTCCGCCGGCGTCGCGGTGCCCGATCCCACACCGGGCGAGATCCGCAAGCGCGGCGGGCTCTCGCTGGCTGAGAACCAGGCGCGCGGAATCGAGCTCTCCGCCCGCCGCCTGGCCGGGCGCTGGACGGCATCGCTCGGCTACGTATACGGTGTCTCGGAGCTGGAGGCCGAGGGGCTGCGCTATCCCGCGCCGGCGGATCGCCGCTACACCTTCGATGCGACGAGCATGTTCCGCGCGGGCGGCGGTCTCCGTCTCGGTGCCGCGTTCAGCTATGCCAGCGGCTCGCCGTTCACCCGCTTCTTTCCGGGCTCGCACGACTGCCGCTTCACGTCCATTGCTGGCACCAGCATCCTGATCCCGCAGGACTACGACTGCACCTGGACCGAGTACCCGCGCGTCGAGGGTCCCAA
>JACDHR010000490.1 GCA_013820915.1 Gemmatimonadota bacterium
CCGGTCCGATGAGCGGATGCCCAGGACGCTGATCCTGTTCGCGGGGTTCAGGTAGGTCGTCGTCTTGACGATGAGGTCGGACATGACCGGATCCCCGAAGCCTTCCTCGCCTGCGATCGCCAGCGCGTTGACGAGGTCGAAGTCGCGATAGTTGACGACCAGGGAGGTGTTGCTGAGCGGATACGCCGGGCCGTCATAGTTGAGCTCGAGGCCGAGCAGGTCGTAGCTCCCGCTCACCGTCCGCGACACCATGTTGCCTTCCCTCATGGTGAGGTCGAGCACGGCGGCGCCCTTCCGCCCGTACTCGGCGCCGAACCCGCCGCCATGGAAAGTCGCCCGCTCGATCAGCCCCGCGGTGAAGATGCTGAAGCGGCCCCCCTGGGCCTCCTGCTCGTCGCTACCCCCCTCGAAGTGGTTGATCTTCTCCAGCGGAATGTTGTCGATCAGAATGAGGTTGTCATGCACCCCGCCCCCCCGCACCGTCATCGCGGAGAGCTCGCCCTCCGAGGTGCTGACGCCGGGCAGCGTGCCCATGGCGCGCACCACGTCGCCGGACCCGCCCGGGGTGCGGCGAATCTCCTCGCGCTGGAAGGAGTGGCGCGACCCTCCCGCTTCGGCGATCCCGGGAGCGACCGTCACGCCCCCCATGGCCACGGGAACGGGGGCGAGGCCGATCTCGTCGAGGTACGTCGTCTTTCCCCGCACCACCACGACATCGGTTGCGAGGTGGGCCGCGTACCCCATAGAGCGCACCTCCAGGCGATACACGCCCTCGCCCAGATCTTCGATGCGGTAGAGACCGGCGTCGTCGGCTGTGGCCCGGCGTGGGTGTCCCACGACCTCGACCCGGGCGCCGGCGACGGGCTGCATCGTGATCGCATCGACGACCCGCCCCATGATATGGCCTCGCGGCTCGTCCGGAGCCGGATGTACAAGAACGGGGGAGAGCATAAGGACCATGAAGCCTTGAACAGCAGTCATCTGTGCACCTTCGGGTAGATGGTCGGATCGGGCCTGCGTCGTTCGCTCCCGGAGTTTAGGGAGTGCGCGGGCCGTTTCCATTGGCCGGAAGGTGCAGCGGGGAGTGTAGTGCGGGGGTGTAGCGGTGCGGGGCGGCCTACAGCAGCTCGAGTTCGGTAGCCCGCGCCACGGCCGCCGTCCGGTGCCCGACGTCGAGCTTTCCGTAGGTGTTGGCGATGTGGCGCTTGACCGTGGTCAGACGGATGGAGAGCTGGTCGGCGATCTCCTGGTTCCTCATCCCCGCGGCGATGAGGCGGAGGATTTCGAGTTCGCGGTCCGTGAGAGGCAGCGCGAGCCCTGTCGCATGCGGGTGCGGTCCCGTCTCGGCGGGCCGTGGCACATCGAAGGCGGCGAGCAGGTCGCGGGTATATCCGCCCGCGATCCCCGCGGCCACCGCGCGGCGCAGCAGGAAGCGCATCGGCTCCCCCTCGTCCACGAAGATCCGGAAGAAGCGCTCCGGCTCCGCCAGGAGGAGCGCACGCTCGAGGGGACCGAGCGCTCGGGCGGTACTGCCACGCGCCTGCTGAGCGAGTGCCCGGAGAATCAGGATCTCGACCAGGCTCCCCGTTCGCTCCCCGGCCTCCGCCGCGTCCGCGAGGCGGCCGAGCAGCCCCAGCGCGTCCCGACCGGAGTCTTCCCCCCCCTCGCCAGCAGGCAGGGCGAGGAGCAGTCGCGCGAGGGTGAGGTGCTCGAACTCGCGCAGGTAGCCGGGCTCGTCGTCGGCGGACAGGCCCCGCTCGCGGACCCAGGCGCCCGCCTCGTCCAGCCTGCCCAGGGCCACCCAGAGCCGGGCCCGCAGCGCCGCGGCGGGACGCACGTCGGGGAGGGGGCTCCGGACGTGCATCCGCTCCGCCTCCTCCAGCAGGCCGAGGGCCCGCTCGAGATCACCTTCGGACACCCGGAGCCGCGCCGCCGCCACCCGCCAGCGGTGCCCGGCGCCGAGATCTCCCCCCCGGTCGTACGCCTCCCTCGCTCGCTTCAGGAGCCGCGCGGCGCTTGCCAGATCGCCGCGCTCGCGGCGCAGGTCGGCGAGGCCGAGGTACAGGCCTCCGACGCCGGGGAAGTCCTGCGGGGAGAGCTCTGCCGCAAGCTTCAGCAAATTCTCATGGGTGCGGGCTGCCTCACGGAGCCGGCCCTGAGCGGCTCGGATATCACCCAGGATGAAGGATCCCCCGATCGCGGACAGGGGGTCGCCGCCCGCCCGCAGGCTGTCCATGCCGGCGCCGAACGTCCGGTGGGCCTCCTCCAGATCTCCGGCCGTCCAGTGCGCGAGACCGAGGAGCGCGGCGGCGGGGGCGCGCGCCAGACGGTCTTCTTCGGCCAGGAGGCCCAGCGACCTCCGGGCATGCTCGATGGTGCCGGGCACGTCGCCGCGTGCCTGAGCCAGGTAGGCCCGCGCAGTGGCGACCGACGCGGGAAGGGCCCGGAGCTGCTCGGAGACCGGCCCCCCTCTCTCTGCCGCCTCCACCGTTCGCTCGGCGTCGCGCAGCCGCGCTTCGGCCTCCTCCAGCTCCCCTTCGTTCAGCAGTGCCCAGGCATACCCCACGCTGAGGACGGGGCTGTCGCGCACCTGTGCGTCGGGCAACGCCCGGGCCCAGCCGAGCCAGGTAGCGGTCTGGTGCGCACGATCCATCGCGGGCCATGTCAGTTCGAGCAGCTCTGCCACCTGTTTCATCTCCCCTGCGGCGAGCGCATGGCGCACCGCGTCGCCCGGAGAGCCCTGCTGCTGGTGCCACGCGCTGGCCCGCCGGTGCAGCGTGCGGACCCGCTCCGGCTGGTCCTCCGCCAGATGCGCCTGCAGAACCTCCGCGAAGAGATGGTGGTAACGATACCACTCGCGCCGGTCGTCGAGCGGGACGACGAAGAGGTTCCGCCGCTCCAGCTCCTGGAGCATGGACCTGCCGTCCTCCCCGCCGGTGACCGCGTCGCAGAGGGGGCCGCTCAGTCGCTCGAGGACGGAGGTCCGCAGCAGAAAGTCGCGGACGGCCTCCGGCTGTCGCTGCAGCACCTCCTCGCCCAGA
>JACDHR010000491.1 GCA_013820915.1 Gemmatimonadota bacterium
GCGCTTAAACGAACGGAAGCAGAAGTTGCAGCGTGCGCGATCTCGACGTGAGGTGATCAACCGGGAGCGGCTTCAGCAGGCGGCGTAGACCACCGGGGGAAGTGTAACTCTCAAGCGAAGGGGACTTGTTTGAAAGGCTCTGAAGCACTACAATGCTTACGTTGGGGTGGGTGGCTTTTCCAATTTGCGAATCGATGGACCCACGTGTGTTGACCGCTTCTCCTCGCGTGTTTTCGTCACGGCAATGCCATCTGGTGATGGCCCCTTCCAATATCGCTGGAGCAACGGCGCGACGACACGGTCGACGAGCTACCCCGCTCCGCCGCCAGGAGCAGCAGATCAAGCGGCGGCCTACGTTACAGACTTGGTCGAAAACAAAACGATGGCGGCGTACCTCACGTATGAAACCATGGCGGCGGACGATCCCCGCCTCGCCTGTGAGGCGTAGCAAATATTGTGAACTGATGATGTGGAGAAACTCATGATGCAATGGATTCGGGTGGTCGTAATCCTGCTTCTGCTCGGAGCGGGAAGTGCAAACAGCACACACGCACAGCAGATTGGACAGAAACAGGCTGCTTGGTCGCAGACGTTCAGTAAGCCGCTTGTAGAGTTTCCCTGGCCGGATCGTGGACCGATTCACGCTCCTGATTCTCAGGATGTACAGGAAAGATCTCTTGTGCCGCAGGAGTTATCGATGACGCCGCGAAAGCGATCCTGGTGGAGACTTCCGTTAATCGGCGCTGTTGCTGGCGGTCTGACCTTTACCTACATAACATACCGTGAGTGTCAGAAGGAAGATTGCATCTTCCCAGTGGGGCTGCCTCTCGTCGGAGTCGCCCTCGGCGCAGCGGGCGGGCTTGTTGTTGAGGGAATTATTCGTGTCGTAGAATAGCATAGGGTGCCGCCCAACAAGGCGCTGAACGTCGACGAAGGGCCGGCCATGCTTCCTCCCGTTCCTCGGGCGTACTGCATCGGCCCTTCACGCGTTAGCTTGTGTCGTTATGTGGCTCCAATCCCGACAGCAACAGCCATGAACTCGTCCTCTGTCTCAGTCAGCCGATTTGGACGACTCTGGCGCGTGCTCGCGGTGCTAGGCGCCGTCGTCGTGCTCGCCACAGCAGCCTTCCACCTAACCGGCTACGCCGACGCGCGCGGGGCCGGCCAGCGGGCCGGTGGGTGGTACGCGCGAGTCTTCCCGGCGCTTTGGGCGGGCTTCTCTCTCACGCTCGCAATCGGTGCGTTTGGTGCGCTTTGGGCTTCCCTCCGCCCGGCTGCGGGCAGTCGCGGCCTTCTGGGCCTCAGCGCCGTGCTACTCTGGGCGAACGCGGCCCTCCTCTTCGCCTACGTTGGCAACTTCGGCGGTGCTTGGCTGCTGGCACTTGGCGCGCTGGCGATCTCAGCCGCATGGCTCCTCGCGCCCCACGCCACATAACCCGCCGCTGCAGTGGACAATGGGCTCGGCACTCTTGCTGCGCGGAAGGGCAGCGCGTGTAGGTTGGCGTGGTCCTCGTGGCGGGCGCCGGTGCGGTTTGCCCATTGCCACTGAGCTTGAGTCGTTACGCGGCGCCAGCGGCACTCCCCGCTGGACAAGGCGTGACCAGTCCGCGTCGAACTCACCAGGTAGACTCCCGCTCGAGCGGCGCAGCGCGTGCGGCGCGAGTCACCGATGGCGGCGGAGCTTGGGGAGATCCCGGTGCTCACCACAGGCACACTGTCGAAGCAGTGAGCGGCAGAGGATGCATTGCCGCTCTCATCTCCGGACCGTAGGATCCGAGGCGGCACCGACGCACCCACTTAACTCAACTCACGGTCGATCATGGAATTGCTGATGACTCGCGGCGTCTCTTGGGCGGTGGCTGTCGGCATGATTCTCTCCGGCTGCGCACCTTCGCATCCGATCGGAAGCGGGATCGCGATACGGCCCGGACTGCAGACGGGTCCTCACGACGTCGTGCTTAACGGCGTGCGGCACTGGTATCGGGTTGCGGGCGCGGCACCGGCCGATGCTCCTCCGGTCCTCTTCCTGCACGGCGGGCCCGGCCAGGGCAGCCTTCACTTTGCAGAACTGCTCGGGCCGAAGCTTGAACCGTCGCTGCGCATGATCTACTTCGATCAGCGCGGCGCCGGCCGCTCCGACCGTCCAGCGGACGGCGAGTACTCGATCCCGCTGATGGTGGAAGATATCGAGCAGTTGCGGCAATCCTTGCGCGTCCCGCAAATCGCGCTTATCGGACAGTCCTTTGGTGGGACGCTGGCATTGGAGTACGCTGCCAGATACCCGGAGCACGTCTCACGATTGGTGTTCGTCGCGGGCCTCTGGGATACGCCACTACAATGCCGTTTGCGGCTCAAGACACTTGCGGAGCGCCGCCCCGATGGCTACAGGCGAGTGCGCGCCGACACGCTGCGGCCTGACGGAACTCGCATCAGTGACTGTGAGCTGGAGATGCGGGGCGCTGGAGGTGGGCTCGCATGGGACGAGTACAGCAACGAGGCAATGTACCCGGTCTCCTCGGTACGCACCCGGATCGAGACAGTCGAGGCGGCGCATGGATACCGTAACACCGGGGAAGTAGGAGGCGCGCTCTTTCGAAGTGGTCTGCTGGACTACCGCTTCACGAACCCGGAGCGGCTCACGATGCCGGTCCTGATCATCGCCGGCGGACGTGACGGGGCTGCCCGGCCGGAGGGATTGCGCGAGCTAGCGGACAGGCTCTCGCACGCGACCTTCCTCGAGTACGAGCGGAGCGGACATTTCTTGTACGTCGATGACCCCGACCGATTCGCGGCCGACGTCATCGACTTTCTGACCCCCGCCGGGCGGCACAGGAGGCGATAGGCCTCAAGCGGAGCTGCCGCCGGTCACCGCTCCATGCGAATCGTCAGCTATCTGAATGTCTCTGACCACGCGGAAACCGTAAAAGTCCTCCCGGTCGCTCCACGGGCCGGGCCTCCAGTGGCTACGGTGAGCGGCGCGTACCGCCCAGGTATACGTAGCATAGTCTCCGCCACGTTTCACGGGC
>JACDHR010000492.1:0-2561 GCA_013820915.1 Gemmatimonadota bacterium
CGGTGAGCTTGTGCGCCTCGTCGAACACCACGAGATCATAGGGTGCCGTCTCCGGGTCGCGCAGCCATTCGAGCGCGCGAGGTCCATTGAGAGTGTCGACGCTCCCGATGACGAGATCGGAGCCCGGGCCGGCGAAGGGGTTGCCGCGGCGCATATGGTCGCCGCTGACGATCTGGAAGTCGAGCGCGAAGAGATCGGACATCTCGCGACGCCAGTTGCCCACGAGACCGGCGGGAGGGACAACGAGCACGCGGCGGAGAAGACGGCGGGCCAGCATCTCCCGGACATAGAGCCCGGTCATGATCGTCTTGCCCGCGCCGGGGTCGTCGGCGAGCAGGAAACGAAGCCGGGGCGCCTTGAGCATCCGCTCGTACACAGCGATCCGCTGGTGCGGGAGCGGCTCCACGCGGGCGATCTCGGTTGCGAAGGCAGGGCTGGCGGTGTAACCTGCTGCCAGGCGTTCACCCTCGATAACCGCACGGACAGCGGCGGGGCGGGCAGCGAAGTCGAGCGATGATTGCTCGATCAGTAAATCAGGTGCCGCGGCTTCCGTCTCGGCAGCAGCTCCGTTTACCCCTTGCTCCTCAAGGCGAAGTAGCTCCTCCCAATGCTTACGCGAAGGCCGCGTCCGCGCATTCTCCCAGCGGTTTACGGTTGCGAAAGCGACACCGACTTGATCAGCTAGCTCGGCTTGTGTCAGGCCGAGCTGCTCGCGAAGAGCAACGATCCGGGCGGGGTAGTCGTCAGGAAGCATATCTGCCATAGGTATCCAGACCGAAGGCTGCGTTCAGCGGATATATAGCTCCCGAACGGCGCAGGCGCAAGTGGGTACCTGAAGTCTGCGAGGATGTCATATAACACCAAGGCTGACACCGTCTGCTCGGTCGAGCAAGCTCCTCCACGATACCCGCATGGCCCGAATCGAGCAGTTTCTCAACCGGATGCTGATGAAGCGCTCCCGGGCTACCTTCGAGACGGCCGATCGCTCGCTCGCCCTGATCTGCGCCGTCTCGCGGGAGCACGAGCGCGGCGGCGTACCCAGCTACTGGTTCGCCTTCCATCCCCACCAGCGGGATTTCCTCGCCGCCGCTCCCGAAGCTCACGTTGCGTTCGGATGTGGATCGCCGGACGCTGTGTTGCTCATCAGTTTCGGCGGGTTACCGGAGTGGTTGGAGAGGGTGACCACCTCGGGAAGGGACGAGCGCTTGATGGTCTGGAGGTGCTCGGGGCGTTGCAGCCGCTGCTCCGTGCCGTAGCGTCACGGAGCCGCGCGGTCTCGGATGGAGATACGCGTGCCCTCCCGGTCCGGCTGCGGTGCGGGCCGGGAGGGTGCGGATTCGTCGATCAGTGACTCCGGAGGGTCTCCCGCACGGCCATGGACAGATTGTTCTCGAGCCAGCGGGCCATCTCCTCCTCGTCCCGCAGGATCTGCTTGCAGATGCGGGCGGTCTCCCGGTCGCCCAGCTCCTGCGCGGCGGTGATGAGCGTGCGGTAGGAGGCGATCTCCAGATTCTCGGTCGCGTAGTCGGAGAGGAAGTTCTTCACCAGCTCATCCTCGAAGGGTCCGGTGGAGACGCTGCCCAGGTTCCCGATGACGGTGCCGAGGGTCTTCTTGCTGGTCGAGGGCTTGCCGCCGAGGCGCTCGATGCAGCTCTTCACCATCTCCGCATGGCGGCGGGTCTGCTCGAGGTGCTGCAGATCCTTCTTGCGGATGTTCGGGTAATCCTTCGCGTCCTTGGCGTGGTTCTCGAGGATCGGGATCTGGGCCTTCTCCATCGCGTAGGCGTCGTTCAGCCAGGCGAGCAGCAGGTCGTTCTCCGCCGCGCCGTTCTTCCGGATCTCCTCGGAGCCGCCCAGGGCGCGCCGCAGCACGAATCCGGCTGCCACGGTCCCCAGCAGGACGGCAAGCGAGGTCTTCGGTAGCTGGTCGGCGAATCCTTCGCTGTCGGTGCGCTGCGCTGCGCGGATGCGGTGCGCGCCTGCTGCCCCATCGGCCTGTCCCAGGACGTATGCATCTCGTCCTGCCGGTCGGCTCCCAACCTGTTCGCGTGTGTCGGTCGTTCCATTGCTCCTCCTTGCCCCCGTGGGGCCATCGAGTTCCGTAGTATTGAGGGGAACAGATGGGACAAGGCACATGCCACCAGCAGGATCGGGGGCGTGTCCAGGTTACGAGCAGACATGGACTTGAAGGCGTCGTTGAGCTGATCGCACGCGTCCCGCCGCGGTTCGACCTCGGGCCCGGAGGTGAGGGCGCCGCCTGGCAATCGCCGCGACGTCGGCTTATCTTGTCAGCGTATCCCCTGATCCTTGCCTGCACGTCCCGAGCATACTCGAAGGTGCGTCATGTACAGCCGACGCCGCTTTCTCCGCACGTTAGGCCAGCCTCCCGCAGCGGCGCTGGCCGTCGCCACGATCCATCCCGGGATCTTCCGTGAGGTGCTCGACTCGATCGCGACCTACACCGGTACTCCCGAGGAGATCGCGCACGACGAGGAGTTCTGGTTCCGGGTGCAGCAGGCGTGGACGGTGGACCGCAGCCTGATCAACCTGAACAACGGCGG
>JACDHR010000492.1:2571-3021 GCA_013820915.1 Gemmatimonadota bacterium
CCTCGATTACTCCAACACCGCGCCGGTGTACACGATGTGGAGGGTCCTGGGGCCGCAGAAGGAGACGGTGCGAAAGGGGCTGGCGCGGATGTTCGGGTGCGATGCGGAGGAGGTCGCGATCACCCGCAATGCGTCGGAGAGCCTGCAGATCTGCCAGTTCGGCTTCGACCTGCGGCGCGGCGACGAGGTGCTGACGACCAACCAGGACTACCCGCGGATGATCACCACCTGGCAGCAGCGCGAGCGTCGGGAGGGGATCAAGCTGGTGCAGATATCGATCCCCATTCCCGCGGAGGACCCGGCGGAGGTGGTGCGCCGCTTCGAGCGGGCGATCACGCCGCGCACGAAGCTCATCCACATGTGCCACATGATCAACATCACCGGGCAGATCCTGCCGGTGAGGGAGGTGGTGCGGATGGCGCGCTCGCGCGGCATCCCGGTGATCGTGGA
>JACDHR010000136.1 GCA_013820915.1 Gemmatimonadota bacterium
GGGTGTGCCGATCTTCGCGGAGCAGGGCGCGATGGCTCCGCACAACGTGCTCTACGTACCGGTCCGGCCGGGCTGCGAGATGCAGCCGTACCAGCCGCGTACGGCAGTCGGCCGCGTCCGCGGGTAATACACCCCGAACGCAGCACCAGTAGGAAGCGGGGGGCGCCACACGGCGTCCCCCGTTTTTATCTTCGCCGGATTCTCTTCCCTGTGCTAGCTTGCCGCTTATGTTACTGCGGCCGGCACCGAGGAGGAACGGTACTCACGGTACGGACCCGGATGAGCGAAACGGTGGGAACAGAGAAAGAGGAAGCGCGCAAGCGCGTCGCTGCGGAACACGCGGCACAATGGATAGAAGACGGAATGGTGATCGGGCTCGGTACCGGGTCCACTGTTCGGCATCTCCTCGATTACATTGCGGAGCGCCGCGCTGAGGGCGAATGGAAGCGCATCGTGGGGATCCCGAGCTCGCGCGAGACCGAGCTGCGCGCGCGCTCACTGAACATCCCTCTCGGATCACTGGACAAGTACCCTTCACCGGACCTCATGATCGACGGCGCCGACGAGGTGGACAACGACCTTCGGCTCATCAAGGGGCTCGGCGGGGCATTGCTGCGCGAAAAGATCGTCGCCGAGGCGTCAAAGCTGCTGGTGATCGTGGTGGACGACACCAAGCTTGTCGACCGGCTCGGGTCGCGTGTGCCGCTCCCCGTCGAGGTAGACTGCTTCGGAGCTGCCACTCACCTGCCGTTCTTCCGCAGCATCGGCGCGGAACCGGAGCTCCGCAGGGGCGGTGACGGCGAGCCGTTCCTCTCCGATGGTGGGCATCTCATCTATGATTGCCATTTTCGCGGCGGGATCTCCGAGCCCGAGGCATTGGAGCGAACGCTTCTCGATCGGCCCGGCATCCTCGAAACGGGGCTCTTCCTCGGGATGGCGGATGATGTCGTAGCGGCGGGGGGTGCGGGCACGCGCGTGATTACGCGGTACCACAGCCGGGAGAGCGATCGATGAGCGACATCCTGATCGCTCCTTCCATCCTCTCCGCGGACTTCGCACGCCTCGGGGACCAGATCCGCGAGGCCGAAGCCGCGGGTGCGGATTGGATCCATCTCGACGTGATGGACGGCCACTTCGTGCCCAATATCACGATCGGGCCGCTCGTGGCACGAGCCGCGCGCCGCTCCACCGACCTCCCGCTCGACGCGCACCTGATGATCCAGGCGCCGGAGCGGTACCTCGAAGACTTCGTACGTGCCGGGGTCGATCGCATCACCGTCCATATAGAGACCTGCCCGCACCTGCACCGCGTGGTGGAGCGGATCCGGGAACTCGGTATGAAGCCGGGCGTGGCGATCAATCCGGGTACATCCGTCGACACCCTGCGCGAGATCCTTCCCCATATCGATCTGGTTCTGGTGATGTCCGTAAACCCCGGGTTCGGCGGCCAGTCGTACATACCCACCTCCACGCAGAAGATCGCACGCGTGCGCGCTCTTCTCACGGAGTTG
The DNA here is from genome assembly GCA_013820915.1 of Gemmatimonadota bacterium. Taxonomy (GTDB): domain Bacteria; phylum Gemmatimonadota; class Gemmatimonadetes; order Longimicrobiales; family Longimicrobiaceae; genus JACDHR01. Next base: position 1,512 of record JACDHR010000136.1, read on the forward strand.
ACGGTCGCTGGTGTGGAGCTGCAGGTAGACGGCGGGATCTCCATGGAAACCATAGGCGCGGTCGTGTCTGCGGGAGCCACGATAGTCGTCGCCGGCTCCGCCGTTTACGGCGGAACGCAAAGTGTGGCGGAGAACATTCGGCGGTTGAAAGAAGCCGCCGCCGTGCCGATCCCATGACAGAACATGGCTCGATTACCGGCGTACTGTTACATTCGTAGAGTGCGCCTGGGTGGTGAAATCGGCAAACACAGAGGACTTAAAATCCTCCGCCTCGCGGCTTACGGGTTCGAGTCCCGTCCCAGGCATCTCCTCGGATCCACGCTCATCGGCAGCAGTGCGGAACGAACTCCCGGACACGTATGACTGACGGAAACAGCCACAATTCTCCTTCGGACGGGGACTGGGATCGGCTTCTCGAGCGGCTCGGGGAGGCGTCCTCCCTCACGGATCAGGGGCGCTGGGATGAGGCATTCGCTCTCCTGTTGCAGGAGGAGAGTGAGTTTCCCGAGGACCCCACACTGCTTTGCATGCTGGGAGTCGCGGCGAGTGAAACGAGTGCGGTGGGCGCCGCATACGATTTTTTCCGCCGCTGCCTCGCGCAGCAACCGGAGGATCCGACGCTCCTCGCGACGGCCGGCGCGGGAATCGCCGCGGGAGGGGACCCCGACGCGGAGCGCGTGCTGCGGCTTGCCGCCGTCACCGCACCACACCTCCCGATCACCCGAGCCCGATACGGAGCATACCTCGCCCGGGAGGGGATGCTCACGGCAGCGATCGACGAGTTGGAAGCCGCGCGCCGCCTGGATCCCGAGGATGTGAGCATCCGGATCGAGCTCGCCACCGCGTACCTGCTCTCGGATCGGGCAGAGGAAGGGCAGGCCGAGTTGAGCGAGGTTCTGTCTCTCACGCCCGACGACATCTGGTCCCGGGTGCTTTACGGCCTCGCGCTTCTGGAAGCCGGGAGCACGGAAGAGGGCGCAGAGCAGCTTCACGCAGCTTCACTCGAGCGGCCCCTGGATTGGGAGCTGCATGCGGCCGCGGCGATGGCGGCGGCCGCGGAAGGGTGGACCGATGAAGCGTGGAACGCTGTGGCCCGCGCCGAACTCGCGCCGGGTGTGGACCCGGACCTGATCCATGAGCTGGAGGAATATGTCGAAGCGGGCGCCGAGGCAGCCTACGAGTTCCTGCACGGCGAGCTTGTCGCGCCCATGTTGCGGGCCCGCCTGCTTGGCGCGGTCTGAAACCCTCGGCGCGGGCTGAAGCCGCGCCTCCGCTTCCTACGCCGATCTTCATTCCTCCATGTGGCGGCATCTCCTGCGCGGTGGGTTGGGTGTTTTGCTGCTCGGCTTCCTCGTCTGGGGTTCTGTCGTTGCCGCCGTATACCTGTATGGCCAGCGGGATGCGGCGGCTCCCGCAGACGTGATCGTCGTGTTGGGCGCCGCGCAGTACGACGGACGTCCGTCCCCCGTCCTCCGTGCCCGTCTCGACCATGCCGTCGCGCTCTACCGTCGCGGGATGGCCCCGACCATGATCATGACGGGAGGCGTCGGCATCGGTGATACCGTCAGCGAGGCGGTGGTGGCCCGCAGGTACGCGGTACGCTCCGGCGTGCCGCCCCAGGCAATCCTCCTCGAATCGGGAGGCCAACGCTCTGTAGAGTCGATGCGCACGGTCGCGGAGTTGATGCGCTCCCATGGCCTCCGCTCCGCCGTTCTAGTGAGCGACCCTTTCCACTCCCTGCGGGTACGCCTGCTCGCCTTTCGATTCGGAATCCAGGCATCTACCTCTCCGACTCGGACCAGCCCGATCTCTGCCACCCCGCGCGAGGAATGGCGCCACGTGCTGCGCGAGAGTGCTATTATCCTGCTCATGCTCCTTCCCGGCGAGCTGTAGGCTCCTTCGCCCGTACACCGAGCCGCTTGCCCGGCGCGAGCTTTGCGATCGCTCCTTGCTTCCGTGCTCCCGGCAGGGGGCGTCTCTTGATCAGGAGAACCGATGCAGATCCCGGTGTCCCGCTTTACGCTTCCGAACGGACTGAAGGTGGTTTTCTCCCGGGACCACACAAACCCGGTGGTGGCGGTCAATCTCTGGTACAACGTCGGCAGCCGCAACGAGAGGCCCGGTCGCACCGGCTTCGCACACCTGTTCGAGCACATGATGTTTCAGGGCTCCGAGCACGTGCCGAACACCGAGCACATTGCCCATATCGAACGGGCGGGCGGAGCGATGAATGGCTCCACCTGGCTGGACCGGACGAACTACTTCGAGACCGTGCCGGCCCACCGACTCGAGCTGGCGCTGTGGCTGGAGTCCGACCGCATGGGATTCATGCTCCCGGCTCTGACGCAGGAAAAGCTCGACAATCAACGAGACGTGGTGAAGAACGAGCGCCGGTGGCGTGTCGACAACCAGCCGTATGGAGACTGGGACGAGCGGCTGCAGGCGCTCGTCTATCCATCAGACCACCCGTATCACCATTCGGTGATCGGGAGCATGGCGGATCTCGATGCCGCCACGCTCGACGAGGTCGCCGAGTTCTTTAGCACCTACTACGCACCCAACAACGCCGTTCTCACCGTGTGCGGCGATTTCGATCCGGAGGAGACCCGCACGTTGATCGACCGCTACTTCGGACCCATTGCGCGCGGACCCGACGTTCCGCCGCTCCCCGGAGCGCCGGATCTGGAGCCCCGGATCGGCGCGGAGATTCGCGAGATCGTAGAAGGCGAGATCGCTCTTCCCCGCGTATACCTCGCGTTCCGGGTCCCGCCTTATGGAACCGATGATTTCTACGCGGCAGATGTAGCCGCTCATCTGCTCGCGGCCGGAAAGTCATCGCGGCTGTACCGTTCCCTCGTCCGCGAGCGCCGTATCGCGCAGGATGTCGTCGCCTTCGCGTTCCCGATCGTTACGGGTGCGGCGATGCTGGTCGTCTGGGCGACCGCGAGCCCTGGGGTCGAGCCGGAGGAGTTGGAGCGCCACCTGCTCGCGGAGATCGACGCGCTCGGCCGTGCCGAAGCTCCCGCTGCGGAGGTCGAGAAGGCGGTCACGGGAATCGAGTCAGGCCAGATTATCGCGCTGCAACAGGTCAGCGAGCGTGCGGACCAGATCTCGATGTTCACAACGCTCTTTGACGATCCGGAGCGTATCAACCACGAGCTCGACTCCTACCGCGACGTCTCACCGGAGGCCATCCGTCGCATCGCGCTTTCCCACCTCGGCACGGATAACCGGGTTGTGCTCACCTATGTGCCCCGCGGGAGCGGGGCAGGGCAGGAGGCGGCCTGATGAGCGTCCCTTCGCGTCCTTTCGCCGATGAGTTGGATCGCAGCCGCGCCCCCGCACCGGGACCGCTCCGGGATTTCGATTTTCCGGGAATCCATCGCGGAACACTTTCCAACGGCATCCCTGTCCTTGTGGCGGAGGTGAGGAACTTCCCTGTCGTCACGTTGCACGTGCTTCTGGAGGCGGGCGGCACCCGGGAGCCAGCATCGCAAGCGGGAATCGCATCTCTGACCGCTGCCCTGCTGGAATCAGGCGCCGGGCCTCACTCCGCGCTGCAGATCGCCGAACAGATCGAGGCGCTCGGCGTCCAACTCGACACCGATGCATCCTGGGACACCGCGTTCGCATCGCTCACCGCTCTGCGCTCGCGCCTTGAGCCCGCGTCGGACATTCTCGCCGAAATCGTTCAGCGGCCAACCTTTCCCGAAGCGGAGGTCAAGCGGCTCCGGGGCGAGCGGCTGGCAGAAATTCTGCAGCGCCGCGCCGATCCGCGAGCGCTGGCAAGCGAGGCGACGGCGCAGTTCGTCTACGCGCCCGATGTTCCGTTTTCGCGATCCCTGGGCGGGACGGCCGACACGGTAGAGTCACTCGGCAAAGCGGACGTGGCCGTCTTTCATGCCGAGCATTTTCACGCTGCCGCCACGACGATGATCGTCTGCGGTGATGTCGCGCCGGAAGAGGCGGTCGAGCTTCTCGAGCGGCGGTTCGGCGGGTGGAGGAGTGGAGTGGTGACGCCCACCGCTGTCGAGGTGCGGCCCCGGAGCGATGAGGCGAAGCTCGTGGTCGTCAACCGTCCAGGATCCGTGCAGTCCGAGATCCGCGTCGGTCATCTCGGCGTCTCGCGCGCCACGCCCGACTATTTCGCCGTGCTGGTGATGAACACCATTCTCGGAGGTGCGTTCTCCTCGCGCCTCAACCTCAACCTGCGCGAACGGCACGGGTATACCTACGGCGCCTCATCAGGGTTCGCGTTGCGCCGCGATCCCGGAGCATTCCTCGTCTCCACCGCAGTCCAGACGGAAGTCACGGCCGCCGCTGTAGCGCAGATCATGGAAGAGCTGCGGGCCATTCGGGAAGCGCCGGTCACGCCCGCAGAGCTCGACGACGCCCGCAACTATATGGCCGGCGCCTTTCCGCTGCGTCTGCAGACCACCGGCGGGATCGCCGCCCGACTCGCGGAACTCGCGATTTACGACCTGCCGGATGACTACTTTGATCATTACAGACAGCGGATCGTCGACGTCAGCGCGGCGGACGTTCAACGTGCCGCCGAGCGCCACGTGCGGCCCGCTGATGCCGTTGTGGTCATCGTTGGTGACGCCGACCAGATTCGCGCTCCGCTGGAGAGCTTAGAGCTGGGCCCCCTGCAGATCGTCGAGGCAGCGGACATCATCCCGTCCGCAACCTAGCGGTGCGGGCTCCCTTTCTCACCCGCATCCGTTCTCCTTCGCGTGGAAAAGATTGATTTCCCGGCGGGCGATGAGCCCGCGCGGCTCGGCTCCCGCCTTGTCCACGACGGGCGGATCGTTCGCCTGAGCGTCGATTCGGTGCGGTTCCCCGACGGCTCTCTCGGCGAGCTCGAGATGATCCGGCACTCCGGGGCCGCCGCGGTGCTCCCCGTCCTGAGCGGCGAGGATAGCCCGGATCCGCAGATCCTGCTGGTGCACCAGTACCGCTACGCAACCGGCGGATATATCTATGAGGTGCCGGCCGGCAGGCCAGACTCACCCGGAGAGGATTGGGAAGTCTGCGCGCGACGCGAGCTCGAAGAGGAGACGGGTTTGCGCGCCGGACGGCTGCGTTATCTCACCGCGATCTACACCACACCCGGCTTCACGGACGAGCGGATTCACCTCTTCCTCGCCACGGATCTCACCCCAGGGGCCACATCCCGCGATACGGATGAGTTCATGGAGCTCGAACCGATGCCGATCTCACGCGCGCTGGCGATGATCCGCGACGGGGAGATCTCCGACGCCAAGACGATCTGCACGCTGCTGTATGTGGCCGTGTTCGTGTTCGGCCGCTGAGAATACCGGATCGCCCTCTCCGCTACAAATGTGTCCTCATCAGCCCACAAAGCGTCACAAAGAGGGGACAGGGAGGCGTTCGGAGCTCAGGTGTTGTAGATCGGTAAATGCTTTATCCCGTATAAGTTACGTGATTATTAGCGAGAGTTCCCGTATGGTATGAATCGTGCTTTTTCCTACGGCAGCCACGCGACTCGTGCCCCATATTTCGCCTGAGGCGTGTTATCCGATACGATTGTTTACTACCATGGGGGATATATGCTCGATTTTGTTGTGAGAGACGCCGATACGGCTGCCGGCCCCCGGACGCAGCGGGAGATGCTGAAGTCGCTGGACGACAGCGCACTGGTTGCGGAGTTCCTGGCCGGAGAGAAGCGAGCCTTTACAGAGTTGGCGGACCGCTATCAGAGCCGGCTGCTCAACTTCGTCTACCGCACGACGGGAGACCGCGAGCGTGCAGAGGATCTGGTTCAGGAGACGTTCATCCGCGTCTACCGGCACATTCACCGTTTCGACCAGTCGAAGAAGTTCTCGACATGGGTCTACACGATCGCCTCGAACCTCGCGAAGAACGAGCTGCGGAATCGCTCTCGCAATCCACTGGTACTGTTCCAGATGATCAAGAAGAACTGGGGCGCGGACGACCGTCCACTGGAGTGGGAAGACAACACATACCGCCCTGACGATCTGTACCGGAAGCGGCGCCTGAAGCAGATGGTCGATTCCGTGGTCGAGGAGCTGCCCGAGCATCACCGAACGGTCTTTGTGCTTCGCGAGATGGAAGGCAAGACGTACGAGGAGATTGCCGAGATTACCGGCTGCAACCTGGGTACTGTGAAAAGCCGGCTGAACCGGGCGCGGAATAACTTCGCCCAGATCATTGCTCCGCTTCTAGACTGATTGAGTTACTCCGAGCGGGAACACCTGCCGCGCTCTTGCGTAGAAGGTGACGTATGTGGCGGATGCGGAAAACTATCCGCGCCGCCGTGCACGTCACTTTTTTCGTGGTGCTGGCAAATGGTGGATTGTTCGCATTTTCTCGAGGAGTATTCCGCGTTCCGCGACGGGGAGCTCGAGGAGCGCGTCCGAATGCAGTTCGAGGCTCACCTGGTTACCTGCTCCTCGTGCGCTCGCTACGACCGCGTGGTTTCGGAAGGCGTGCGCCTTTACCGCGAGTTTCCGCAGATCCAGCCATCCGACGATTTCCTTCCGCGTCTCCAGCACCGTATCTTCCACGTCGAAGAAGAGATGAAGGGGCCGGGGCGGATCGGTTCCGGAGCGTCGGCGACGATGACTATGGCGATTGCCGCGATGATCGCGCTCGCCGCGTGGATCCCTGCCACCCGCACTCAGCCGCCGGTGCACGAGCTTCCACCAGTGGCGGCTCGCGCACCGCTGCCGTCCGCGGAAGTGCCTGCGTTGCTCTTCCGGAGTGGAACGCTGCTCTCACCGTCCGAGCCGCTTCGGCGCGAGTGGAACTTCGCGCCCGCATCCATAGCGGGAGACGATCTGTTCTTCCGGTATTCCCCGCTGAATGCCTCGTATGGGGTGCCCGTGTCACAGCGGTAATATACGTTCGATCTCGAACTTCGTTCTTCCACTCCTGCCTCCGGATCCGTCGTGGGGTTGATCAAGTACGAGGCGCTGCTCGGCATGTTGGCGAAAAAGCCACTGCGGGGCGGCGCCTTCTTTTTCTTGGGTGACGAGGCGTTCCTGCGCGAAGAGGCCGTGGACCGGGTCGTCGACGCCTATCTCGACCCCACCACCCGCGACTTCAATCTGGATCAGCTCCGCGGCGATGACGCCGATGCCGAGTCTCTCGCTTCCATTCTCTCCACGCCGCCGATGATGGCGGAGTGGCGCGTCATGGTGCTTCGTGATGCCCAGGCGTTGACCCAGAAAGCGCGGGATGTCGTCGAGTCGGTCGCTACCGCTCCGCCGCCTGGCCTCGCGTTCGTCATCACGGCTGTTATTCCGGGCGGCAGCAAAGCAAAGTTTTACCCCGCGCTGAAGAAGGCGGCTTGCTCCGTTGAGTTCGCTGCCATCGACCCGCTCGATGCGCCGGGGTGGCTCATCGAGCAGGCGCAAACGGCTCACCGGATCGGGCTCGCGCCTGATGCGGCTCGCGCGCTCGTAGCCGCCCTCGGTACAGATCTTCGGATGCTCTCCGGTGAACTGGAAAAGCTCGCTACCTTCGCGGATGGTCGGGCGCAGCTCACGGTGGAGGATGTGCGTGCCCTCACGGGCGCTATTCCACGGTACGACCGCTGGGAATGGTTCGACCTTATCGGCGAGCGGAAGTTCGCCGAGGCGCTCCGGCAACTCCCCGTGCTGTTGGCTGCCGGAGAGTCGGGGGTCGGGTTGATCATCGGAATGTCTGCCCAGCTGCTGCGGATCGGCCTGGTCTGTGCCGGCGGATCGGCCGCGCTCGAGCGCGAGCTGAAGCCGTATCAGCGCTGGCTTTCGAAACGCATCGTGCCGCAGGCGCGGAGGTGGAGCGTGGATGAAGTGGACCGCGGACTGACGGAGATGCTGCGCACCGACCGTCTGCTCAAATCCGCGTCTCTGACGGACCGCCAGGCGATGGAGGAGCTTCTGCTACGGCTCCACACGCGGGGCGGGATCCGGGACACCGCCGCGTGACAGCCGCCGTGTTGCCACGCCCACTCCGCCGTTCTAACTTTCGGGTTTCCCCGGCCG
>JACDHR010000493.1 GCA_013820915.1 Gemmatimonadota bacterium
ACTCCTGCGGCAGGTAGCCGAGCGTCCTGCGCACCTCATCCTTCTGGTTGACGACGTCGATGGCCTGCCCTGAGCCTGCCGAAGGGTCATCGAGGCGGACGCTCCCTTCATCCGGCTCCTGCAGCGTGGCCAGGATCCGCATCAGCGTGGACTTGCCGGCGCCATTGGGACCGAGCAGGCCGTACATGCCGCGGGGGATGGTGAGCGAGACGTCGTCCAGGGCCCGGACGCCGTTCGGGTAGCTCTTCGAGACGCCGCGAATCTGCAGCTCCATCATCTCATCTCCGTGAGAGCACTTTGCGCAATACAGCAGAGCCAGGGGCTGGTCCGGGTGAGCTGCTCTACATGGCGCTCAGCCGAATCCGAAGAGCGGCGGGAAGAGGAAGGCGACCACCGCGGCCCACCCGGCGATGACGTAGAGGTAGGTCATCTGCCACTCCCACAGAGGTGAGAAGGCGGCTCCGCCCCGGAGGAAGCGGACGTAGAGGAAGGCCGAGCCGGCGAGGTTCACCAGCAGGACCACGTTCATGCCCAGCGCCGCGAGCCGGTTGGGCGTGAACCCGAAGTCCGAGATCCGGCTCCCTATGGCCCAGAGCGCCAGGAGATCCACCAGCAGGGCGGTCCCGACCAGCGTCAGCTGGATCCAGTCGAGGACGCTCGGGGGCGCCAGGGGATCGCGGGCGGAGATCGAGTACAGGAGCAGTCCGAAGACCACCACCAGCAGCAGATCGACCGCGATGAGGATCTCCCGCTCGACATCGATCCCCCGCCCCGTGGCCGCCATCGTCACGACGAAGGCGAGGAGCACCAGCGCGAAGAGGGGGATGAAGATGCGAGCCAGGACGGGCGCCATGTTCTCGATGACGCTCTGCTTCGCTTCCACGAGCCAGGTCGCGACCACGGTGGCGCCCACGATCCCGGAGGGCAGGACCCAGTCGTTGACCAGGGGCTCCACGTCGAGGCCGATGGCCTGGAAGAGCGCGAAGGTCAGCCCGATCAGCACGCCCCCGCCCAGGGCGATCAGGACGTAGTAGATGAAGAGCTCGCCGGTGAAGCGGATGAAGTCCATCCGCCTCTCGCTCCCCCGCCACCGTCCGCCGACGTAGGCCACGCCCACGGCCAGCCAGAGAGTCATGGGCAGGTGGAGAATGGTCAGGAGCTGCGTGTCGGCAACCTGCGCGTCGGCGACCGCCGGGGGGAAGGGGAAGGCGTTCACGACGACCGCCGCCAGGGCGAAGGCCGCGGCCAGCCAGAGGCGGCTCGAACTCGGGAGCGGCCGCTCCCACGCGAAATACGCGACGATGAACGGCAGGGTGAAGAAGCTGATGTTGAGCGGGTAGAACGCGCCTTCGTCGTCGAAGCCGATCCCGAAGAGCGCGGGGAGCTTGATCGCCACGGCCGCCGCCACCGCGAGGGCGAGGGCGACCCACATCTTCCGCGACCCGTAGGAGGCGGACGGCTCGACACCGCCGTACCCGGCGTCGCCGGAGAGGACGAGCTGCTTCCAGAGCCGCTCCGAATGCTCCCGCGCGAACTCCCGCGTCAGGGCGTCGACGGCTCCCATCCGCTTGACCGCCACCAGGAAGGCCTCGTCGTCGGAGAGCCCCTGGTCGCCGAGGGAAGCGATCTGCTCACGCAGGTGATCCTCCAGCTCCGCCGCGTCCGAGCCAGTGATCGCCTGGCTCCTGCGGAGGTGGGCCCGCCACGCGTCGATCTGCCTCTCGAGGGAGTCCCCCGCCGGGGCCTCCGGGTGCTTCGGTTCCATGAACTCAGCTCTGCTGGGGGATGAAAACGAGACTTCCATCAGTCCTCGCGTATTCGGCCATGGCCGACCAGATCTTCCGAAGCGCCTGGTCCACCGTCCGCCATTGGCGGCGCTCCTCCGCCAGCTGCTCCCGCCCGGCTTCGGTCACCCGGTAGTACTTCCGCTTCCTTCCCGACTCGGCCTTCTCCCACCGGGATTCCACAAGGCCGGAGCGCTCCAGCCGATGGAGCACCGGGTAGAGCATCCCGTCGGTCCACTCCAGCTCGCCCCCGGACAGCTCGCGAACCCGCTGCAGGATGGCGTAGCCGTAGCTGTCCCCCTCGGCCAGGATGGCGAGGACGATCGGCGTCGAGGAAGCGGCTACCAGGTCCTTGTTGATCTCCATGCTTTCACGCGTCGCACGGCGCTAAAGAACCCATCCGGGGATACCTGGCAGTACTATACATAGCAGCGCTAGGTATGTCAACGATCGTGGGCTCGAGGAGTATCGCCGCGGGACATCGCCCGTTTCACTTGCCGTGAATGGCTGCGGTCGGCGAGGCCGAACCGAGCCAGGTCCGACGGAGTCGAGACGTACCCGCCGGACGGCTCATCGCTTCCTCCGGGGTGGGGGATCGGCTCCCGCAACATGGATGGAGCGAGCAGAGCTAAAGAGTACTTTATCGCACAAAGCAACGCGGCGCAAGCCGGCCCCTATGCGTCAATGGAACCCTCTGAGCCGGGGAGAAGGTCTACCGCCCCAACGTCCAGGCTCCCCCGGCAGGTGAAGCTCCGGACCCGGTGGTTGGCTTTGTAGCGCTTCACCGAGCCGCGGGGCGAACGGATCGAGCCGCGTCCGCGCCAGAAACAGAGTCCCGCCTGCGAACCCGGCAGGTCCGCAGGCATGGGGGTGGTTGTGCTACCCGGCAGCGCTGAGGCGACTCACTCCGACGGCCGCCAGGGACCGACGAGGAAGGGCGTGGTGGTGGGCTGCGGCGAGCCCCCTGCCGGCTCCTCCGTCACCGCGCTCAGGTCGAGGGCGAGCCCGGGCGGCACGGAGAGGGTGATGGTGGCGCGGCCGTCCGGGTCGGTGTCGAAGGTGCCGAGGCTGACCGGCGCTTCCCCTTCGGCGATCCCCCAGAGCTGGTAGGTGCGGCCGGCGGCGGCGGGCGGCAGGTCGTAGGCCGCGAGCACCACCACCCCCTGCTCCCGGTTCCAGAAGAGGCGCATCGAGGGTGGCTCGCCCGTGGCGGCGAGGGTGGCGG
>JACDHR010000137.1 GCA_013820915.1 Gemmatimonadota bacterium
AGATCCGCGTTCTCGCCTGCCGGTTCCACTACTGAGCCGCGCTCCGCCTGGTGAGAACGCTCCCCGTATTCCCGCGCCACGCTCTTCGGTCCGTGCCGCGGATGAACCCCTGACGCGCCCGATCGCGAATGCCCGCAGCCCGTCACCTGCTCACCGTCTGGAACCCCTCCTACGCCGCGTCCGCCATGAACGCGCACTTCAAGGTGCTGCTCGCCGGGGGCGGCTTCAATGCGGGTGAATGGCTAGCGTGCGCCTCTGAACGCAGATCGTGACCACCCCCTACCACTCCCAGTACTGGGCCCATGCCCTCACGCTCCGCCAGGCCGGCGGCAGCGTGGACGCGCTCTCGCGCTCCATCGGCGGGGCGCGGGTGGATCTGAACCCGCACCAGGTGGATGCGGCGCTCTTCGCGCTGCGCTCGCCGTTCTCACGGGGCGTCATGCTGGCGGACGAGGTCGGGCTGGGGAAGACGATCGAGGCGGGGATCGTGCTGGCGCAGCGGTGGGCGGAGCGGCGGCGGCGGATTCTCCTCATCCTCCCCGCCACTCTGCGCAAGCAGTGGCAGCAGGAGCTGGAGGAGAAGTTCTCGCTGCCCTCGGTGATCATGGAGGGGCCATCCTTCAACCAGGAACGGCGCAGCGGGGTCATCAACCCCTTCGAACAGAAGGATCGGGTGGTGATCTGCTCGTACCACTTCGCGGCGGCGCGGGCGGAGGAGGTGTCGCGCGTGCGCTGGGATCTGGTGGTGCTAGATGAAGCGCATCGCCTGCGCAACGTCTACAAGCCGTCCAGCAAGCTGGCGGCGGGGATCGCCGGGGCGCTGGAGGAGGCGCCGAAGCTGCTGCTGACGGCCACTCCGCTGCAGAACTCGCTGATGGAGCTGTACGGGCTGACCAGCATCCTGGATCCGCACCTCTTCGGCGACGTCAGGTCGTTTCGCGAGCGGTTCACACGCGACCTCGACGAGCGGGAGCGCAACCGGCGTCTCAAGGAGAGGCTGCGGCCGGTGGTGACACGCACGCTGCGCAAGCAGGTGCGTGAATACATCCGCTTCACGGAGCGCGTCCCGCTCACGCAGGACTTCCTCCCCACGGATGCGGAGCAGCGGCTGTACGACGAGGTCTCGGAGTACCTCCGCCGCGAGGTGCTGCTCGCACTCCCCGCCAGCCAGCGGACCCTCATGACGCTGGTGCTGCGCAAGCTGCTGGCCTCCTCCACCTTCGCTATCGCCGGCACGCTGCGCCGCCTGGCGAGCCGGCTGGAGAGGATGAGCGCCGACGCGGATCTGCTGGATGAGGAGGATCTCGAGGGGCTGGACGAGCTGCAGGATGAGTGGGATGAGGACGCGGTGGATGCGATCACCGTCCCGGAGCCGGAGATCGATCCCGTGAAGCTGCGCGCCGAGCTGGACGAGCTGCGGCGCTACGCGGAGCTGGCGGAGAGCATCCACCACAACGCCAAGGGTGCGGCGCTCCTGTCGGTACTCGCTACGGCGCTCGATCGGGCGGAGTCTCTCGGGGCGGCGCGCAAGGCGGTGATCTTCACCGAGTCGCGCCGCACGCAGCAGTACCTCCACGAGCTGCTCGGCCGCAACGGATTCGCCGGGCGCATGGTGCTGATCAACGGCTCGAACACCGATCCGGAGTCGAAGGCGATCTACCAGAGCTGGATCGAGCGGCACGAGGGCTCGGATCTGATCTCCGGCTCGCGGACGGCGGACATGAAGGCCGCCCTGGTGGAGGAGTTCCGCGAGCGCGCGATGCTGCTGATCGCCACGGAATCCGCCGCCGAGGGTGTGAACCTGCAGTTCTGCTCGCTGGTGGTGAACTACGATCTGCCCTGGAACCCGCAGCGCATCGAGCAGCGGATCGGCCGCTGCCACCGCTACGGGCAGAAGCACGACGTGGTGGTGGTCAACTTCCTGAACCGCCGCAATGAGGCGGACCAGCGCGTCTTCGAGCTGCTGTCGGAGAAATTCCGCCTGTTCGACGGCGTCTTCGGCGCCAGCGACGAGGTGCTCGGCGCGCTCGAATCCGGCGTAGACCTCGAGAAGCGGATCGCGCGTGTCTACCAGGAGTGCCGTACCGCGGAGGAGATCCAGGCGGCGTTCGAGGCCATCCAGCGGGAGCTTGACGAGCAGATCGCGGCACGTATGGAGGAGACACGGCGCACGCTGCTGGACAACTTCGACGAAGAGGTGCACGAGCGGATGCGCGTACATCGCGAGCAGGCGCTGGCCGCGCTGAACACGCGCCAGCGCTGGCTCCTGGCTCTCACGCGCCAGGAGCTGGACAGGCAGGCGACCTTCGATCCGCAGGCGCCGCGCTTCACCTACCACGGCAACGGCAGCCGCGCCGGCCGCTACAACCTCGACTGGAGGGACGTCGAGGCGCGTGAGGAGATCTTCTACCGCCTCGATCACCCGCTCGCCCAGCGTCTGGTGGAGACCGCCATCGCGCGCGAGCTGCCTGCCGCTGTGCTGCGGCTCGACTATGCCGCGCACGGCGGCCTGATCAGCGCGCTCGACCCTCTGCGCGGCCGGAGCGGCTGGCTGGAGCTGGCGAAGCTCACGGTGGATTCGCTCGAGACCGAGGATTTCCTGGTCTTCGCTGCGCGAACGGACGACGGCGCGGCGCTGGATGACGATCTCTGCCGCAAGCTGCTGTCGGTGCCCGCGCAGGTGCTGACGGATGCTCCCGCTGTGCCGGCTAGCGCACGGCTCGAGGCTCTCCGGGAGGCGCGGGTGGGCGAGCTGCTCGGCACGGTCGACGCCCGCAACGGCCAGTACTTCGACGAGGAGGTGGCGAAGCTGGACCGCTGGGCCGACGATCTGAAGTTCGGGCTCGAGCGGGAGCTGAAGGAGATCGACCGCGAGATCCGCGAGGCCCGCCGCGGGGCCGCCGCGGCCGTGTCGCTCACGGAGAAGCTCGCCGCGCAGAAGGAGCTGAAGGCGCTGGAGCAGAAACGCAGCCGCAAGCGCCGCGAGCTGTACGATGCGCAGGACGCCATCGACCTGCAGCGCGACGAGCTGATCGGCAAGATCGAGCACCAGCTACGGCAGAGTCATGCCGTCCGACCGCTGTGGCGGGCGCGATGGGAGCTGCAGTGATGGGGCGGCAGCTTGGAACTCCGAAGCCGAGCCGACCTGCTGGCATTCGAGCGGAGACACGGGTGCCAAGGCTGCTCTCGATCTGCGAGCTACTCTTCTCGGCCCGCTCGCTTCAGCCACCAAGGTATTGGAACTTGGATTCAACGCTATGGTAGCATCATGCCACCATGTTCCTGTGGTGTGCCAAGCCCGTCCGGCCAAGGTTGTTCGCAGCACCATTTATGTTGTGGCGAAACTACGGCGGCGCAGCGCTTGCGTCCAGGTTATCATGCTGCTACCTTACAGCCGTCACGAGCTGGGACAGCAGGGCAACCTGCGGTGAACGGCGCCAAGCGAGGCAAGCATGACGGGTCGACGGCGCCGTGAAGGAGGACCTGAGTACTCACTGGACATGGTTCACCTGCTGGCTCGGTTGAAGCAGATCTCCGTCACGGGAAAGGCCCGCTCCGAAGCGCTTGCCGAGCTGCCACGTACGGTCGAGCAACCGTCGGAGGCGATTCGCAAGACGTTGCTGGATCTCACGGAATCGCACTGGAAGTTCAGCGAGCAGGACGAGCGCGGGTGGGTGGACGTGTACCGCATCCTCAAGTTCAATCGCCTGCTCTGGGTGAAGATCAAGTTGGAAAAGCGGTTTGCAAAGGAAACGGTGATCGTGATCTCGTTCCATCACTTCGATGACGAGATACAGGTATGAGAGGAGAAACGATGGGCAACATGCAGGGATCCACTATGTCGCATGCGTGCGAGGAGCACCTCCAGCTCGTCTCCCGGGAGGGAACGTACGCCATTCATGGCACCGAGGTGCCTGTCCGCGAGGAGCTGTACCGCTGTGAGGTATGCGGCGAGGAGGAGTATTCCTTCCAGCAGATGCAGGCGGTGGAGCGTCAGGCTGCGGGGCTGTACCGGCAACAGGAGGGCTTTCTGCAGCCGGAGGAGATTCGTGCGCTGCGGGAGCGCTGGGGCTTGACCCAGGCACAGCTGGAGGATGCGCTCGGGCTCGGCAGGAAAACCGTGGCGCGCTGGGAGGCCGGTCGCGTACTGCAGCAGCGTTCGCTGGACAACCTCCTGCGCGTAATTGATCGTTTCCCGCAGGTGCTGGCGTTCCTGGCGGGCCAGCAGTCGGTGGACGTTCCCTCAATCGGTGGGGCAGCCGAGATAGCCGAGCCGTCGCTCCGGCTGCCTCGTTCGCTGTCGGAGCAGCTGGCGCAACGCGCCGACGATGAAGGTGTGGATGTGAATACGCTGGCGGTGATGATCCTCTCGCAGGGCGTCGAGCGCAGGAGCCTGAACCGCGAACTGGAGCGCGTCAACCAGAAGCTGGATCACCTGGACGGAAGCTTCCCGCAGTGGAACACCGCAGCGCTGGTCGCAGACGAAGAGCCGTGGCTCCGCGAACACAAGCAGATCCAAGAGCAGAATGCCAAAGCGGTCGCCTTCTAAGAAACCCGGCAAGAGAGCCAGGGACGAGCCACTCAAGCCCGCCGACTATAACGCGTTCATTGCTGGTTTGGAGTTGACACAGATTCGGTTGGTTGCCGCTGAGGTGAGTGCGCCGAACTTACCCGAGCGTCGCCCACTTGCGCCACACCTGCATCTTGAGGAAGGCACGTACCGCAGTAGCGAGGGGCAGTTCGCTGCTCAGCAAATGCTCCTCTTCACGGGTACGTACAAGGACGAAACCGAACCCGCGATTCGCATCCGAGTTACGTTCGAGGTGGTGTACGCTACCCCAGCGCGAATGACGGATGCGCTCTTCTCGGAGTTCAAGCGTCGAAATCTTCCCCTGAACACCTGGCCGTACTGTCGCGAGTTCGTTCAGTCGACTCTGGCTCGAATGAGTTGGCCGGTGCTGCTCCTCCCCGCTCACAAAACCACACCCCGGCCAGGTGAGATGGCGGCTGAGGTCGCGGTCGAGACGAATGAGGGAGATGCCGAAGGTCTACGGCCGGCCTCCTCACCGAGCGGCGCTGGGTGAAATCCAGGAGGGCAACATGGGCATGAACTCAGGAGGTCCTGATGCCTGATGAGCAAACTCAGGAGCTGATCAGCCAGCTCTCTCATAGGAAGCTTGCCTTCGTGCGCCGGCTGTTGAGGGCGCATGAGGTACCGGTCTCCGGAACCCGGGACAAGCTCGTGGAGCGGCTGAACGATGCGGTTGACGAGGGACAGATCACCCCGGACGCGATCCTGGCCCTCCTCAACGAACTTGATGCGTGGGGGAAGCAGCGTGTGAAGCTGGCGAGATTCGAGCCTCGGTTCCTCAACCCGTACCGTAATGAAGCCGAGGTGCGGGCCCGCCTCCGGGAGGCTGGGATGGAGCATCTGCTCGGCCGCGAAGGGATTGACCTGAACCCGCCGAAAGTCCTCACACCGATGCGCATAGGATACGTGCACCGGGACGGGAAGCGGCTCCTGCAGATAGTTGCTGCAAAGACGCGCTTTGTCGACCGACCAGAAACGGACCTTCCCGAGTTGAACGTGGAAGGGGTCGCCGTTGCTGAGGGGGAGATCGTCGATGGAATCGTATACAAGCCGTTCCGCAGGGAACGGCAGAAAGTGATATCCTTCGCTGAGGTGGACTTGGGGACCGGATTCGTGATGATCAGCACGACCTTGAAATATCGCGTCAACTATCGGCCTGAGTTTGACGAACTTCTCGCCTTGGTCGAGGGTGTGGTTCCCCTCCGGAGTGCAAACCCTATCCTATTGTTTCGCGCCGTTCACGAGATCAAGCAGCTCTCCCATGATGAGGTGCGGATTTACAGCCGGAAAGCCGAGAGTCCGACAGGCGGATCTGTCGATCTTCGGTCGCACAGCAGCAAGACGGATCTCCGTCTTGATCCGGCACTGCTCCGTGCGGATAATTTGTTCGGCAACGAGGACTGTGTCCACTGCAACTGCCGGTGGCAGCCTGGTAGTGAGTTGGTAGAGGAGGTACACACCCACGTATTCGCTCCGGCAGGCGAGGTGTCTGTGCTGGGGCAAGTCACCGAGGCAAGTGCGCGACATGTATTACAGCGAATCAGAGCGCTTAACTGAACAGCAGCCCGAGAGCCGGGCATCCATTCATGTACTCGATCGGGAGCTTGCTCATGCCTACCATCCCCAGGGCTATGGCCGTGTAACCTACGCACGTCTGAGAGCGAGAACGCAGTTAACGCCCGAGCACCTTGATCCCTTACTAAACGCTTACATCAAGGCTGGCGAAGTCGATCTCCTGGATCAATGGGCGTGTGAGTGCGGAGAAAACCATGACCCGGACGAAGCCGAATGTGCGGATTGTGGTGCGCCGCAGTCGGGCGAAGATGCAGGGTTGCGCGTTGTGCGGGTGATTCGCAGACCGAGTGAACCTGCCTTCGATCCTGACCGGCAGCCCACGAATCCGGACGTATTCGTCAGCTACCGGCGGCAGGATACCTCCGTCCTTGCAACGGATCTGTACTATGCGCTGACAGGCCACGAATACTCAGTGTTCCTGGATCGCGGTGAGATCGCTGTCGGCGCTGAGCCTGCCAGGACATACCTTCGTGCGGCGAGTAACTCACGCACCTTTATCGCACTGGTGAGTGAGAACTACTTCGAGAGCGGCATTTGTAAACTCGAGCTCGCCCACGCGGCGCGAGCCGGCTCCCGGCTCGTTCGGGTCAACGTGCCGCCGTTGCCCAATATTCCCGCGGATATTGCCTGGATCAACATTCCGAACTGGCATTCCGTTGAAGGATCGCCTGCAGGATTGTCGCGCGAACTGGAGGAATCGCTTCTGGCGGTGATCCGCACCCCGCCGAGAGCGGGTGTTGCAGACCTGCGTCGGGATGCCTGCCGCTATCTTATGGAACAGCGTACTCCTTCACAACTCGAACAGCTCAGAGGGCGCCTTCCCTGGATGCGCGAATACAGCTTCATGGGGATGAGCAAGCCGCAAATCATCAACACAATCAATGCGGAGACATCGGACGTGGACCTCCCGCGCCTCTGCGACGTGCTCGCTCCAGATTGATGTCTCGCCGGAATGGAAGCTGGACCTACTTGTCTTCACTCGGTGCCCCGTGATCGCCAGTGACTGCATCTACGAACGACCGTAAATGACGAAGAAGACCAAGCTCGAACTCACCTGGATCGGCAAGGACAACCGCCCGCGCCTGGAGCCGCGCATCCTCCTGGAGGACCCCGCGCTCTCCTACCACGCGGAGCACCGCGTCACCGAAAACGACCTGTTCGACAACCGGCTGATCTTCGGCGACAACCTGCTCGCGCTCAAGGCACTGGAGCAGGAGTTCCCGGTGAGATCAAGTGCATCTTCATTGACCCGCCGTACAATACCGGCAGCGCCTTCCAGCACTACGAAGATGGCCTGGAGCACTCGCTTTGGCTGACGATGATGCGCAACCGGTTGGAACTGCTGCGGCGATTGCTCTCGGAGAATGGTTCAATATGGATCACGCTGGATGACAACGAGCATGCATATGCGAAGGTGCTCTGCGATGAGGTGTTCGGCCGCTCCAACTTCATCGCGAACGTCATCTGGGAAAAGGCAGATAGCCCTCGTATGGACGCCGAGTTTTTTTCGATTCGGCACGACAACGTTCTTGTCTACGCCAAGGACCGTACGCTGGCCCGCCTGAACCGTATGGAATCCGACCAGGATGAGGTGCCGACTCACTACAACAAGACTGACGAGCTGGGCCGCCGCTATTATCTCAAGCCGCTGCGAGCAATGAGTAGCCGTGACGACACGCGGGAGGCGCGGCCGAGCATGTATTACGGAATCACGGCTCCGGACGGTGCCGTAGTCTTTCCGAAGAAGCCGGACGGATCTGATGGTCGTTGGCGCTGGGGTCGCGAGAAGTACGAGGCAGAGCAAGAGCGTGTGGAATGGATAGATGGCCGGAGCGGGTGGGCCCCGTACTACCGGATCTATGCGGATACTGCGGCCGCTCGACCACCGGAGACGATCTGGTCCCATCCTGAGGTTGGAAGTAATCGCACGGCAATGGCTGAGCAGAAGGCACTCGCAGAAGATGTGGAGCCATTCTCCACGCCTAAGCCTGAAGCGCTGCTCCGTCGAATTCTCGAGATCGCCACCGATTCCGGCGACTGGGTGCTCGACTCCTTCGCCGGCTCCGGCACCACCGGCGCTGTGGCCCACAAGATGGGCCGCCGCTGGATCATGGTGGAGCTGGGCGAGCACTGCCACACGCACATCATCCCGCGCCTGCGAAAGGTGATTGATGGCACGGATCAGGGCGGGATCAGCAAAGCCGTGGAGTGGCAGGGTGGCGGCGGCTTCCGCTACTTCCGTCTCGCTCCCTCGCTGCTGGAGAAGGACAAGTACGACACCTGGGTGGTGAACCCGCAGTACAACGGCGAGATGCTCGCCGAGGCGATGTGCAGGCACGAGGGCTTTACCTATGCTCCGAGCGACACCGTCTACTGGCAGCACGGCCACTCCACTGAGCGTGACTTCATCTACGTCACCACGCAGACGCTCAACCAGGACCACCTCGCCGCCCTGAGCGATGAGGTCGGCCCGGAGCGCACGCTGCTCATCTGCTGCTCCGCCTGGCGCGGGAACCCGAACAGCTTCCCGAACCTTACCCTCAAGAAGATCCCCAACGCGGTGCTGAACCGCTGTGAGTGGGGCAGGGACGACTACAGCCTGGAGATCCGGGAGCTGCCGGTCCTCGAGATCCCCAGCGCCACCGCGGAGGAAGGACCGAGCGGCGACGCTCGTGGTCGAAGCGGGAGGGTTGCCGTACAACCCACGCTGTTTGGTGCCGGAACCGAAGGGTGAACGGCAACCTACCGGTGCAGGTCGTGTTTGTGAACGTCAGCACAGAGAGGAAGCGATGAGCGTGAAAGACAGATTGCATCACCTGGTGGATGCGCTTCCCGAGAGTGAAGTGCCCACGGCCGAACGTATCCTCGACGCCCTGCGCGCCACCTCGGATCCGGTCGCGTGGGCGCTGGACAACGCGCCGCTCGACGACGAGCCGGACGACGATGACTTCGATGGCGGGCTGACCGAAGCCCGCGAGGAGATGCGGACTGGTAAAGGAATTCCGCACGAAGAAGTGAAGCGCATGCTCGGACTGGACTGACAATGCGCATCGAGTGGCAGCCGCGTGCCCTCAAGGACCTTTCCCGGCTCGATAAGGCCGCTCGGGCACGGATTTCGGCGGCGCTCGATCGCTTGGCGGCAACTGGGCATGGCGACGTGACGAAGCTAACAGATGTGGATCCGCCGGAATACCGGCTCCGCGTTGGGAACTGGCGTGTCCGATTCGCGCGTGATCCTGCCGCAGACACGCTGTCGGTGCTCCGCATCCTCCCTCGCGACAAGGCGTACTGAGCAGCACACGCTGGAGAGCATTCGCACCGCCGACCGACCGGCCGTCAAGACGGGAG
>JACDHR010000138.1 GCA_013820915.1 Gemmatimonadota bacterium
GGCATCCAGCCGGGCGACCGTATCCTCTACGAGATCGTGGACTGAAGCCGGGTATGCAACGACTGCAGCCGGCGCCGAAGTAGGCGCTCAGCCCGACGACGACCAACAGGAGGTGGCGGCACGCGTTTCGCAAATCGGCTGCTACTACACAGTTTTGGAACTACTCAAACGCCGCGAGTTGATGAGATCAGCCCCCACCGCCGAGCAGGTCGCGGATCTGCTCGCCGAAGCACGAGTCCGGACGCTGCTCCTGCTCGGCCCGCTCTCCGAGGAGGAGCTGCGGACGCAGCATGACACGCTGATGAGCCCCCTCCTCTGGGATCTCGGGCACATCGCGCATTTCGAGGAGCTCTGGCTCGTCCAGAACCTGGAGGGCGCCGTCGAGTTCGGCGAGATGCCCGGGATGTTCAACCCCTTCGAGAACCCGCGCTCGGTGCGCGGCGAGCTGCAGCTTCCCTCTCTGCAAGACACGCTGGGCGTCCTGGCGCAGGTCCGGCGGCGCGTGCTGCAGCGGCTTCAGAGCATGGAGATGAACCACGAGAACCCCCTGGTAGCCGACGGATTCGTCTTCCGGATGGTCGCGCAGCACGAGTACCAGCACAACGAAACGATGCTGCAGGCGCTGCAGCTTAAGGAGGATGACCCCTACGCCGCGCCGCGCGCGATCCTCCCGCCCGAAGCGCGGCCGATCCCCCGCGCACCCGGGGAGGAGGACGCGATGGTGCGCTTCCCCGGCGGCGGCGTGCCGATCGGGACGGACGACCGGAGCGCGGCATACGACAACGAACGCTCACGGCACACCCTGCACATCGAGCCGTTCTGGATGGATGTGACGCCGGTGACGAGCGGCGCGTACCTGGAGTTCATGGAGGCGGGCGGCTACCGGGAGCGCGAGTACTGGTCGGACGCCGGGTGGAAGTGGCTCCGGGAGGCGGGGGTGAGCGCACCGCAGTTCTGGGGGGAGGGAGGCGACGGGTGGCACGTCCGGCGGATGGACCGGGTCGTTGCGGTAAACCCGCGGACGCCGGTATGCCACGTCTGCTATCACGAAGCGGAAGCCTATGCCCGCTGGGCGGGGAAGCGCCTGCCGACTGAGTTCGAGTGGGAGGCCGCCGCGGCCTTCGATCCCGAGGCCGGCGAGACCCGCCTCTACCCCTGGGGCGACAAGCCACCCTCCTCGCTGCACGCTAACCTGGACCAGCTCGCGTTCGAGCCCGCGCCCGTGGGCGCGTACCCCCTGAACGTCTCACCGATCGGCTGCTACGGCATGATCGGCGACGTATGGGAGTGGACCTCGAGCGATTTCCTCCGCTATCCGGGATATGAGACGTTCCCGTACAAGGAGTACTCCGAGCTGTTCTTCGGCAGCGACCACAAGGTCCTGCGCGGCGGATCCTGGGCAACCCGGCCGGGCGCGATCCGCAACACCTTCCGCAACTGGGACTACCCGATCCGCCGTCAGATCTTCAGCGGCTTCCGTTGCGCCCGCGATGTCTGAGCCGCTCCCGACAGCCACGTTCTCGCCCGCACTGGCCGAGGTGCGGGCCGGGCTCTCGCGCACGCAGAAGGAGCTGCCGCCCAAGTATTTCTACGATACCCGCGGCTCCGAGCTGTTCGAGACGATCACCCGGCTCCCTGAATACTACCTGACCCGCACCGAGCGTGCGCTGCTGGAGCGGCACATCCCGGAGTGGATCGCGCGGCTGCGGCCACGCACCCTGGTGGAGCTGGGCGCGGGGAGCGCGGAGAAGACCCGCACGATCCTGGACGCCATGGGAGCGGCGGGAACGGCGGAGATCTACGTTCCGGTAGATGTGAGCGCCGAGTTCCTCGAGAGTACCGCCGCACGCATCCGTAGCGCCTATCCGGGTCTGGAGGTACACCCCGCCGTGGCCGACATCTCCACCGATTTCGCGATCACGGAAAATCTCTCGTCCCCCACGCTGCACGCCTTTCTCGGGAGCACGATCGGCAACTTCTCCGCCGAGGGCGCGGTGCGCCTCCTCCGCAGTGCGCGCGCCGCGATGGCTGCCCCGGACCGGTTCCTCCTCGGCGTGGACCTGCGCAAGGACGCGCAGGTGATCGAGGCAGCGTACAACGACGCAGAGGGCGTAACCGCGGAGTTCAACCGGAACATGTTGCGCGTACTGAACCGCGAGATGGGCGCCGATTTCGATGTGAACGCATTCGACCACCGCGCGTTCTACAACGATCGTGACCACTGCATCGAGATGCACCTGGTCGCGCATCGCCCTCAGCGGGTGAGCATTCCCGAAGCGGGAGAATGGGAGATCGCCGCGGGCGAGTCGATCCGCACGGAGATCTCCTGTAAGCACGACCGCGGCAGCGTCACCGATCTCTTCACCGCCGCCGGGCTGGAGATCGAGCAGTGGGCGACGGACTCCGAGGGGCACTACGCCCTGCTTCTGGGCCGCCCGACGGAGTGACCCGAAGGTGGACGCGGTAAACCGAGCGGCGCTCGAAGCCGACCTGCGGACTCGTGTGTTCGGGGCCGCGGGCGGGCTCCACGCTCCGGACCAAATCGGTGCGGAGGTCGAGCTGATCCCGCTGACGGCGGACAGCTGTGCCCCCGTGCCGATCCAGGCTATCGAAGGGCCGGCCACCCTCCCACTGCTGCGCCGCCTGGCGGCGCGGCGCGGATGGGCGGAAGTCCCCTCGGACCATGGGGTGCCGAAGTTCCGTACCCGGGACGGCGGTTGGATCTCCTTCGAGCCGGGCGGACAGATCGAGTTCAGCGCCCCACCCTTTCTGTCCGCGAGCGCGCTCCTCGCATCCCTCGGAGCGGTGGTCTTCCCCCTGCAGATCGCGGCGAGGGAGGAGGGGATCGTTCTCTGGAGCGTCGGGGCCGACCCGCACAACCCCCTGGAGCGGGTTCCCATGCAGCTCAGTGGCGAACGGTACACCCGCATGGCAGACTACCTCGCAACTCGCGGCTCGGCGGGTGCACGGATGATGCGGCAGACCGCGGCCCTACAGGTAAACCTCGACTTCGGCACGGACGGCCTGCTCCGCTGGCGGGCGCTCAACGCCGCGGCACCGTACCTGGTCGCGATCTTCGCCAACTCCCCCGTCTATGCCGGGGTTCCGAGCGGGCACAAGAGCTTTCGTGCGCGGAACTGGCGCGAGCTGGACCGCACGCGGACCGGGCTCCTGCCGTGTGCCGGCGACGCAGCCGGGGAATACCTGGAGTTCGCCCTGCGTGCCCCCCTGATGCTGAAGCGGGTCCCGCGCAGCGCCGAGTACGCCCCGTTCGGGGAGTGGCTCGCGCACGGAGCCGTCACCCAGCAGGAATGGTGGGAGCACCTCAGCACGCTCTTTCCGGAAGTTCGCCCGAAAGGGTATCTGGAAGTCCGCTCGCCGGACGCGCTCCCCCCGGAGTGGTACGCCGCGCCGTTCGCGCTGCTCGGCGGCATGCTTTACGAGCCGAAGAGTCTGCGCGCGGCCGTTGATCGGCTCGGCTCTCCGGATCCGGCGCTGCTGCACCCGGCAGCACAGGCGGGGCTCTCCGACCCGCGGATCGCCGCGGCAGCCCGCGACCTGGTGGAGATCGGGCTCGCGGGCGCCGCCACGCTGGGGGATCGCTTCCTCACGCGGGCCGACCTGGAGACGGCCCGGGAGTTCTTTTTCCGATATACGCTTCGCGGCCGATCCCCGGCAGACGACGCCCCCGCCGCTGCGCTCTGTGCGAGTGCCTGACCAAAGACGCGCGCGGTCGCCCTCGCAGATGGGCTGGCCCATCTTCAGAATGGTGAGTCCCTCGACCCGTGCAAAGCGCCCAAAACCTTGTTCCACTTTCCTTTACCAAACGGCACATCTTGTGCATTCACCGCCGGCGCCCGTGTAGCTTGTTTCTTTATTCAGGAGATTACTGTGCAGAAAATTACCAAGTTTGCTCTGGTTGGAGCCACGGTCGCGGCTCTGGGTGCGATCAATGTGTCGTCCGCGGATGCGCAGGTCTGTATCGGATTCCCGACCTTCGGCGGCCAGGCCGCCGCTGCGGTGACGACGAGCTTTCCCGCGGGGGGGAACAGTCTCGGCGGTGAGTTCGGGTACAACGCTGTCGGACCCCTCTCCCTGTTTGGCGGTGCGAGCGTTCGGCAGTTCAACGAGGAAGGGGTCGCCGACGTGACATCCGCAGGGGGTGGCATCGCGCTCGAGGTGGGTGCGATCGACGCGGCCTTGCCCGCGGGAATCTCCGCCTGCCCTGTGGTTGCGGTGCGGTTTCCGAACATCGATGATACCGATACCTATCGCATCCCTGTCGGCCTCGGGATCGGAACCACGCTGGGAATGAACGGCGCTCTGAGCCTGAGCCCGTACGTGATCCCTCAGCTCAGCTTCCTGAGGTCTCCCGGTGTAACCGGCCGTGACTTCGCCGTCGAGGCAGGCGCGCTGCTCAACCTCGGTCGGGTCCTCTACCTGGGAGCCACCGTGAACCGGCTCTTCCTGGATGAGGAAGAATCCATCTTCGGGCTCAAGGTCGGCGCGACGTTCTAAAGCTGATGACCGCGAATAGACTTACCCGCCCCGCGGCCGAGAACGTGACTCGGGTCGGCTGATCGATCGCGGGCCGGAAGCAAAATGAGGGCGGGCTCGAGTTCTCGAGCCCGCCCTCATTCTTGCTCACGCTACGAGCGGTGCGACCAACACGTTGGATGCTGCGGCGAAGAACGGCTTCGCCTTGGGATCGGGGAGGCGCAGCTCCAGCAGGCGACTTCCATCGCCCGTCTTCCCGTGGACACGGATCACCTCTCCAGTGCCGCCGGCGCAGTAGACCTCTTCTCCGACCTTGGGAATACGATCGGCTCCTGTACGCCACCCCGGCCGCGCCTCGGAGTCCACGTACAACTCGGCATCGGTCATCCGCTTGCTCTTGCTGTTCTGCATCATCGGCTCCGCTCCCGTATGGTGAGGGTTATCCGGATTACTTATGGCGAAAGGTTACACGGCCACGTGTGAGATCATAGGGGGAGAGGACGAGCGTCACTCGATCGCCCACGAGCACCCGGATCTTGAACTTGGACATCTTCCCCGCCGCATAGGCGAGAACCTGATGTCCGTTCTCCAGCCGTACACGGTATTTGCGGTCCGGTAGCACCTCGGTTACCAGTCCCTCCATCTCGATGCCTTCTTCCTTCGCCATCAAGCCTCCATCCCGGGTGATTTATCGCCACATCAAGAAGGCCCGCTGCACACGTCATGCGGAGACGCGCGCCGGGGGCGATCGCTACCGAGACCCGCAATGGAGTCTCAACAACCAGTCCGTCGTTTACACCGTAAAGCCGGAAAAGTTCTTCGTAGGGGGCAAACAGGCCGGGGGACTACACAAAACACGCGGTTAAGCCATTCTCTACTCCACGCATCAGCACCCCGTGCCAGCCTTCCGGATACGGATTGCACGACGCCGGTGTGACGAATGGTACCCGGGAAACGTCTTCTATGAGAATCGCGGACAACTTACAACGTGAAATACGAAGTGATGGCTATGTACGATACAACCCATACAGCCTGTCGATGCAGTCGCTGCAACGGATGCGGCCATGTGACGGGTACCGGGCGTCATGAGCGTCCGTGGAACAGCTTCCAACATGTTCCCGTCCACCTCGCCGTGGAGCGAATACTCGGCATCCAGAAGAGACAGCCGTGCCCGAGTTGCGAGGGAGCCGGTGTAGAGGCTTCCGCCATGGCAGTCTCGGCCTGATCATCCCTCAGCGGAGCCTCGCCACCGGGTGATAGAAATTCACGTCGCGCATCGTAGCGGGCAGGGTGCTCCGGTACGCGATGTGCAACGTGCGGATCTTCGACGGTGCATTACGGCACGAACACGTGCCGCCGGGGTACACGGGATCGGAGAACAAGCGCTTTTTTATCCCGGGTTCAGGCGCCGATCGCCTGGAACCCGGGATTTTCATTGACGGAAAGGAAGCTGTATGTCTGTTGAGCAGTCGAAGTACATGCCCGATCAGGAAGCTGGGGCGGGCGATTTTGCCTCGTTTGGGTTGCACCCGGAGCTGTTGCGCGGGGTAGAAGATCTCGAATTCACCCGGCCCACTCCGATCCAGGCGGATGCGATCCCGCCCGCACTGCAGGGCCGGGACGTGCTCGCGTGCGCGATGACCGGGAGCGGCAAGACCGCCGCCTTCCTCCTGCCGATCCTTCACCGGCTGCGGGACAAGCCGCGCGGCACCACGCGCGCCCTGATCCTGACGCCCACTCGCGAGCTCGCCGCGCAGATCCAGGAGCACATTACCCAACTCGCGAAGCACACGCGCATGACCAGCGCGGCGATCTTCGGCGGCGTGGGGATGGGACCTCAGGAGCAGGCGTTCCGTCGCGGGGTGGACATCCTGGTGGCCACTCCGGGTCGGCTGCTCGACCACTTCCAGCAGCCGTACGCCCGGCTGGACAAGCTGGAGATCTTGGTGCTCGACGAGGCGGACCGCATGCTCGACATGGGGTTCCTCCCCGACATCCGCCGCGTGCTGCGCCACCTCCCATCTACCGCGCGGCAGACGCTCTTCTTCTCGGCGACCATACCGCCGCCGATCCACCAGTTGACGCGTGAGATGCTCACCTCTCCCGCGACCATCAACCTGGAGCGGAAGCAGGCGCCCGCCACCGGCATCGCGCAGGCGGTCTACCCCGTGGCGCAGGATCTCAAGGTGGCGCTCTTCGTGGAGCTGGTGAAGCGCGACGAGATCGGCAACGTGATCGTCTTCTGCCGCACGAAGCACCGCGCGAACCGGCTGGCGGAGAAGCTCGAGAAGCAGGGTGTCCCGGCCGCGAAGATTCACGGAAACCGCAGCCAGGCACAGCGTACCGAGGCGCTGGCCGGCTTTAAGGCAGGCCGCTACCGCGTGCTGGTCGCCACCGACATCGTGGCCCGCGGCATCGACGTGGACGCGCTGGAGCACGTCGTCAACTTCGACGTTCCCAACGTTCCGGAGGATTACATCCACCGGGTCGGACGCACGGCGCGCGCGGAGCGGACCGGAGACGCCTTCACCTTCGTCTCGCCCGAAGAGGAAACGGACCTGCGCGCGATCGAGCGGGCGGTCGGGAAGCGGATCGAGAGGCGCACGGTACAGGGCTTCGACTACACCTCGAAGCCGCGCGAGCAGCTCGAGGTGCCGCTCGCCGAGCGCATCGCGGGGATCCGCGCCCGCAAGGCCGAGGACCGGGCGCGCGCCAAGGCGAAGGCGGATCGTAAAGCACAGCTGCAGGAGGGCGAGTCGCGCGGGCGTACGAGCAGCGCGCCGGCCGGAGTGGGAGGCAGAGGGTCACGGGCGCGCAGCGGCGGGCGGCCGCCTTCCGGCTCACGCCCAGGCGGCAGCGGCCGTTCTTCGGGCAACCGCTAATCCCAATCCGGAGCTCGGCAGCAGGCCGGATACGCAGGCCCCGGAACGCAACGGCCTTCCGGGGCCTCAATCTCTCCGGAACCCGAAGTACCGAAAGGTACTGTCCGCCACCTCGCGGATCACCTCGACCTCGGTGGAGCTGAGATGGCCGTAGGGGAGCCAGACGTGCCTATACGGCTGAAGCGCATGGCTCGCGAGCCGCAGGGCGGCCTCGTGGGGGATCATATCGTCTGCCGTCGCGTTGATCAGAAGTAGCGGCGTAGGGGAGATCTTTGCCACGTGACGCCCCGGATCCATCTCGCGGAACCACCAGCCGGCAAACCCTCCCACCACCCAGCGCACCCACCCGTTCTCCACCGGCAGGTTCGCGCGGAACAGGCTCGCCAAATTGGAGCCCCCGTAGTGCAGCGCAACCGCGCCGAACACCCGGTCGTTCCCCGCCGCCGCCGCGAAAGGCACCCCGAAGCTTACCCCCACCAGCCCGATCCGTGCTGCGTCCACCTCCGGCCGCTCCGCCAGGTGGTACGCCGCGCCGCGCAGGATCCCCGGCATCCGCCGAGCCGAGCGCCGGATCGCGGGCAGGCTGCGGATCCATTCCCAGACGCCAACCCGCACGGGAATCGCCTGCGGGTACTCGACGGCCAGCATCACGCTCTCCAGCGGCCCCGGGATCACCTTCGCCGCCTCCCTCCCCGTAAACCGCCCCGCCACCAGCACCACCGCCGGCACCTTCCGTCCAGCGCCCGTTCCGGCTGCATCCACCGCTGCGATCGGCTCGCGTAGATACGCATCCACCCTGCGGCCTTCCGGATCAGCGAAGCGGATGCTGTAGAGTCGCTCCGTTTCATCCGCCTCCACAAGCTCCTGCTCCACGAGACGTAACGGCACCACCTCCGGCGCGCGCGCAGCGCGGGAGTAAATGACCGGCGCGAGGCCGGTAAGAAGAGTCGCGAATCCCCATTGTAGATAACGGTGCCGGCGCATTGATCAGATAGTGAAGGCGGTCACGCGCTCAGCGATGAGATGCACCGCTGCTATGAAGCGTGTCGTACAGGCCCGCGGAACGAGGGGCCGAACACCACTCCCGGCATCGCGCCCGTTTATAGAGGGTGCATAACCCGCACCAGCGGCAGCGCCTTCTACGCCTCGCTTCTCCCCGTCCTCCACCTATTGTAGCACCGAGAAGAATAAAATTCCATTCCAATGGTTGACTTTCCAGTAATTGTGAATATTTTCCATATCCCATGAATGATATTGGCATTTGCGCGGGTGTTTACGGCGCGACCGGCTACGCCGGGCGTGAGCTGATCGGGCTGCTGGCGCGGCATCCGTCCGTGCGGATTGCCTTTGCCACCTCGGAGAGCGAGGCCGGCACGTCGTTGCGGCGCGCGTCCGCGGCGGCACCCGACCTGCCCCTGGTGCGGGCGGAGGACGCGGTTCTGACCGGATGCGACGTGGTCTTTTCCTGCCTCCCGCACGGCGAGTCGCTGCGCTGGGTAGCGCGGGCGCGCGCCGAGGGCGTGCGTGCCGTCGATCTCTCCGCCGACCTTCGGGTGCCGGGGGTGACCACGCCTTCCTGGGGCAGGGAAGCCGTCTACGGTCTGCCGGAGCTGCACCGCGCCGGAATCTGCGATGCCGGTGTGATCGCCAACCCGGGCTGCTACCCGACGGCGGCGATACTCGCGCTCGCACCGCTGCTCCGCCGCGGCATGGTCGCCGGGCCGGTGATGATCAGCGCCGCCTCGGGCGTGACGGGAGCCGGGCGCTCACCGAAGCGGGAGCTGCTGTTCGCGGAGGTCGCGGAAGATTTTCGCGCCTACGCCGTGGGCAACACACACCGCCACCTCGCCGAGATGCGCGACCAGGTGCGGGCGCTGGGCAACGGCGCGTCGCCGGAGCTGGTATTCACCCCGCACCTGCTCCCGGTGCAGCGCGGCATTCTGGAGACGATCCACGTTCCGCTCCGCACCCGCCTGGACATCGTCGAACCGTGGACGCTCTGGATGAATGATTATGCAGACGAGCCGTTTGTCGCCGTATTCCGCGATCGGATGCCGACGCTGCGCGATGTGGTGGGCACGAACCGCGTGGCGATCGGCGTCACTGCGGTAGCGGGGGTATCCGC
>JACDHR010000494.1 GCA_013820915.1 Gemmatimonadota bacterium
AAGCCGGTCGTCACCCCGTACACCACCCGCCCCTCCTCGACCGCAGCCTCGACCACCGCCCGCGAGCGGCGGATCCGGTCGTGCGCGGCAGGCGCCAGTGCGACCCGAGTGTCAGGCTGGTACGCCAACCGCTCGATCGCCTCGAGCGTCAGGGTTTCACCGTCGATTTCAACCATGGCACAACGCCCTATCAACGTTTACGGGCGGTGGTCAATGGCATGCCAGATAAGCGCTTTACTCGGAATGGTCACGAATGCTCGACGATACGAAAGGACCACGTGCGCCTGCAGCGCTTCTCCCTGGCATCTTAGTGCTTGCCGCCTCACGCCCCACCATAAGTACCGGACCGAGAACTGATGCACTGCTTATGTTTTCGGCGGCGGTACATAACGGCACTGACAAAAACCCGGCTCCGTGTTCCGGCTCCAGTTGCTGCATGATTGATGCGGGAGAGGCTGATCGCGTAACGCAGCCTCAATCGTCAGAAGACATCCACGATGTGAACGACAGGTTTGGCAAGCGTCAGCCTCCGTGAATATCTGAACCTTCTTCACACGATCATGCTGAAATGCGAGGAGTTCTGCTCTGCGGACCTCACGCAGCAGGCTGATCGCATCATTATCCTCGTGATGAAGGAAAAAGCGAAAGTTCTCTCCGATCTGGAGATTGTTCACCTGTGGAGCGATACGGTAGATGGTCTCCATGAGAGCACAGAGAACTACTTTGGGGGTCGGTTCGTATCCAAGACGCAGAGCTAGGTTTTCCCTCGTGTCATGGTAATCTCGCTCACTGATCAGCCCACGTGGACCTTTCTGCGATTGTAGGTAGACAAACAGATCACACGCTATTGCTTCATCTCTCGTCAGCACAACCCGGGGATAAAAGAGCATCTGGGTTTTCCGAACACGATACGTTTCACCACAGTGGGGACATTTCGCCTGCTGTCTAGGTGTCCGATCCAGTTCCCTGCGACAATACGGACACGGCGGATGCCGGAGTGGTCGCGCAGCCTCGAAAGCGATTTGCTTTCTGCCAGAGAGTAACTCGCTAGCAGCTTCTTGGAGATCGCGTCCAGCACACGGCTGGCGTCCGATCTTTCGCACTACCTCGGGCAATTCTCCCCCAACCTCTCGGAGTAGCTGCCTGAGGATCGAGGCAGGCGTGGTACGATTGATGACCAGGATGTGACCCAGCCACAGCCGCATCATTCGGCAATGGTCGGCCTGGGAATAGTCACGTCCGCGATAGTTGTAGGTCCGAAGAACGTCGAGCAGGTCCTCAGTTTCGTCAGCATTGAGCTCTATACCGCCCGTTTCGATCGCTTGTTTGAGATTGCAGAATGGCGAGTACCCTTCTATGGTGCCCGCCCGGTACTCGTCGAGTGCATTATCGGCGATGGCGCGCCAGTTCTTCGCCTGCTTCATCCGATGCTCTCTTCTGCTTGGGTGGGGAATCGCGTCCGGGTGCTGCACGCGCCGAACGACTGATTCATGCCATGGCTCCAGAGCCGGCTTCGCGTACACGAAGCCGGCTCTGGAGAGGTATTGAGTCACTATGCAAAGAACCTGTTGATGTATCGTTCTTGAAATACGGGGGAAAGACTGTTCAGAATGCACAACGACCTCAAGCCACAAATCTCCCTTAGCTGCTCGTGTGCATGGCGCGCGACAGACGGACGGCTGTCATTCGTAAGGCGTTGGAAATTACACTTGTGACGGTACATCCGGGTCAGCTCGTGTAGTTCCTCCAGTTCAGCCGGTGACGGTCGTGGTGCACACATGCGCTCTCAAGCAGGATCAGGGTAAGTTCCAGAGGGGCGGGACAGCCGCACCTTCGTATGACGGACCTGTACCGTATTTTATCGAAGGGCTACTCCCACGCAAGAGGCTCCCCCGCAGATCGAAGAACTCTCCTCCACTACACCCGCCACACTAGCCTCTCTACCGCATCGTGAGCAGCGAGCAACCTCGGTTGCCGTGCGGTTGCTCGCCATTTCCGCTTTCTAGTTCGCGATCTATGGACGAGGAGGGATTCCGCTCTCTACTCCATCATCGAGAGGCTGCGCACGCCCGGCCGCGTCTGATACGCCCAGTCGAAGACGATCAGCCGGCCGTTCTGATCGCTGCCCCGCAGCGTCACGCGGAGCTTGGCGTAGCGGGGGGCGTTCGCGCCGGGGACGCGCAGCAGGTAGGTATACTCGGAGAATACCGGCACCGGGTTCGTGCCGTACCCGCCGGCCGGCGCCTGATCCACCGACACACAATCCGCGTCGCTGCGCGGGCCGCAGGTGAGCGCGGTGGTGAAGACGCCGGTGGGGTGGATCTCCGCGCCGTTCAGCGGGCGAACCATCCACTCGCCGTCGGCGATCTCCAGCCTCCAATGCGCCTCGGCCGAAGTGCCCGGGACGATCGGGTCCAGGTCGTCCGAGGCCACGAAGCGGAAGCCGCTGCGCTCCGCGCGGTCGGCGAAGGCGTAGATCACCTCGGCGGTGTAGTCGGGGCGGGGGACGCCGCGCAGCAGCGGGCTCATCTCGCTGATGTGGCCGTCGAAGTCCACCGCCGCGATGCGGTAGCTGTACTCGACGCCGTTGGTCGCCCGCAGATCGAGGAAGCCGGTCGCGTCCGTCCCTCCCACCTGGTAGAGGACGGACTGCGCGCTGTTGTCGTTCAGCTCGACGAGGTAAACCTGGTACTTCCAGATGGCGTCGTCCGCCGCGTCTGCGGGGGGAAGCCAGCGCAGATAGAGAGCATTGTCGAGGGCGACCACGGTGTCCGGGCGCGGGGCGGCGGGCGGCGCCATACGCGGCACGTCCACCTGGACGGCGCTCTCAGAGGGGGTCTCACGGTCGGTCCGCTGGTCCACCGTGGCCACGTAATAGTCGTAGCCCTGTCCGGAGGCGACGTTGAGGTCGGTGTAGCGGCAGCGGCCCTCGGCGCAGGAGGTGACCGTCGCCAGGAGGAGGTAGCTGCCGCTCCCGCTGCGCCTGCCGTAGACGCGGAAGA
>JACDHR010000139.1 GCA_013820915.1 Gemmatimonadota bacterium
GTGCGGAGCTACGCACCGCGGTTGGCGCTGCGCCAGGCACCCGCGCGGCGCTGGAGGCGGCGCGCGAGCTGGAGGAGATGGGCAGCCCGGGCGCTGAGGATCGGTTGGCGGTCGCCCGGGTGTATGACCGCCACGGCGAGAAACGCCGCGCGTTGCAGAGATATCGCGCCTGGCTCGCGTCCGGGTCCGGTACCGAGGCGGAGCGGCGCAGCGTACAGCTCGCCGTGGGGCGGGCGCTGTTCGACACGGGCTCGTTCGTCGAGGCGGAGAACGCGCTGCGTGCGCTCGCGGCGGGATCGGCAGACATTGCGGCCGACGCGCTCTATCTCTCCGGCAGGGCGCAGTACCGGGCGGGCCGTCGCTCGCAGGCACGCACTACGTACCTGCAGGTCGCGGAACGCTTCCCCGGTACTCAGCAGGGAGCGGAAGCGCTGTATCTGGTGGCCGACCTGCATCACGACGCGGGGGAGATGGCGAGAGCCCGCCAGGCGTATCGCCGTGTGGCCGACGGATTTCGCGACATCGACCGTGCGGGGCTGGCGCTGATGCGGCTGGCGGGCATGGCCTACCTGGAGCGTGACTACGCGGACGCCGCTCGGATCTGGAACGAGTACCGGAGCAGCTATCCACAGGGACAGCTCTGGCTCCAGTCCACCTACTGGGCGGGGCGCGCTGCCGAGGCCGCGGGCGACCGTGCCGCAGCAGCCGCCCGGTACCGCGAGGTCCGCGCGCGTGAGCCGATGTCGTACTACGCGCTGCGCTCCGCCGAGCACCTGGGTGAACCTTTCTGGCCGATCCCGATGGCTGCCGCGCCGCAGGTCGAACCCGCGGCGCGCACCCGCGTCGATCGCTGGATGCGCGCGGTGGACCTTCTGCGCGACGCCGGGCTCTACGACGAGGCCGACGCGGAGACCGACCGCCTGGTGCGCAGCGTCGGGAACGACCGGAACCTCACCTATCCGCTCGCCGAGGCGCTGAACGAGCGCGGCTATAGCGTGCGCGGGATCCGGCTCGGGCTGCAGATGCAGCGGCAGGATCCGAACATGAA
This sequence comes from Gemmatimonadota bacterium, assembly GCA_013820915.1. Classification (GTDB taxonomy): domain Bacteria; phylum Gemmatimonadota; class Gemmatimonadetes; order Longimicrobiales; family Longimicrobiaceae; genus JACDHR01. The sequence goes on from JACDHR010000139.1 coordinate 1,049, forward strand.
CCCACGCCTGATCCGCATCCTCTATCCCTTCCCCTACCGCGACGTCATCGAGGCCGAGTCGCTCGAGAGAGGGCTCGATCCGTTCATGGTCGCCGCGCTCACCCGCCAGGAATCTCTGTTCAGCGCGCGGATCTCCTCGCCCGTGGGTGCACGCGGGCTCATGCAGGTCATGCCGGAGACCGGCCGCATGGTGGCAGCGGGAGTGGGGATCGCGCGCTGGGACGAGGAGCTTCTCTTCCAGCCCGAGATCAACGTGCACCTTGGCACCCGCTACCTGGCGGACCAGGTCCGCGCCTACGACGGCTCGCTTCCCTCGGTGTTCTCCGCTTACAATGCCGGTCCGCACCGCGTGGAGCAGTGGAAGCGCTACCCGGAATACGGGAACGAGGAGCTGTTTACGGAGCGGATCCCGTTCCGCGAGACCCGCGACTACGTGAAGATTCTGACGCGCAACATCGCGATCTATCACGGACTCTACGGAGCGAGCGAGCGCTGACGGACTCATCGGCCGGTCGTGCTGCACCGTCGCCACGTGCGGTGGGGATGCGGCGGGAGGTCTACCGCAAGGCGATCCACATCGCTTCGGTCGGGCTGCCGCTCCTCGTCTGGCTGGTGCCACGCCCGGTGGCGCTCGCGGTGCTGGTGCCCGCGGCCGTGCTCGCACTCGTGATCGACCTGCTCCGGCTGCGCACGCGCGGGCCGCGGTACCTTTTCCTGCGACGCACGCGCACCCTCCTGCGGCCGCGCGAGCGGCGCAGGCTGACCGGCGCCACGTACATGGCGGTGGCTTACGCGCTCGCGGTGGTGCTGCTGCCCAAGCCGGTCGCGGTCGCCGGGATGCTCTACAATGGGCTCGGCGATGCCTCGGCCGCGCTGGTGGGGCGGCGCTGGGGGCGGCATCGCACGGCATCCGGCAAGAGCTGGGAGGGAGCGGCGGCGGCTCTCGCGGTGAGCCTGCTTGTCGGGCTCCTGATCCCCGAGGTGCGCCTGGGCGCCGCCGTCGCCGGTGCCGTTGCCGCATCCGCCCTGGAGTTGGCTGACCTCCCCCCGGACGACAACCTCTGGGTCACGCTGGGCGGTGGGATGGTGGTGTGGGGGGTGGGGCTGCTGGGGTGAGTCCGCCGCTCGTCCGGACGCTGCACTATGGTGCTCGCGAGTGCGGCGTTTCACTCCCTACCACACGCCCGTCCCGCATCTCCACCACCCGACCCGCGCGTGTGGCTACGGACGGGTCGTGCGTAACGGTTACGAGGGTCATCCCCTGCTCGTGGTTGAGCCGCTCGAAGAGCGTGATGATCTCTTCCCCAGTGCGGCCGTCCAGCTCGCCAGTGGGCTCGTCGGCGAGGAGGAGCCGCGGGCGATTGGCCAGCGACCGGGCGATCGCCACCCGCTGCTGCTCACCGCCCGAGAGATGCGGTGGGCGGTGACCCAGACGGTCGTCCAGACCTACGTACTCCAGGAGCTCCCGCGCGCGCGCCCGTCGTTCGCCGCGCGGAACGCCGGCCTCCGCCATCGGCAGCTCCACATTCTCGGCGGCGGTGAGCACCGCCAGCAGGTGGAAGCGCTGGAAGATAAAGCCCACCTCGCGCAGCCGCAGCGCGGAGCGCTCGCCCTCGTTCAGCGTCGTCAGCGAGCGCCCGAGGAGCTCGATCTCACCCTCCGTGGGGTCGTCGATCCCGGCCAGCAGGTTGAGCAGCGTGCTCTTCCCGCATCCCGAAGGGCCAACGATCGCGACGAACTCTCCCGCCGCCACGCTGAGATCCACGCCGCGCAGCGCGCGCACGGCGGAGCCGGCGTACGGGTAGTCCTTCACCACCCCGCGGGTCCGGATCGCCGGCTCGGTACGGTTCACGAATCGCTCCGGTCGCGGGTGCCGCAGCTGCCGGCGATTCTCCTCTCGGCACGGGCTTTCGCCATCGCTCTCACTCCGCCTCTTCCCGGAGCGCCCGGCCCAGCGGGGTGCGTACGGCGTTCCAGCCAGGGAGCAGCCCGGCGAGCGCGCCGACGCCCGCCACCAGCAGCAGGGCGAGCGCGACACGCTCGGCGTCCCAGACGAAGAACGACACGTTGGCCGGGATCCCGGGGAAGGCGAGCAGGATGCGGTCCAGCCGCTGCGCAACCCAGAGCCCGAGCGGGAGGCCGAGGAGGCAGCCGATCACCGCAAGCACCAGCCCCTCCGCCATGATCCCCAGCAGCAGCCGCCCGCGCCGCAGGCCGATCGCGCGCAACGTGGCGATCTCGCCGAACCGCTCGCGCACCCCGATGGTGATGATGGTCGAGACCAGCAGTGCGGTGACCACGAGGGCCACGCTCCCGAGAATGGTGGCGAGCTGTCGGAAGTACAGCAGCCGCCGGTCCATCTCGGCGAGCATCTCCCGCGTGGAGTACACGGACACCTCGGGGATCGCGCGCTGGATCTCCAAGGCCAGGCTGTCGTCGCTCACCTCCGGCACGGCCGCGACGGCGAAGAGCGACACCTGGTCCGGCCGCCGCGTCAACGCCTGCACCTCGGTCAGCGGCATCGCGATCGAGCGCTGCCCCGCGGCGTCGTAGAGGAAGTCGCCGACCCCGCTGACAAGGTAGCTTCGCATCTCGCGCGGCCGGCCCAACGAGGGGTCCAGCTCCGCGGCGAGGGTAATCTGATCCCCGCGATCGAGCCCGTAAGCCTCCGCCAGCGGCTCGCTGATTACCACCTCTCCTTCGCCCGCATCCTCCCCGCGCACGAGCCGGTAGAGGAACTGGGCGCCGCCGATCAGCCCGGTGGTGAAGATCGGCTCGATCACCATCTCTTCCTCCACCCGGTAGAGCTGTGCTCCCAGCACCGGCGCCACGGACCGGACGCCGGGAACGGCTGCGATCCGGCGTGTCATCGCTTGTGCGTCCGGGATCCCCGCCTCGCTGTCGAACGGCAGCGTTCCACGCGGCGCGACCCGGAGCTGGTATCCACGCGCGCCGATCAGCTCCTCGAACGAGCGGGTGAGGCCGCTTGCCATCATGGTCATGTCCAGCAGCAACGCCGCGGAGATCGCGATCCCGGCCAGCGCCAGCACGGTGCGGGTTCGCCGCCGGAAGAGCGAGCGGATCGAAATGCCGACGATCATCGCTCCCCCATCCGCTGCGGGGCGAGCCGCACTACCCGGAGCGCGGCGAGCGCACCCGCCACAGCTCCCAGCCCCAGCCCCAGCAGCCCGGCGAGTATGACAATCCGTGGTGTGACCAGCGCGAACTGCAGCGTGGTATCGTAGAAGCGCATGTAGTACGCGTTGACGATCCACGCGACCACCACGCCGAAAGCCGCTCCCGCCACACTCCCCAGCACGGCGATGCCTACCGCCTCCAGAACGATGGCGCGAAAGACGGTGCCGCGCGATACCCCGATCAGGCGCAGCATCCCCATGTCCGGCCGCCGCTCGTCCACGCGGATGATCATCACGCAGAGCAGAAAGATCGCGCTCGCGAGGATCGTCACCACCCCGATCGCCTCGTGAAAGCGGCTGATCACCCGGAAGGTGGCACTCGACTCCTCGACCAGCTCGGCCGTGGGGTACGCGCGGGTACCGAAGGCCAGGGTCTCGATCCAACGGGCCGCCGAATCGGCGGAGGCGCCGGGAGATAGAACCAGCGCGAAGCGGTCTACCCGGTCACCGGCGGGCAGCATTGCCTCCAGGTCCGGCAGGTGAAGACGTACCTCGTACTCGTTGCGAGCGATGCGCGCGGGGTCCGCCGCGCGCTCGAAAATCCCCTCCACGACAAAGATCCGCGCGTCCCCATCCAGCGGCCGCAGGCGCAGCGTGTCGCCTAGCGCGAGCGGCATGTCCTCGGCCAGCCTCCGCTCGATGAGGAGACCGGGAAGGGTGCCGGCAGGCACCTGCATCAGAACGAAGAGGAGCAGTGTGTACATGTTGATGGAAGCCGCGAGCGCGAAACCCATGCCGCACGCGCGAGCGCGGGCGCTGGTGCGGCACGGGGAGCCAAGGTTGTTCCAATCGTTCAGTATTGACTGAACAACTGGAAGCAGGTATACTCCACCAGCGATGTTCCCCCGATATTGTGGAGGTTCGATGCACGAGTCCGTTCAGCAGTTTGTCGAGCGTATGGGTATGCTCATGGAAGCCGAAGGTCTTCCCCGAAGCGCGGGCCGCATCTTCGGCTTCCTGCTGCTCGCGAAGGACGCCTGCCCGCTCGATGAGCTGGCGGAAACGCTTCAGGTCAGCAAGGCCTCCGTGAGCACCAACGCGCGGCTCCTGGAGCAGTGCGGGCTGCTGGAGCGTACCGGCACGTTGGGTGACCGGCGGGACTTCTACCAGATGCGGCCTGACGCGTGGGAGCGGATGCTCCACTCCGCGCAGCGGCGTTGGGAGACGATGCGTGCCCTGCTTGCCGAGGCGGAGGTGTCGCTCCCGCCGGAGTTGGAGGAGGGGAAGTGCCGCCTCCGTGAGGCGGAGCAGTTCCACGCGCTTCTGCTCGACGAGGCGGAGACGCTGCTGGAGCGGTGGCGAGCGAGCCGGTGTTATACCGGCAGGGCTGCGGCACCCGAGTTCCCCTTGAGCGGTGAGATCGCGGCGGATTAGCCGTGCCAACGCCCCGAGCCGCTTGATGATACGAAGCGTAAGCAGGGCATGACGGGACCTTTGTGCGGTGCTTTGCGTACCGATACCTGGCCATCGTAGCAGACGCGCCATGTGGCCGCACCTCCATGACGTTGCGCCGCTCGCACCGCTGGTGCATCCGATAGGGCGCTTTCCGAGTTGATCGCACTGATGCAGACTGAGATGAAGAGCCCGGCTTCCGGGAAACAATATCCCGATGCCGGTCGTACAGCGTACCCCGCGGGCCCGTTCGTCCGGAGCCTGGCCGCAGTCGGCCGGGTGGCCGAGCGGGTTGCCGGGCATGCGGGCCAGATGGGAATGTTGCTCTGGGGGATCCTGACCGCGCTCTTCCGTGGCCGGGTATCCTTCCGTGAGGTGGTCGGGCAGATGTACTGGATGGGGGTCGGCTCGCTGCCGATCGTGATGATCACCGCGATGCTGGCGGGGGTCGTCACCTCGCAGCAGGGCGGCTACCAGTTCACTGGCGCCATTCCATTGTACATCCTGGGCAGCGTCGTCACCTCCAGCATCGTTCTGGAGCTGGGCCCGGTGCTGACGGCGATCGTGCTGATCGGCCGCGTGGGCGCGCGGATCACCGCGGAGTTCGGCACCATGCAGGTCTCCGAGCAGATCGACGCCATGCACTCCCTGGGGCGTGACCCCGTACGCGTGCTCGCCGCCCCGCGCGTGATCGCCGGGGTCATCGTGGTTCCGATCCTCGTGGGGATCGCCAATACCATCGGAGTGTTCTCCGGGATGGTCGCGGCTCAGCTTTCCGCGGGGTTGGCGCCCGAGGCGTTTTTCTATGGGGCCCGTCTCTACTGGCACAACTGGGACATGTTCTACTCGCTGTCCAAGGGGCTCGTTTTCGGGTTCGTGATTCCGTTCGTCGCCGTGCACATGGGGTTCCGTACCCGTGGCGGCGCGGAAGGGGTGGGGAAGGCGACCACGTCGTCGGTAATGTTCATGACGTTGGCCGTGCTGTTCCTGGACGCGGCATTCCCGCCGCTGCTCCTGAACTGATGCGGTCTGTAAAGCGAACGAGGGCCTCATGATCGAATATCAGGGATTATATAAAGCGTTCGACGCGCCGGTGCTCGCCGGCGTGAGCCTGACCGTGAACACCGGGGAGACGCTCGCGGTGCTCGGACCCTCGGGCACGGGGAAGAGTGTGCTGCTGAAGACCACGATCGGGCTGATCACACCGGACCGGGGCGACGTGCGGATCGACGGCCAGTCCGTCTTCCACGGTGGCCCTCGTGTCCTGCACCGGATTCGCCGCAAAGTAGGATATGTATTCCAGAACGCGGCGCTCTTCGACTCGATGACCGTGTTCGAGAACGTGGTGCAGGGGATTGCGGAGCGGGAGCTCCGAGGGCTGCCGCGCGCGGAGACCGTCGAGCGTGTAGTCGATGCACTGGAGCATGTGAACCTCGACCCGGGCGCGGTGATGCCGAAGCTCCCGTCCGAGCTGTCGGGCGGGATGCGCAAGCGCGTGGGGCTGGCCCGCGCCATCATCGGACGCCCCGAGATCCTGCTGTACGACGAGCCGGTCACCGGGCTGGACCCGATGAACTCGGGTGTGGTGCACCGCCTGATCGCCCGCCTGGCGGAGGAGCTGGGGATTACCTCGCTGATCGTGACCCACGATATCGAGGGCGCACTGGGTATTTCGGACCGGGTAGCGGTGCTGGAGAGTGGCAAGGTCCGCTTCACGGGCACACCCTTCGAGTTTCGCGAAAGTAGAGACCCCATGATCCGCGGGTTCCTGGGGTTGGAGGCTGACATGGAGTCGCTGGACACATTGGAGATGGTATGATCAAGAACAGGGTTCGAGGCTCGAACGGGCGTGCTGACGCGCCGGAGTCCGCACGCATGGAGGACATGATGGCGGCCGCCCCGCGCCCGTCGGCTCGCCGCGAGGTGCAGGTAGGCTTCTTCGTCCTGATCGGTTTCATCGCGGTCGTGATCGCGCTGTTCACTCTTACGGACGTGAGCACGCTGCGCAACCGCTACACGGTGACCACCGTGGTCCCCGACGCGAGCGGGATCCGCAGGGGCGATCCGGTGCAGATGCTGGGTGTGAACATCGGCCGCGTCCGCGGCTTCGACATCGCGCCGGGCGGGGTGGCGGTGCTAATGGAGCTGCAGAACGCGTACCCCGTCCCGGCGGATTCACGGGCGGCGCTACGCTCCTCCGGCCTGCTGGGCGGCACGGTGGCCGAGATCATCCCGGGGAGTTCGCAGGAGGCACTTCGCGGCGGCGCCGTGATGCCGGGTGTCACCGGCGCGGGGCTGATGGACACGGCGGGTGAGCTCGGCACGCGAGCGGACGACGTGCTGGTGCGCATGCAGACCATGCTCTCGGACCAGACGGTGGGTGCGGTGGGCGCGAGCGCGGTGGAGATGCAGAGGATGCTGACCGATATGTCGGCGCTCGCGGCTCAGCAGCGGCAGGAGTTGGCGGCTCTGAGCGCGTCGCTACGCCGATCCGCCACCGGCGTGGAGCAGGCAACGGCTGGGCCGGAGTTGGCGCGCTCCGTCGCGCGGATCGACTCGATCACCGCGCGCCTCGATGTCACGGTCGCCTCGCTGGATCGTGCGAGCAGCTCGCTGGAGAGCGTGCTCGGGCGGATGGACCGCGGCGAGGGCACGCTCGGCAGGCTCTCGCGCGACGAGGAGCTATACAACAACCTCAACCAGGCCGCAGCGAACCTCAACGTGCTGGCCGAGGATATCCGTGAGAACCCCCGGCGGTACATCAACGTCCGCGTATTCTGAGTGCGCGGATCACAGGAAGAACAACGGGTCGGCAGCGCTACGCTGCCGACCCGTTGGCCGCGTTGTTGTCTACACAGAGCCCAAAAGGATTCGTGTTGTCCACCGATGTCGTTCACCGCATGCGCATACAGGTTGATCCCGTCCGCCGGATGAATCGGGTCCTCGCTGATGAAGCGGCCGAGCCCCGGCGCCATCTACCGGTTCCTCACGTACAGCAGGTGACTCTCCCGGTCGTACTCGCGCCCCCAGTTCATCAGCGTGCTCGCAAGCCCTTCACGCACATGCTCGTGCCCGCCGAAGGGCTGGTACCTGTACTCGTTGACCAGCTGGTTGTTCGCGTTCATGAGCCCCACCACGTTGCGGTAGATCGTCGTCCCGTTGCCGTAGATCCCGCTCGTCGTTACCGTCTGGAGCTGGCCCAAACTATTCCTGATGAATTTCAGGTGAATTCCTGATGCAATACGTTCGGCAGGTGCCGGAGCAGCATGTTGCCATCGGCATCATAGGCGTATGCGGTCCCACTCGCGCTCATCAGCCGGTTGCCGGTCTTGACCACCGCGTTACCCTCCGTGGGGTTGCCGACCGCGTCGTAGCTGTGCTGCGTCGAGCTGATCACATGTACCCCGCCTCCCGAGGTCGGCTCGCAGACTTCCCCATCCGCGTTGATGATCTCCGGCCCGCACTCCTGGTACCGTGTCGGCTCGTGGTACTCGTCCCGGTAGCGGCTCAACCGCCCGTTCTTGCCGTACGTGAAGCTGCGCACCGAGTCGCGCGCCGCACGGCGCTGGCTGCCCACGAAGCCCCGGTCATCGTGCGAGTAGAGCGTGCCGAGCCGCTCCTGTACCTGGCCCACGGTGTAGCTCCGCTCGATCGTGCGGTGCACTGAGGAGTACTGATGACCGCTCGCCATCCCGCTCGGCAGCCGCTCTCCCGTGCGGAGCGCGTCGTTGTTGTAGGTGATCGTCGTGATCTGCCCGTTCAGGTCCCGCAGCGAGGTGAGGTTCATGTGATGGTCGTACGTGTAGCCCACCGAGCGCGGGAGCGGCGAGGTCATCCGCAGCTCCGTG
>JACDHR010000140.1 GCA_013820915.1 Gemmatimonadota bacterium
CTACTACGGCGGCACCCGGCGCTTCGACCGCGGCGCGAACCGGGGGCGCGGCTCGCCAGGAGACCGGGTCGTACGGGATCCGCGCGATGTGGTACCCGTCGCCCCAATAGTAGGAGAAGGCGATCCAGCGGCCATCCGGCGACACATCCGGCTGGAATGCGCCGGTCAGCACATTCGTCACCTGGAGCAGCTCTCCCGAGTCCAGGTCGTGAGCGTAGAGGTTGGTGATCCCGGTGCGATCCGAGGAGAAGAGGAGATAGCGACCATCGGGCGACCACGCCGGACTCGTGTTCACCGCCCGGTCGCGGGTGAGCTCGTGGAGGAGCGTGCCGACGGAATCGAGCACCACCACGTTGAAGAAGCCGCCCGTCTCCCATCGGGCCACCGCGATCCGGTCGCCGGCGGGCGAGAAGCGCGGGGCCGCCCAGTGCGTATCCAGCGAGGGCTGGGCGAGCGGGCGAATCCGCCCCGTCTCCAGCTCCACGATCACGGGGATGTTCGTTCCCGCCGCGCTGGCGATCGCCGCGGCGCGGCGGCCGTCGGGGTGAAGATCGGGCTCCTGGATGCGCGCCCCGCGGGTCAGCAGCTCTGTTCCCCGATCGGTCGTAATGCGGTGGAGGTCCGAGAGGATCCGGTAGCGGTCCCGGAACTCGAGTTGAGCCGTGAGCAGCGCGTCCGCGCCCCCATACCAGCTCACGGGGCCGAGCGTCGATCGTGGCGCGAGCACCTGCTGGCGTCCGTCAGGGTGGATGACGCGCGTAGACGGCTCCTCACGCCCGGTCCGCGAGACAAACGCGATCCGCTCTCCGTCGGGCGCGAAGCGGGGGTGAAGGGCGAGTTCCCCCTCGCGCGTGAGCACCTCCGGCTCCGTGAGCCCTGCCGCACGGAGCGAGTCCGCAAGTCCGCCGTAGCGCTCGCGAAGCGACTCCTCCCACTCGCCCCAGGCGCGGGTGAAAGTGACCCCGAACGCCCGCCTCGCCGCGGTATTCAGCCGATACGGCAGAATCTGCCCGCCCACCTCGCGCACGAAGGCGGCGACCCGGTCCGTGTCGTGGCGGTCGGCCAGGTGCGCCATGAACAGTGATCCATAGATGTAGCGCGTATGACCGCCCGGCCAGGACGCGCGCGCGCCGGTCGCGCGGTCGATGGAGAAGAAGGCGTCCTGAAGGACCGCGGTCCGCAGCATCATTTCGAAGTGCGTGCCGCGGATGCGTCCGGCGCGCGTGAGCTGTGACTCGTAGAACACCGCGAGCCCCTCCACCGTCCACCCGGGCGAATACACTTGCGGAAAGAAGAACGCGGTGCGTCCGAACACGCGGCGCAGCGGCCGCCACACGCCCCGCGCGTGGTCCAGGTGGAAGATGTGCGTCAGCTCGTGCGTGATGACCAGCTGGAGCCAATCGTCGAAGAACGAGAGCGACGGTTCATCCACCGGCGGGTGCGCGAAGACGACGATCCGGTTGGTCGGCAGCGGAGTGGCGTACCCGTTGGCGAAGTCGACGTTGTCGGAGACCACCAGGTCGATCCTGCCTCCGGGCGGATCGACGAACGCTTCGCTGAGGAGCGCGTACGCGGTCTCCGCGCGGTCTCCGGCGCGGCGGGCGAGCGGCTCCAGTCCCTCGTGGTAGTGGACGCGGAAGTGCTCCGTTTCGTAGCTCCACCAGCGCACATCGGGGGGAAGCTGAGCGCCCGCCGGAGAGCCGACAGGCGCGAGGAACAGCAGCAGGTAAAGGCCTACGGATGTGAACCTGCTCCAACTCATCGTCGCGCGCTCTCCCGCAGAAAGCTCTCGATCGCGCGCAGGTGCGCCCTGGCGATGCGCTCCTGCACGCCGGGGTCGCGGAGGGCGGCCTCGATCTCCGGGATCATCATGAACTCCGTTTCCGTGAGCACCGCGGGCATCCACTGAGTACGCGGGATCGCGAGGTCCTGGAATCGTACACCGCGGTCACGCGTGCCGAGCTCCGCGAGCAACTCGCGCTGGAAGTGGCGAGCGAGCTCCCGCGAGTGCGGCCAGTAGTAGAAGACAATCGTGCCGTGGTTCTCGAAAGGGTTCACCCCGTCCGGGAACGCGTTGAAGTGTATGGACACGAAGATGTGTGAGTCGGTCTGGTTTGCGCGCAGCGGCCGCTGGATGAGCGGCACCACCGCCGTGTCCGGCCGGATCTCGATCACCTCGGCGCCGGCGCGCTGCAGCATGCCGACCAGCCGCCGCGAAACCAGCAGGTTGGCTTCGGCCTCCGTAAGGCGGGTGGGGCCGATCGCACCGCCGGGCGGGTGACCCGCGTCCACCGCGATGCGCAGCCCGCGGAGGGGGTTCTGCGGATCGATCGGCGGTGGGCGCCGCAGCTGCACCTCCAGGTTGCCGCGCTCGTCCCACCCGTCGCGGAACCCCCAGAGCGGCTGGTTCAGATCGATGTGAACCCGGTACACGTCATCCGCGGGTTGCTCCCATCGCACACTTTCCACGAAGGGATCGGTACCGCCATATCCCATGAAGCCGGTGCGGCCGCTGGCCCCGTAGAAGGTGACCGTCAGCCCACGCTCGGCCGGCTGCACCTGGTATGGGAGGCGCTCGGTGGTGGCAAACGAGACCCGTGCGAACTCCGCCTCCGGCCGCACCTCAATGGTGCCGACCTCGCCGCGTGGCGCGGGCGTTCCCGCGGGCAGCAGCCGCACCTGGCCGGCCTGTACCCACACATGCAGCTCGTCCGTCAGGCGCACGCGCAGAAAGCCGGCGCTTTCCCCGGTGATTTCCAGGCGCGTGCCGTTCGGGAAGAACCACTGGTACGGGTTGCCCGGCCCCGGCAGCTTGGTGCCGATAACCGTACTGTCCGGCCGCTCCGTCGCCGCAATGCCGACGCGCGGCGCGGCGGCCTCCAGCACCCCGAGCGAAGCGGTGAGTGGAGCGCGCACGGTGTCGCGCCCCCGGACCAGCTCGATTACCGCGCTGCGCGCGGGTTGCAGCCGCTGCGCTTCCACGTGCCCCGGCCGGTTCCAGAGTGTCGGAGTGGCAGCGGTATCGGTGCCGAGGATCGGGGCATCCAGCGCGAAGCTGCCGGCGTACTCCGCCAGATCCTGCCGCGCCTCGGCGCGGTCGAGCATGAACCCGGTCTGCCTGTCGATCACGGGCTGCTCGCTCAGCGGGATCCGGCGCCCGTCCGGCAGGAGCAGCGCCGCCTGCCCACCCGGTGTGCCGCGGACCCGCACCTGGATCTGCTCACCCCGGACGCCGGTGAACACACCGCTTGGGGTGATGCTCCCCTCCACAATCCGCAGGCGTGCGTCGTCGGTGGCGGCCGCCTGCGGGGCGGGTACGGCGGGCACACGCACGGTGCGGGTCGCACTCGTGGTCTCACCGCGCGCGGAGGCCTCCAGGTTGTAGACGCCGTCCGGCGGGACGGGCAGGAAGCCGAGCCACGCGCCGTTGGGCGCCACGCGGACCGCGTGCCCGTTGATGGTGAGCGTCGCGTCTCCCGTACCCACGCTCCCGAAGATGAAGGTGCTGTCGCGCGCGGTTACGGTGGCGTTCTCGCCGGGGTAGACGACGTCGATCCGGAGCGGGCCCGTCCGGTCCGGCACGGGTGGCAGTATTATCTCGCCCGGTGCGGGTGCGAGGGCGAGCTGCCGAGGGGCACAGCCGCCGAGCAGCAGGAGGATGGCTGCCGCAGAGGTGATCAGCCGGCAACTGCCGGGCTGATGCGTCCACGGAGCCGAGCGCCGAAATCCAGGTTGCATGGGACCTCCGCGAGTCACACGACCGTCCATTGCACGGTGGTGTTCTCGAGATGTTCAGGAGAAACGGGACGGCCGAAGAGCGAGACCAGATAACCGACGATGAGCGTGACGACGAGTCCCACTGCTGTCGACCAGATGAAAGGGATCGGTTCGATCCCGAACCACTCGTAGAGCCGGGGAAGCGGGAAGTCGTTCCGCGTCACCATCAGCACGACCAGCGTGCCGACGATCGCCCCCGCGAAGGCGCCGTGGCCGTTCGCGCGCTTCGTCAGCATCCCCAGCAGGAAAAGGCCGAGGAGGCCGCCGGCGAAATAGCCCATGAAGGTGAGGATGAGATCGATCAGCGGCGCCTCGGCCCTCGCCGAATAAATCCCGATCGCGATGCCCAGGATTCCGGCCGTGACAACAACAACCTTCGCAAACGTCAGCCGCCCGGCGTCCGACACACGCGGGTTGAAACGCTTGAGGAAATCGATTGTCAGGGCGGCGGAGAGCGAGTTCAGCGCCGAGTCGAGGCTCGACATCGCCGCGGCGAAGACGGCTGCCACGAGGGCGCCGGTGAGGATGGGCGGCACCTGCGTGTTCACGAAGTGCGGCATGACCTGGTCTGGGGTGAGGTCGGCCGGAAGCAGCGCGGGAAAGTGCCCGTAGAAGAGGAAGAGGAAGACCCCGAGGAGCAGCGAGAGGGTGACGCCGATCGCTCCGGCGCCCACACCCATGAGGAGCGCTCCCTGCGCTTCGCGCGGGCTCTTCACCGTCATGTAGCGCTGCACCGGCTGCTGGTTCGTGCCGAACAGCGAGAGCGCGAGCAGCCCGTAGCCGAAGATCGCCGATACCAGGCCACGGGGCGCCATTGGCTCCTCCAGGTTGACCACGTTTAGCTTCCCCGCCGCGCCGGCTTCGGCGAAGGCGTCCTCCCACCCTCCGGGGGTTCCCACTACGACAACGGCGATGGAGGCGATAATCCCGAGGCTCATGATCGCGAACTGGATCACGTCGGTCCAGATCACCGCCGAGATGCCGCCGAGCACCGTATAGACGATGGCAACGACCCCAAAGATCACGACGGCTTCCTCCACCCCGGTGAGCCCCGGGATCAGGTTCGTCGGCACCACTGCGGAGAAGAGCAGCGCCGCCCCGAAGAGGAGGGTGCCGGCTCGCAGCAGGACGCTGAGGCTGAACAGCGTCGAGCCGAGAAGACGGGTCTTGAGGTCGAAGCGAGCTTCGAGATATTCGTACGCCGTCGTGAGGCCGCGGACTTTGTGGAAGAAGGGGATGAAAAGCACAGCGACAATGATCCCTGCCAGGATGTCGCCGAGCGTGTACTGGAGATACCACATATCGGTGGCGAACGCGTAACCGGGCACGCCCAGAATGGAGGCCGCCGAGAACGACGTGGCGATGATGGAGAGCCCGGCGGCCCACCACGGCATGTTCCGGTTCCCGACAAAGTAGGCTTCCGTATCCGTCTGGCGACGGTTGGCCCAGACCCCGATCGCGACGATGACACCGATGTAGAGCGTCAGGACGATCCAGTCCGCGTAGTGCATCGTTCCGTTTCCTCAGACCGGGAATATCTCAGGCCGCCACGCGATCTGCCCGACGACGACGAAATCTACCATGCTCCCGAACGAACGCTTCCCAAGGTACACGCCCGGCAGCAGTGTGGCGACCCTACCGGCAATAACGGATATGTTTTCGGAAACTCGGCTGGCCGAACGCAAGTTCGACACTATCATCGCCTCTGGAGAAGATCCCGCGCCCCCGGTGCGGCGACACAGCCTCACGCCCCGGCGTCCGCTCAGGAAGCCTCCGCGTCTTCGGCTGGCTCCTGGATCTCAAACATGTGGGAACGCTGGAAAATCGGCTCTCCATCCACGCGCAGCACCCACCCATCCCCCGTCTCTCCCACGGTCATCCAGCGCACCGGTGAGGCATACCCGAAGCGGTCGGGCCGGGCGAGAACGCGCAGCTCCCCGATCCGCCGCAGGTTCTCGCCGGTGAACTCCACGCGCAGCACGTCATAGCGGAGCTCGGTCCCGTCGGCGGTGGTCCGCGGCCCCTCTGGGCTCTGGCGGAGGAAAACGATGGCGTTGGTGAACGGGATCGGGCGGGGCGCAACTCCGGGGCCGACAAAGATCGTCTCGCGGGTCTCGAGATCCCGGATCAGGATGCTTCGTGCGGATTCGAGCACAACGGCAGACCGGTCCAGAGAGAAGAAGGCGGGGAGCACGTCTCGCACCATCTCCACGTCATCGGCGAGCGGGAGGAGGCGGCCGTTCCCCGAATCGAGATCGAGCCGGCCGCTGACGATCCGCGCCTGCGGCGGCCCCGCGTTCGGTCGATACACCAGGCCCGACTCTCCTTGGAACAGGGTCGTCCGATAGAGGCCGCCGGGGTCGTTGGCGAGCGGGGCTCCGCGCGCCTCGAAGAGAGCCAGAAGCTGCCGGGCCACGAAGTGGACCTGCGGATCCCGCTCCCTGCGCACCAGCTCCCGGATCATCGTGGCGTCCTGCACGTCCATCCCCTGCAGCGCGTTCAGCCTCACGAGGCGGGAGGGATCGCTCAGCGCGCCGCGCACCGCATTGTCCGCCTCGGGCGAGTCCGGCGCCAGCCGGTGCAGCCCCATCACCGCGGCTGCGCGCATGATCTCCTCTCTCGAGGTCAACAGCGTCCAGCGCAGGGTGGAGAGTGCCGCGTGCGACCGTCGGTCCGCGAGGAGCATCAACGCGTTGGCGCGCACGACGGCGCGTGCGGTGGGATCGTAGGCAAGCGCGACCAGTACCGTGTCGATCTCCGGCCCCATCTCCTCCAGCTCCACGCGTGCCCGACGGTACTCGGCCGCCGACTCGTCGTCGCTGCTGAGCAGCGCCCTCACCCGTGTGGTCAGCTCGCTCGGCCCCGGCACGGAGAAGGTGGGTGGGCGGTACCCACACGCACCCAGTCCGATCATCACCGGCAGCAGCCAGGACAACCACAACCATCTGGAAGCATGAATAGTACGTAGGTGCATCGGTGCGGCTCAGCTTCTGTGATGCAGCGGCACACGCCCCAACCGACGTCCGGGAGTGTAGGAGCCGAGAATACGAGGACCCTGAGCGCCCGTCGCCGCGGGCACGTTCGCGGGGATCCCGCACAGATGTGCCCACGCCAGGATCGCAAACGCCACCGCCTCCTTCGCTTCCGGATCGATTCCGACCGATGTGCCGTCACGAACCGGGAGCGGGTCGAGCAGTGCGGCGATCCTCCCCATCAGGGTAGGATTCAACGCTCCCCCACCCGTCACCACCACCTCCGCGATCCCGCGTGGCACGATCCAGCGACGGTATGCATCCGCGACGGAGCGGGCACTGAGCTCCGTCAGCGTGGCGATCAGGTCCAGCCAATCCTGGTCGCCCTCCGGCTGAATGATCCCGATCACCCGCTCGACGAAGGGACGGCCGAACGTTTCACGGCCCGTGGATTTCGGCGGCTCCAGCAGGAAAAACGGATGAGCCAGCAGCTCCGTGACAAGTGCCTCGTCCAGCTCGCCGCGCGCGGCGAGCTGACCGCCCCGGTCGAACACCATCCGACCCGAAGTGGCAAGCTCTACGGCGGCGTCGATCAACGCGTTTCCGGGCCCGGTATCGAAGGCGAAGGCGCTCTGCTCGGAGCCCAGCGGCGGCACCCATGTCACGTTGCCGATCCCACCGATGTTCTGCATGGCGCGCGCTGCATCCGGCAGGCGGAACAGCACCTGGTCCACCCAGGGGACGAGGGGTGCGCCGTGGCCGCCCGCGGCCATGTCGCGAGAGCGGAAATCCGCGATCACCGGGACGCCGGTGCGCTCCGCGATCGTCGCGGGGTCGCCCAGCTGCAGCGTGGAACCGCGGCCGTTGTCATCGGGCGGTCGGTGCCACACCGTCTGTCCGTGCGAGCCGACGGCGTCGAGGCGCTCCAGCTCCACGCCCGACTCCTCACAGACGCAGAGGACGGCAGCGGCCAGCCACTCTCCCAGTTCGGCGTTCAGCGTGCAGAGCGCGTCCGCGGTTCCGGCCAGGATCGCGCCGTGGATCATGGCCCGCTGCTGCTCCGTGAACGGCACGCTGCGGAAGCCCGCCAGCTCCCACCGCAGTGTCTCGGGCGTGTCCCCCTCCACCTCGACGAGCGCCGCGTCCACACCGTCGAGCGACGTTCCCGACATCAGACCGGCGATCAGCATGGGCGGGCATCCGCTCGACGGATCTCCCGGATCCGCGCCAGGTGCCGTCCGTCGTGGCGCACCTGGTACGAGAGCAGTTGGAACGCCGTGACGGCCCCGAAGAGCGCGTGCGAGGACTCCCACTCCCATACGTCCACACCACGACGCTGGACGCGGGCGAAGTTCCGGTTGCGGTGCACTGTATACCGCTCCAGATCCGACGTCGGCTCGGTCCGTGATGCCCCGCGGTGCGCCTCTGCCGCAGCCCACGGCTTCAGCTCCTGTCCCTGCTGGAGCGCCTGCAGCCATGCGCCGGCCTCGGCCTCCCGCTCCGCGAGGTGGGCGAGGTGATCCGCGACGCGCCACGATCCGGAGGCGGCCGCAGACTCGTCACCCTCCACCTCCTCCACCGCATGGCGCACCGCGCGAGGGCCCAGTTCGTAGCGCACGAGCAGATCCTCCCACTCCGCGATGTGCGAGGGACGGTGAGGCAGTCCCGCGAATGGGTTATCCGCCATCCGCAACCCGGTAGCGCTCCAGAATCTCGCCCAGGCGGCCGCCGGCGGCGCGAAGCTGTTGCCGCGCATCTTCCGGCCCGGCGCCCGTCCAGTACATGGCGATCGCCGTCTTCACACTTCCGCCCGCGCAGTCGAGCAGGTGACGCGCCTCCTCGCGGTCGAGCTCCAGCATCTCGGCAACGATGCGCTCGCCGCGGTCCTGCAGCTTCTGACAGGTAACCTGCAGATCCACCATCAGATTCCCGTACACCTTGCCCAGACGGATCATTACACCGGTCGAGATCGTATTAAGCACGAGCTTGGTTGCGGTGCCGGCTTTCATGCGCGTGGAGCCGGTGACGACCTCGGGCCCCACGAGCGCCGCGATCACGACGTCGTACTTCTCGTAGTGCTCGGGCGCGGGGTGGGTGCAGAGCAGGAAGCCGGTGGTGGCACCGCGCTCCTTCGCGCGGCCCAGCGCGCCATGAACGTAGGGCGTGGTGCCGGATGTCGCGATACCGAGCACGAAGTCGTTTGCACCGACCTCGCGCTCGTCGATGGCGGCCGCGCCATCCTCCGGGTGGTCCTCCGCGCCCTCCTGTGCGCGGGTCAGCGCCTCGTAGCCGCCGGCGATAATCCCCTGCACCATCTCCGGATCGGTGCCATAGGTGGGCGGCATCTCCGAGGCGTCGAGCACGCCGAGGCGCCCCGACGTCCCGGCGCCAACATAGATCAGCCGGCCGCCGCGCCGGAAGGAGGCCTCGGCCAGCTCGATCGCGCGCGCGATCGCTTCTTTCTCGCGGAAGACCGCGGGCGCGACCCGCTGGTCCTCACGGTTGATGACCTCCACGATCTCCAGCGGTGTGAGACGGTCGATCTCCTCCGACGCGGGGTTTCGCTGCTCCGTGAGGCGAATTTCGGCTGATGCTATATGGGCCATGCGAGGATGATTCCCGAAGAGGCAGACGGGTCGAGCGGTCCCGGAAGAGGCATCAGCGCCGACGATCCCGAACCCGCCGGTTGCCAGGCTTCCGAGTGAAAAGGTAGATTCGAACAAGGTAACG